>CAYUCZ010000003.1:0-130371 GCA_964443505.1 uncultured Porphyrobacter sp. | reverse complement strand
CGTGTCTCAGTCCCAGTGTGGCTGATCATCCTCTCAGACCAGCTATAGATCGTCGACTTGGTAGGCCGTTACCCCACCAACTATCTAATCTAACGCGGGCCCATCTAAAGGCGATAAATCTTTGGTCCGAAGACATTATCCGGTATTAGCTCAAATTTCTCTGAGTTATTCCGAACCTAAGGGCAGGTTCCCACGCGTTACGCACCCGTGCGCCACTAACCCCGAAGGGTTCGTTCGACTTGCATGTGTTAGGCATGCCGCCAGCGTTCGTTCTGAGCCAGGATCAAACTCTCAAGTTGTGTCACATACTAAGTAAGCACGGGGATAACCCCGCCGACCTACTAGGCATGAGCTTCAAGGAGCCGATACCTGCACTGTCAAACGTAATGGATACGAATGAACATGCATCATCACAACCAGACTGTGGAGCCTGGAAGGATGTGGCAATCGGCTTCAATATATCCGGTTACCGAGGCCTTGAGTTCCTCGGACCGGGCGCCGTCGCCCACATGTCCCTTCATCAAAAACTAACAATGTCAAAGAGCCACCAAACAAAAGAAGCGGACAGCGAAGGTGTTCCTCGATTTTGGTAACCGAGGGACTGGCTGTCCGTTTATGTTGGCGACCGATGCAGTGGACGGTGGAAGCCGTCAGCGCCGCGTCGGTGGAGGTCATCTAGGCGCGGTCCGGGATTCGGTCAACGGGTTTTTGAATCTTTTTTGAATTTTTATTTCAAAGCCGCGCACAAATCGCAGAATTCCGCCATTCCGACCCCCTGATTTCCTGGGTTTGGGGTGCCGCTCCCCCTTCCCTGCAACCCGCAATTCACCATCGCACCGCCTGAAAGCCTGCGATTCATACCTGAATCACCCCTGCAAAAGGGGCAATTCTAAACCTTTTGGCCCTATCGCCCCTCTGATGCAGGCCTATCCCCCCTCTTCCGAATCGCAATCGGGCGATTCTGCGACGAATCATGCGCACGATTCGGGTTTCGCCTCGCGCGTTCGATCCGCCGTGATCTGGCGCTGGGGCGCGCAGGTGGGCTCGCAGATCATCACATGGACTTCGACCTTCCTCGTCGTGCGCCTGCTCGACCCTACAGACTATGGCCTGTTCGCGATGAGCCAGGTGGTCGTCACCGCGCTCGCCTTCCTGAACGGTAGCAGCTTTGCGACATCCCTGGTGCAAACCGACCGCGTTGATGAGCGCCGGATCGGACAGGTCTTTGGTCTGCTGCTGATGTTCGCTGGCCTGCTTGCAAGCGTGCAGTTCATGCTCGCACCCTATGCGGCCGAATATTTCGGTGAGCCAGTGGTGGCCGACATGCTGCGTTTGCAGGCGATCATCTTCCTGACTGTCCCCTTCACCGCGCTTCCGGGAGAATGGCTCGCGCGCTCGCTCGACTTCCGCAAGGCGGGACAGGTGAATATGGGCGCCGCTGTCGTTGGCGCTCTGACCGCCTTGGGCCTTGCCTGGTTGGGCTGGGGCGTATGGGCGCTGGTCTATGCCGGGATCTCGATCTTCGTTGCGCGCGCCATCGGATTGATGATTGCGGCCAAGCTGTGGGTCCGCCCGATCTTCAACCCGTCAGGCGCATGGGACCTGTTCACCTTTGGCGGCACGCTGACCTTGTGCCAGCTGTTCTGGATCATCCAGAGCCAGAGCGATGTCGTGATCGCAGGCCGTATCCTCGAAACCTACGATCTTGGCCTTTATACGCAGGCGCTGTTCTTGACGCTGATTGTCACCGGGCGCTTTATCCCGCCGATAAATGAAGTCGCGCTCGCAGCCTATTCAGAGCTGCACCGCGCTCGCAAACCTCTGGCACCCTATTTCCTCAAAACCGCGCGGCTGGTGATGATGGTTTGCGCGCCTGTATATATAGGCCTCGCTCTCACCGCCGAAAACGCGATCCTTGTTTTGATGGGAGAGAAGTGGACGGGCCTGATCCCGATCGTCGCCGGGTTGACGATCGTGATGCCAGCCTTCGCGCTGCAATTGATCTGTTCGCCGGTTACCAATGCGATGGGCCGGCCCAAGGTCTATTTGTTCACCAGCATTGCGGGCGCTGTGATCTTCCCGATCATGTTCCTGTGGGGCGTCAACTCGGGGCCGATGGGCCTTGTTTATGCGTGGTGGGTTGCAGCCCCGCTGCTGTGCGCGGTGACGCTGACAGTGACCTTGCCTCGTATCGGGGTATCGCTGCTCGCGCTGGCTGACGCGCTGGCGCCGATCGCACTGGCCACATCGGCCATGGCGGTCGTGGTTCTTGGAGCGCAGCAATTCCTCGTGATTGAAAGCCCGCTTCTCGCGCTCGCAAAGAACGCAGCGCTGGGTGCAGCCGTTTACGCAGCGACCTTCTGGTTCGGCTACCGGCCTCTTGTGCGTGAAACCTGGGCATTGCTGCGCAACCAGCCAGAGCCGGAAATGAGCGCGCAACCCGCCTGATCATCCCGGCAAGCGCCAAGGCAACTCGACCAACGCATTTTGGCAGATGCCCCATGTAGTGTATCTTCGCACCCGGACCCGGCACCAAAGCCGGGCGATTGGGAAGAGACATGAACACGCTTTGGGCCACCCCCCTACTCGCCGCCAGCCTGCTCGGATCAAGCGCTGCCACCACCGCGATTGCCGGGGTCGAACCACCGATCACTCCGCAGACCCCTAATATAGAAGCCATCGCCCCTAACCTTGCTGACCCTGCAACACAGGTGCTTGAGCTTGAAGATGACCGCACCAACCGGTTTACCGTTCCGGTGCTGGTCGAAGGCGAAGGCCCTTACAATTTCATGATCGACACTGGCAGCCAGGCCACCGCTGTCACAAACTATATCAACGAAGGGCTTCAGCTCAATCCGGGCGGCACTGCGATGCTGGTCGGCATGGCCAGCCGCCGCCCGGTTGATATGGTCGAGGTGTCATCGATGACCTTTGGCAACCACACGGTGCGCGATCTTGTCTCCCCCGTGCTTGAACGCCAGCATGTCGGCGCAGACGGGATCATCGGTCTCGACAGTCTGCAGGACCTGCGCGTGCTGATCGATTTCCGCGAAGAGACGATTGCCATTCAGGATGTGACCGACCGGGGCCGCGACCGGCGCGGCTTTGAGATCATCGTGCGTGCGCGCGCGGAACTGGGCCAGTTGCTGATCACTGATGCGCTTGTCGAAGGGGTGCGGGCAACCGTCATCATCGACACCGGCGCGCAATCGAGCATGGGCAATCTCGCGCTTCAGGAACGCATGCGGGCCAAGCGCGCGCAGGAAGTCACCACGACCGATGTGAACGGGGTCGAACTTGTCGGCGAAGCGCAACTGGTGCGCTCGCTCAACATCGAAGGCATGGCGCTGACCAATGTCCCGCTGACCTTTGCCGATGCGCCTGCATTTGAAGCGCTGGGCCTGAAGGATAAGCCGGTGCTTGCGCTTGGCATGGATCACCTGCGCATCTTTGACCGGGTGGCGATCGACTTTGCCAATCAACGGGTGCTGTTCGATGTCCCGCGTGATGTCGCGCGGGCGATGCGCCGCAACCGTTCGCGCGGGTACAGTCCGCTTATGTAACCCCCGGTAGCGCTGTGCGCCTTGCCATCGTGCAGGCGCGCGCCCACATGATGCGGCGCAATGCCGCCTGATACCGCCTCTTCCGATCGCCCGCAGACCCCGCCAGAGGGAGAAGGCTGGAAAACGCTTCGGCGGTTCCTCCCCTATCTGTGGCCACGCGATAACCCTTCGCTGCGCGCGCGCATCATCCTGGCTATGGTCTTCGTGCTCGCCGCCAAGGCCGCAACGCTGGCGCTGCCTTTTGCATATAAGGGCGCGGTCGATGCGATGGAGCAATCAGGCGCGGCAGACCAGATCGCCGCCAGCGCGCAGGTCGCAATGGCCTTGGTCGCGGCTTATGTGCTTGGCCGGTTCACATCGCTCCTGTTCGACAATCTGCGCAATGTCGCGTTTGAGCGGGTCGGCCAGATGGCGACGCTCAGCCTTGCCGAAGACGTGTTCCACCGGCTCCACCGGCTTTCGCTGCGCTTCCACCTGACCCGGCGCACAGGCGAGGTCACCAAGATCATCGAGCGCGGAACCAAAAGCATCGACATGATGCTCTATTTCCTGCTGTTCAACATCGCTCCCACCGCGATTGAGCTGATTGCGGTGGGAGTCATCTTCTATCTCAATTTCGGCTGGGAATTGGTGGCAGCCACCGCGCTGACCGTAGTTGCGTATATCTATCTCACCCGCCTGATCACCGAATGGCGCACCAAGCTGCGCCGCGAGATGAACGATCTTGATGGCAAGGCGCTGCACCGCGCGGTGGATTCGCTGCTCAATTTCGAGACCGTGAAGTATTTTGGCGCCGAAGCGCGCGAAGAAGCCCGCTACAGTCAGGCCGCGCGCGCTTATGCGCAAGCCGCGGTCAAATCGGAAAACTCGCTCGCGCTCCTAAACGTCGTGCAATCAGGGATCACCAACGCCTTGATGGCTGGCGCGATGGCGTTCAGCGTGTGGGGCTGGAGCCAGGGCAAGCTGACGGTTGGCGACCTTGTGTTTGTGAACACGTATCTGATGCAGCTGTTCCGCCCGCTTGACCTTCTCGGTTGGGTCTACCGCACGATCCGTCAGGGCCTTGTCGACATGGCGGAAATGTTCAAGCTGATGGATACGGCGGTCGAGGTTGAGGACGCGCCCGATGCCAAGCCGCTTGACGTGAGCGAACCGAGCCTTGCCTTTGACAATGTCACGTTCGGTTACGAGCCGGAACGCACCATCCTTAAAGGTCTGAGCTTTGAGGTACCCGCAGGAAGCACGCTAGCGATTGTCGGGCCATCGGGCGCAGGCAAAAGCACGATCGCGCGGCTGCTGTTCCGGTTCTACGATCCGCAAGGCGGGCGCATCCTGATCGATGGTCAGGATATCGCGGCGGCAAAGCAGGATAGTGTGCGCGCGAATATTGGCATTGTCCCGCAGGACAGCGTGCTGTTCAACGATACGCTTGCCTACAACATTGCATATGGCGCGGAAGGCACGCAGGAGGCGACTGTCGAAGCCGCCGCCCGCGATGCCGCGCTGACGCCACTGATTGAACGTCTGCCGGATCGGTTTGAAACCATGGTGGGTGAACGCGGGCTCAAACTGTCAGGCGGGGAAAAGCAACGCGTCGCGATTGCGCGCACCCTGGTGAAGAACCCGCCGATCCTGCTGCTTGATGAAGCGACCAGCGCGCTCGACACGCGCACCGAGCAGGAAATCCTAGGCACGCTGCGCCGGCTCGCGCAGGGCCGCACCACCATCGCGATTGCGCACCGGCTTTCAACAATTGCCGATGCAGACCGGATTATCGTCCTTGATCAGGGCGAATTGGCTGAAAGCGGCACGCATGCCGAATTGCTCGCCGCGGGCGGGATCTATGCCGATATGTGGGCGCAGCAGGCAGCAGAACGGGTCGAAGCCGAAGCGGCCGAATAACCGCCCCGGCTTTACCAAACTCGCGCTACCCGCCTTGCGACACCTTGCGCAGATCGGCTGACGTCAGGTCAAGCTCGCTTGCCGGGATCACTTCGACATCTTCACGGAGCGCCTTGAGCTCTTCAAGGAATGCCGAAGCGTCGCCGACAATCACCAAGGTTGCCATGTCAGGGTTGACGTATTTGCGCGCTGCCGCGCTTGCCGATGCGGCATCAACTGCTGACAACCTTTCGGCAAATCGCGAGGCTTCATCAGCTGTCAGACCCTGCTGCAACAACCCGGCGACAATAGCGTTGAAACCGCCGCTGGTTTCCAGAGCCCGCGCAAGCCCGCCGCCAAGATAGAGCCGGCGCCGCTCAAGCAGGTCTTCGCTCAACTCCTCGTTTCCAAGGCGGGCGAATTCATCAAGAAAGATCTTCGCAACCTCGGCTGCGCTTTCATTCTTGGTCTGTGCGCTGGCGCTGAGTACGGCTTCATCCATGCGGTCACCAAAGCCCGAATAGGCGCCATAGCTGAGCGAGCGTTTGGTCCGAACTTCTTCAAACAATCGCCCGCTTGATCCGCCGCCCAGCACCGAGTTTGCCAGTTCAAGCGGGTAATAATCCTCGCTCGTGCGCGAGGGGGCACGAACCGAAAGGTTCACCGCCGCCTGTCCCGCATCAGGCATGTCGACAACAATGGTGCGAACAGCGGGCGCTTCGCCTGCCGCCTCGCTTGGGACAGGACCGGGGCGAAGGTCGCTCGACCAATCGCCGAACATCTTTTCGGCAGTTGCGATCGCATCGTCTGGCGCAATGCCGCCGCTGATCACGATTTTCATTCGGTCAGGATGGATAAAGCGCTGGCGATAATCGAGCAGGTCATCGCGCGTGATCGCGCCAAGACTTTCTGCGGTGCCACCGGGCTGCGATCCGTATGGCGCATCGCCATACATGGCGACGCGGCGAACATAACCAGACAGGCTGCCCGGATCCTGCATCGCAACCTTAAGCCCGTCGACCGCACGCGCGCGTTCGCGCTGGAATTCGTCATCGGGATAGATCGCGCCGGTTACGATTGACGCGGCAAGCTCTCCCGCCTCGGCGAGATTGGCAGAAGGCGCGGTGAGGAAGAAGCTGGTGCCGTCATTGCTCGACCCGCCGCCAAAGCTGGCGCCAAGGCTTTCAAAACGAGCAGCAATCGCGCCTGCATCCATTCCGTTGATGCCCTTGTCAGCAAGATTGGCAGCAAGATTGGCAATCCCCGCCTTATCTCGCGGATCGGTTTTTGAACCACCCGGCACAATCATGGAAATGGTCGCAATCGGAACGCTGCCGGTCTGCACCGCCACCACTTCGATCCCGTTTGACAAGGTGGCCTCGACAATCGCTGGCGCAGCAACTTCGGGGGCATCCGCCGGAGCAGGCGGCGCCATGCGTTCGCCCTCTGGCTTTACCTCACGGATTTCGCCCACTGCCGGGGGAAGCGTGCGGAAGGTCGGCATGGGAACAGGGTTTGCGTAAGCTGCCAGATCATCCTCGCCTGCGGTGTATGTCACGGTCACCCGCTTCATCGGGTCAAGATATTTGGCGGCAACGCGCATCACGTCTTCGGCGGTGACAGCGACGATTTCGGCAAGGCGTTTGTCGGCGAAGTCAGGATCGCCGCTCGACACGAGGGCCTCACCCAGTTCAAACGCGCGGCCGCGCGCGGTTTCGCGGCGGCTAAGCGTGGAAGAGATGATCTCGTTCTTCGCCTCTGACAGTTCAGCCTCAGACACAAGCTCGCTGCGAACGCGGTCCAGTTCAGCATCAAGCGTTGCGCTGGCCGTGTCCATCTGCGGAGCGCCGCGAACGATGGCATAAACCCCGATCTGGCCCGCCTCGCGGAACATCAACACCGAAGCGGCGACCTGCACCGCCTGGCCGGAGCGCACCAGAGCATTGTCGAGCCGTGAATTGTCGCCGCGTCCAAGGATCGCTTCGAGAATTTCAAGAGCCGCTGCATCTTCATGCGTGGTCGGCGGCGCTTTCCAGACCCCGCCCACAACCGGCAGCGGCACATTGGGAGCCGTCGCATTGACCGTGCGCGGACCGGCAAGCTCAGGTTCGCGCGTGGTGATCGTCAGATCGACAGGATTGGCGCGCGGCGGGATGTCGCCAAAATATTGATCAACCAGCGAACGCAGCCGATCCATCTCGAAATTGCCCGCAACGATCAGCGTTGCCGTGTCCGGCCCATAATACGCTTCGTAAAACGCGAGCGCATCGTCGAGCGTCGCATTGTCGAGATCCTCGATCGAACCGATACCTGGGCGGCGATGCGGCATCACGTCATAAGCGTTTTCGGGAAGGATAAAGCGTTGAAGCCGGCCATAAGGCGGGGCGAGAACACGCTGGCGCAGCTCTTCCTTCACAACGCCGCGCTCGGTTTCGAACACCTCATCATCGACCACAACATTCGCCATGCGTTCGCGGTGAGTCCAAAGCATGGTTTCGAGATAGGCAGCCGGCACCTGCTCGAAATAATTGGTCCGGTCGACCCAGTTCGACGCATTGCGCGTCCCGCCAATATCCGCGGTCAGCCCATAGATCATGTTGTAAGGCATGTTCTCGGTCTTGCGGCTGAGGATATGCTCAAACAGATGCGCAAAACCGCTTCGGCCATCAGGATCGAGCTTTGATCCGATATCGTACCACAGTGAGGTTGTAACGGTGCTGGTCGTGTCGTCTTGAATCGCGATCACTCTGAGCCCGTTATCGAGCGTCCACATTGTGTATTCGATTTTCGGCGCGCTGAGCGAAGGCGCACCCTCAGGAGCGTCTGCATGCGCTTCGGCAAGAACAGGCGTGGCCGCGGCAAACACGCCGGCTGCGACGCTGCAAAGCAGGAAATTGCGGATCATATGGTGGGGCCCCTGAATAAACATTCGATCCATGCATTAGAGCGCGCAGGCTTGCTGCAATCAACTCCCCGAGCCGGACTATCCCTGCAAACGCGCAAGAATTATCGACGCGCGTCGAGGCTCAGCTTTTCAAGCAGGCGCAATGCCTCTTCGCGCCGATCCCATGGCACGAACAGGTGATCGTGATGCAGCCCGGCGATGATGTTGCAGGCTATTCCAGACGTCGAAAGGACGCTCGACACCGCAGATGTCAGGCCAACAGCTTCAAGGTCGGAGTGAACCCGCAAGGTGATCTTCGCAAAACTGGCGGCATCACCCGGCGCAGCTTCAGCGGGGAGAACACAGCACATCCCTTCGTCTTCGCGGATCACGGCAAAGGCAGTTTGCGGGATCATCGCCGCATCATCTATGGGGTGAAAGCACCAGGCGCGCTTTGACAGTTCGGGGTTCATGCCGACAAGCATGGCCCTCAGATCGCTGACGCTTCCTGGTGTCACAGTTCTTCCCCAACTCGGGTGGCTATCGACAGGCGACCGTGCCCCCTTTGCGTCCACCGTTAAGCAGGTGCGGGGATAACGCCTTGTATCAAAGCGCCATTTTGCCTTCCGCCTTCACCTGACGGTAAGCATGTTAGGATCACAGAATGTATTTCGACAGGTCAGCATCGCCTGCCAGATCGCCCAGGCGCTCGCTCACATAAGCGGAATCGACTGTGATCGTTTCGCCTTCGTGCTCCTCGGCTTCAAAGCTGATCTCTTCGAGCAGCTTTTCCATCACCGTCTGCAAGCGCCGCGCGCCGATATTCTCGACGCTTTCATTGACCTGCGCCGCGATGGTCGCGACCTCCTGAATGGCATCGGAAGTGATATCGAGCTCAACCTTCTCGGTCGCGATCAGCGCGCGGTATTGTTCGACCAGATTGGCGCGGGTCTCTGACAGGATGCGCACAAAGTCTTCCTGCGTGAGCGCGCGCAGATTCACCCGGATCGGCAGACGTCCCTGAAGTTCAGGCAGCATGTCGGATGGCTTGGCGACATGGAACGCACCGCTCGCGATGAACAGGACGTGGTCGGTTTTCATCGGGCCGTATTTGGTCGCAACCGTTGTCCCCTCGATCAGGGGAAGCAAATCGCGCTGCACGCCTTCGCGGCTGACACTGCCGCCGCGCACGTCAGACACCGCGATCTTGTCGATCTCGTCAAGGAAAACGATACCGTTGGTCTCCGCATTGCGCAAAGCGGTTTGTGCGACGTCATCGTCATCAAGCCGCTTGTCAGCCTCTTCATCGACCAGTTTGTCCCACGCATCGGGCACGCGCAGCTTGCGCTTTTTGGTCGGGCGCTTGCCGAATGCCTTGCCCATCATGTCTGACAGATCGATCATCTGCATGTTGCCACCCATATTGCCCATGTCGAACGGCGTGTTCGAGGCTTCGACGACGTCGATCTCAACCTCGACCTCGTTCATCGCATTCTGGACAATGCGTTCGCGGAAACTTTCGCGGGTGGCCTCTGATGCGCTGTCGCCGACAAGCGCGGTCAACAACCGTTCCATCGCCGCTTCCGACGCTGCTTCGCGCACGCTTTCACGGCGGCGTTCCTTTTCCAGCCGGATCGCTTCTTCGACAAGGTCGCGGGCGATCTGTTCAACGTCGCGCCCGACATAGCCGACCTCGGTGAACTTGGTCGCCTCGACCTTTACGAACGGAGCCTCGGCAAGCTTTGCCAGACGGCGGCTGATTTCGGTCTTGCCGCAGCCGGTTGGGCCGATCATCAGGATGTTCTTAGGCGTGACCTCATCGCGCAGATCCGGGCCCAGCCGCTGGCGACGCCAACGGTTGCGCAGCGCCACCGCGACCGCGCGCTTGGCATCCTTTTGACCGATAATGTGTTCATCGAGCGCGGCGACGATCGCCTTGGGAGTAAGATTGTCTGTCATTGCGCGCCGATTTGGGGGCGCGGATCGATCTGCGCAAGGGGTTAGGCGCGGCAGGCGAGCTGCGCGTTGAAGCTTTCGTGATTGGCGAGGATTCGCGAGATCGCCTCTGGCTCAGGCTCGGCGATTTCCTGACCGCGCTCGAATGTGCCGCCCAGCACCACGCCATCAGGACGCGGAAACATATAGCCCGCTCGCCCGACATAGGCATGGCGCAGCTCCGGCTGAGGCATAAGGATCGCAAGCTGCCCGCGCACTGCCACCATATCGCTGTCCCCGAACAGATCACGCGCCTTGGCCAAGGGCTTCGCGTCAGAGCGTTTCGACTGTCAGATTACCGTTGGTGAAGACACAGATATCCGCGGCCACTGCCATGGCCTTGCGCGCGATCTGTTCTGCATCCTCTTCATAATCGGCAAGCGCGCGGGCCGCAGCAAGCGCATAATTGCCGCCTGATCCGATCGCAGCGATCCCGCCTTCGGGCTCCAGCACATCGCCATTGCCGGTCAGGACCAGAAGGCTTTCTTCGTCCGCAACGATCATCAGCGCTTCGAGATTGCGCAGATATTTGTCAGTGCGCCAGTCCTTCGCAAGTTCAACCGCCGCGCGCAGCAATTGGCCGGAATATTGTTCAAGCTTTTTCTCAAGCCGCTCGAACAGCGTGAAGGCATCGGCGGTCGCACCTGCAAAACCGGCGACGACCTTCTCGCCCTCGCCAATCCTGCGGACCTTGCGCGCATTGGGCTTCATCACCGTATTGCCCATGGAGACCTGACCATCGCCGGCAATAACGGTTTTGCCGCCGCGTTTGACGCCGATGATGGTGGTGCCGTGCCACTGGGTAAGGCCGTGGCTGCCTGCATTGTCGCTCATGCTCAGCGATATGGGCGCTTGAGTAGCCGCGTCAAGATTGACGCTTATGGGCCGCCCGGTCCGCCGCCGCCCGGTGCGCCAATGCCGCCGACCTGACCGATATTGCCGAACAGATCTTCAAGGAAGGTCCGCTCGCGGCCAAGCGTGGGCGTCTTGTCGCCATCGGGCTGAAGGAAGACAACTTCGTCAATGCCGCTGCGTTCAATGCTTTTGACATTGCCAGCGTCATCAAACTGGATGGCCATGACCGCGTGATTGCGAATGCGCGGGCGTACGAACGGACGGCGACCGGTCACGCTGGAAATATAATACCAGGTGTTCTCGCCATACTGGCTTTCAAAAGTCGGACGCCCCAGCATGCCTTCGACCGAACGGCGATTGTCGATGCCGGGCTGGACCGAGCCGACCAGCACCGCGTCATTCACAAAGCCGCGCGATTCGCGGATTGAGGAACACGCGCCAAGCGCCAGCAGCGCGCAGCCCAAAGCTGCGACTTTCATCATGCTTGTGTGTGTCCGAGCCGTTCCCGAAGCCTTGCCTAGCATTGTTATCGCTTAATCCCGTTCTCTAACCGTCTCTTGCCGCGAGTGGCCCGCGACCTATATCGTGCATCAGGCCTTACGGCGTGTCGCAAGGCCATGCAATGTTGCAGGACAATGTTACTGGGCAACGTTATTGGTCAACAGTGCCGCACAGAGCCTTTCATCCCTGCGCTGGCCTTGCCTGAGTGAATTGCCGCTGAATGCGCGGACGCGAAACCGGTTCGCGGCGTGCTTCGTAAAGAGGGTATGATGTCGTTTCTTTCCCGCCTGCTGGGCACTGGCCCTGACCCTCGTGAAGAAGTGCGCCCGCTGTGGCACCGCGTTGTCGAGCTTGCGCGCGAACCTTCCTATTATTCCGATTGCGACGTCGCCGATACGGTGGGCGGCCGGTTTGATCTGATCACGGCGGTGCTGTGCGCGGTGATGGTGCGCGTTGAGGCGAGCGAGATGCGTTCGGAAAGCGCGCTTCTGGCTGAGCTGTTTGTTGAGGATATGGATGGGCAGCTGCGCGAATTTGGCGTCAATGATGTCGTGGTGGGTAAACGCGTGGGCAAACTGATGAGCGTGCTTGGCGGCAGGCTGGGCGCGTATCGCGGCCCGATGGCTGCGCGCGACAGGGACACGCTCACCAGCGCGATCGCACGCAATGTCACTTTCCGCGAAGGCGCAGATGAACAGGCGAGCGCTGCCAAGGTTGCGGACAAGCTGATCGATCTGGCCCAGCGGCTTGATGCGGTCGATGACAAGGACATACTGAAGGCCAAGGGCACATGGTAAGCGCGCCGCATCAATCCGAGCTGGCGCGTGCCATCAAGGTAAAGGGCCTGCCTGCAGAGCCGGTCGTCATTGAAGCCGATGCCGCAGAGCGCGCCGCGCTCGCCGAGCGATTTGGCCTGCCGGGTATCGATACTTTGCGGGCAGATATTGCGCTTGAACAGCGCGTGACGGCGATCCGGGCGACAGGCACGCTTACGGCCGCAATTCGCCAGACCTGCGCCATTTCGGGTGAGGATTTCCCCGCGACAATTGAGGAACAGCTTGACCTGCGCTTTATCGAGGCGGGCACGCTTGATCCGGCGAGCGATGAAGACGGCGAGATCGAAGTCGAGCTCGAAGCGGATGATTGCGACGAGATCGAATTTTCGGGCGAGGCATTCGACCTTGGCGAAGCGGTTGCGCAAACGCTCGGCCTTGCGATCGATCCCTACGCCGAAGGGCCACAGGCCGATGAAGCCAGAAAGCGTGCTGGCATCACGCAAGAAGGCGAACAGGAAGGTCCGCTGGCAGAAATGCTCAAAGGGCTAACCAAAAGCTGACCGCCGAGCGGTTAACCTTGCGCCTCAGCATCCCCGCCAGAGTTTGAAGCCCCTTCCTCCGGGAGGCGGAAGATCACCCGTTCGATACATCCGGTAAGACCCGCCTCAAGCGGTTTGAACTGTGCGCTGGTAAGAACGGTGATGGCCTGCCGGCCCATCTCTTCAGTTGGCTGGGCGTCGATAACCTCGACATTGCCAATCTCGCCCCATGGCGCGACATCGTAGCGAAGCACAGCCCAACCCTCGACAGCGCGCCTTTGATAGGCAGACGGATACCTCAAGACAGGTTCTCTAGCCCATTTGTCGTCGGCATCGCAGGCCTCGGGAAACGTCCCGTATGTTTCAATCTCTTGCTTTTCCGGGGCTTCGATTACGCCGTTGCCGGTATAGAAATAGCGAAAGCATCCTTCGCGATTGGGCTGCGTCCAGCGCGATTTTTCAAGCGCGGCCAGACCGGCTTTGTTCAGCTCGCTATTGCCGCTGCTGCCGACGATGGAAAGGTCAACAGGCCTGCCGGTTTCATCGGTCGAATAGGTCATGAAAACCCAGTCGCGCCGCCCGGGTGATTTGGCGATCTCGCGAAAGTCGGGAAAGGCGACCAGAAGCGGGCGCTGCGATGGTTTGTCGAGGCAATTGCCGGGCGCAAATCGGGCCCATTCTTCCGAAGGGATGCGGGCATTGCGATTGTACGCGCGCAGACGCATGAAATCTTCAAGACTGACCTGGCCAAGCGGGGTCGTTTCGTATTCGAACGTGACACGGCATTGCGCATTCTGGGAGAATGCCGGAAACTGGCTGCCTGCAATCGCAGGCGGCAGGTCAGAAATCCGGCGCCTGCGACTTTGATCATTCACCATCCGGATCGAAAGCGCTCGCGCTTCGCTGCCCAAGGTGAACTCATAAGTAACCGGGTCTGTCGGACGACCGGCATTCCTCAATCGAAACGGGATTGCCGGGTTGATCGTGTCAGAGGAAAGTGTGCGTCCATTATCGCAGCTGATGTCGCCCGGGACCCACTTCGCAAGATGAGGGACCGCAGGCGTGCGCGCAGGTGGTGCCACCACCTGCACTGAGGGAGTGGCTGCGCCCAAAGCGCTGAATAAGGCTATCAGAAAGGACAAGGCTGCGACCCCCAATTCTCACACGGTGACAAGAACTTTCGTTTTGATCCCGAACGGCCTTAATCAAAACGGGATATCATCGTCGAGATCATCATAGCCGCCGCCAGCGCCGCCGCCCTGACCGCCGCCTGATCCGCCGCCGCCCTGGTTCCAGCCGCCGCCCTGACCGCCGCCCTGACCACCGCCATAGCCGCCGCCGCCTGAACGACCGCCGCCACCAAAGCCGCCACCGCCGCCGCCGCCTTCGCCGCGACCATCGAGCATGGTCAGCGTGCCATTAAAGCCGCGCAGCACAATCTCGGTTGAATAGCGATCCTGGCCGTTCTGGTCCTGCCATTTGCGGGTCTGAAGCTGCCCTTCGATAAAGACCTTTGAGCCCTTCTTCAGATAATTCTCAGCAACATTCACAAGCCCTTCGGAAAAGATTGCAACTGTGTGCCATTCGGTGCGTTCCTGACGTTCACCGGTGTTGCGATCCTTCCAGGTTTCGGACGTGGCAATGCGCAGATTGCACACGCGCCCGCCGTTCTGAAAGCTGCGAATCTCAGGGTCTGCCCCCAGATTGCCGATCAGCATGACCTTGTTGAGCGAACCCGCCATCGAATATTCCTTCCCGTGTGAACTGCGCGCGAGCGGCAAGGGCCCGCGATTCTCTCAACTGTAATAGGCGAGCGCAGCGCCAAGGGCTATTCGCCCTTGTCGTTTTCCACTTCCGAAATGAACGGATTTACCGGCTTGGGTAACGCAGCCGGCCAAGGAAGCGCGTGAGGCTGGGCAGTTCAACGTCCTTGTTGAGCAATTGCGCCTTGGCCTTTTCGAACTTCATCACGCCTTCAATCCGGCGAGCAAGGAATTCGCGCGTCTTTTCTTTACCTTCGCTGTCGTCATTGACGAAGACAGCCAGCGTTGCCGAATAGATCCCGGCAAGGATCGCGCGCTTGGTATAGTGGTTGTAATCGGTCGCCGTGTCTCCGGCGAGCCGCCACATGATATCCGCAGATCGCCAGCCCAGCTTCATCGCGCGCGGCGCATTGTGCGGCATGGCCATGATCGTCATCGCGCGGCGCACCGCTTCGTCAATATGCTCGACCGCTTCCAATCGGAACGTGACCAGCGTGCTGATGCGTTCGCGGATTTTCAGTTCGGCGAGGCGTTTTTCGGGCCATTCGGCCTCCATCGCCGCATCGACATTGGCGATCCACGCATCGATCATGTCCATCGATTGTGACGCGCCACTCGGGAAAGCGAGCTTTGCAACGTCAACATCAACGCCTGCCATCTCTGCTGCGGCGACCAGAGCAGTTTCGTTCCAGCCGTCAAAAATCGCCGAGGCCGCGATATCGGGCGCAAGCGCGATCCGCAGCTCATCCAGCGTCATATCGGCAAAGTCAGGGGCGGCATCAGCCATGATCGAAACGCCTTGGTTAGAAGGAAGGACCGTATTGTTCTTGCTGCGGGCTTTTTGCGCGCTCTGCATCTGCAGCTTCAAACTCGCGGAGCATCAAGGTGTTCCCGGTCATCAGCTCCAGATAATCGCGAGCCGAACGTCCCGAATTGTCATTGCGATCAGGGTCTGCCCCTTCAGCAAGCAGCCGTCGGACAAGGCCAACATCGCGTTGGTGCACAGCAGACATCAGCGGGGTTTCACCCTGGCTATCTGCCGCATCGACCATCGCGCCCTTTTTCAGCAGCTCTTCGGCCCCGTCGATAAAGCCCAGCCGCGTTGCAACCTGGAGCGGGGTGATGCCCTTATTGTCGCGAATATTGGGATTGGCCCCGCGTTGCAGCAGGAATTTCACCCACAGCGTATCGCGCCGGGCGACAACCAGATGAAGGCCCGTTTCGCCAGTGGTGATATCGCGCGTGTTGACCACCTGCGTGCCCGGCGTGTTGAGCATTTCGGTTGCCTTGTCGCCGTCACGATCTTTCACCGCTTCGAGGAACTGATATCCCTGGGATGTAAGCTGCGCTACGGCTGGCTGAAGCGCGGCAAAGGCAAGCAAGCTTGCAACCAGCACACTGGCAATCCGGGCGTTTAATCCTAATTTGCGCAAAACCATAAAACCCACGCTTTGAACCTCTCGCGTTTCCTGTCAGATATTCCTTAAGTGAGAGACCACAAGAGGATCCCCCAAAAGACGCGTCAGATCGCCCTTGTTTGTCCCCCTTGATTGAGTGCAATTAGCAGACCATGAACACCCTCGCAAAGTCCTCTCGCGCAAAATCGCCCCGCCGCGCATTCTCGCTCACGCTTGCCCTTCCGATCGCGCTGGCTCTTGCCGCATGCGGCGGCGCACCCGCCGCACCGATTGAACCCCCGCTTCAGGGTGCAGCCATTGGCGGCGAGTTTGACCTCAGCAACACCAGCGGCGATCCGGTGCGATGGGCTGATTTCGAAGGCCAGTATCGCATCGTCTATTTCGGCTATGCCTTTTGCCCCGACATCTGCCCCACTGACGTTCAGCGCACGATCCAGGGGCTTGGCCAGTTTGCCGACAGCGCGCCTGATCTTGCAGCACAGGTGCAGCCGATCTTCATCTCCGTCGACCCCGAACGCGACACGCCCGAAGTGGTCGAAGAGTTCACCAAGGCCTTTTCCGATGATCTTATCGGGCTGACCGGTACGCCCGAACAGATCGCCGATGCGGCCAAGACCTTTGGCGTCTTTTACAGCAAGATCGATGGCCCATCACAGGAAAACTATCTGATGGATCATTCGCGCGCAGTGCTGTTGTTTGGCCCGCAGGGGGAACCGATTGCGCTGTTGCCGACCGATCTTGGCGCCGATGCGATCGCTGAAGAACTGGGCAAGTGGGTGACGTGAGCGTTCGCGAGGCCTTTTGGGAGCTGCCCCTGGCTGAGCTCAACCGCGCCGAGTGGGAGGCCCTGTGCGATGGCTGTGGCAGGTGTTGCCTGCACAAGATCGAAGACGCTGATACCGGCGCAATCGAAGACACCAATGTCGCGTGCAAATTGCTCGATTGCAGCACCGCCCAGTGCCGCGATTACAAGAACCGCAAGGCCTTTGTGCCGGATTGCCTGCGCCTGACGCTCGCGATTGTCGAGGACGTGCCGTGGCTGCCAACGACCTGCGCCTATCGCCGCCGGGCAGCAGGACGCAAGCTGCCTGATTGGCACTATCTCATCAGCGGCGACCGCGAGGCTGTGGTGCGCGCAGGGGTTTCGGTCGCAGGCCGCGTGATTAGCGAGGATGAAGCTGGCCCGCTTGAACATCACATCGTCGAATGGGGCCCGCCCAAGAACACCGCGACCGTGGGCTTTGCATTCGAGGAGGAACGCGAGTGATCGATTGGCTCAAACGCGTTCCGATAGAGCCCGAGATTGATCTGGGCGGCGATATTGTGCCGATTGCCCTGCGCCGTCATCCCACTGCCAAGCGCCTGACACTCAGACTTGCTCCCGATGGCAGCGAAGTGCGCATCACTCTGCCGCAATGGGCGAGGTCTGCTGAAGCGATTGCCTTTGCGCACACCCGCCGCGATTGGCTCGCTGAACAATATGCCCGTGTGCCAAGGCGCGAAGTTCCCGGCCCCGGCAGCGCGATCCTCTATCGCGGAGACGAAATCGCGATTGCATGGGAAGAGAAAGCCCCGCGCCTCCCTGCCCTTGCGGAAGGCAAAGTGCAGCTTGGCGGGCCTCGCGATGGGCTGGAGGGGCGGTTGAAACGCTGGCTTGAGCGCGAGGCGCTGGCGCTGTTTGAGCGTGACATGCACGATTACACCGGCGCTGCATCCCTGGGGCCTGTGCCCGTGGCCCTGTCGCGCGCGCAGAAACGCTGGGGCAGTTGTTCGGACAAGAAACGCATCCGGATCAACTGGCGGCTGGTGCAGGCGCCCGACTTTGTGCGCCGCTCGGTTGTTGCCCACGAAGTCGCGCATCTCGTCCATTTCGACCACAGCCCGGCATTCCACGCGCTGCTTGGCGGGATCTATGAAGGCGACATCACACACGCTGATGCCTGGCTGAAGGAAAACGGCCGCAGCCTGTATGCCAGTTTCGGCTAAGCCGCTGATTAATCAGCCAAGCCATGGTTTGCGCGCCCCTCCCGGCCAACACGTAGTTTTTCGTTAACCCTACCCGGTTAAATTGCGGTCATGTTTGGGGCATTCGCCTTTAGGTTTTTGAGCCTCCTTGCCGCTTTCGGCCTGACCCTGTCTGCGCTTGTCAGCACGGGCGGTGAACTGCGTGCACAGGGCAATTGTCCCAATTGCGACCTGCCGCCCGGTTGCCGCGGCAATGGCAATCAGAACGGCAATGGCAATGGCAACCGCAATCGCAACTGCCAACGGGTCAGCATCGTTATCGAAAGCGATATCGACTTTGGCCGCGTGGTCCTTTTGGGTCAGGGCGAAGCGCGGGTGCTGCTTGATCTTGAAACCGGTCGCAAGACACTGATCGGTGATGTCGATGATCTGGGCGGTATGCCGATCACGGGCCGTGCGATTGTCACCGGCGCTCCGTTTGAGGAGGTCGTCATCAGCCTGCCCGGAGAGATTGCCATGCGCGATCCCAATGGCGGCACCGCGCGGCTGCGCGATTTTGTGACTGACCTTGATGGCTTTCCGCGGCTTGATGTTGATGGGCAGCTTGTATTCCGGTTCTCAGCGACCTTGCTGATCGAGGCGGAAACCAATGCCAGCGGCAATCTGCGAGGGCGCGTGCCGATTTCCGTCGAATACCCGTAAAGCCTCGGCAAGCGGCCATTGCGCCTCTGGCGCTCCCGCCAACGAAGCCCTATATCTTCACCCATTATGGGCTTTCTTGCCAATTCACGCTTCAATCCCAAGCCGGGCATTCTCGACTTCTGGAACGAGTTCAGAAAGCCGAACCCCTATCGCTGGCCGATCCTGCTTGCCTCTTCGATCCCGATCGGGATCCTGATTTTCTTCCTTGCAGGCGAGCGCAATTACAAGACGCCGGAACGCCCGCAGATCACGTATATCACCTCGTTCGAGCCTAATCGCAGCGATGAGGAAATCGCGGCCTCCAACCTTGCCAACCAAGAGGTGAAGGACCTGCGCGAGGCACAGCGTGAACAGCTCGAACAGCGCAAACGCGATCTGTACAAGGCGCTGGGCGCAGTGGCCGGCATGGACGTTGAAGAGATCGATCGCAGGGGTCAGGAAACCCGCGCGGCCGAAGCGGCAGAACGCCAGGCTCAGCAAGATGCGCTGATGGGCCGCACCGCAAGCGGTGAAGAAACCGCCGCGAACAGCGATGCGCCGGGCGACAGCAATGAAAGCTCAGCGCCATAGTGGCTCACCCCGCAAGCGATAGCGATTGGATGGCGGCGACCGCGCGGCTTGCCACTCGCGCGCGGCCTGCCTCTTGCCCCAATCCCGGCGTTGCCGCGCTGCTGGTGCGCGATGGCCGGGTTGCCGCAAGAGGGTGGACGCAAGCCGGTGGACGCCCGCATGCAGAGGCGCTGGCTTTGGCCGGGCTTGAAGCAGGCGGCGCCAAGGGTGCTGCGCTGTACGTCACGCTGGAACCGTGCGCGCATGTGTCGCAGCGCGGGCCAGCCTGCACCGATCTTGTCATCAATGCGCGCCCCTCGCGCGTCGTGATCGGCCAGCTTGATCCTGATCCGCGCACGGCAGGCCTTGGGATCAAGCGGATCGAGCGCGCCGGGATCGCGGTCAAAGTGCTCAGCGATGCCGCCTCGCGCGCCAGCCTTGCCGGATATCTGGCGCGGGCTGACCATAACCGGCCCTATGTGACCTTGAAGCTCGCGATGAGCCTTGATGGGTGCATTGCGCTTAGCGACGGGACAAGCCAGTGGATCACTGGCGATGCAGCGCGCGCGCATGTTCATGCCCAGCGTGCCCGCAATGATGCCATTCTGGTTGGCGGCGCGACATGGCGGGCGGACCGGCCCCGGCTCGATGTGCGTTTGCCCGGCCTCAAAGCGCGCAGCCCGCAGCGCGTCCTTCTCACCCGCGGAATTGCCCCGGATGATGTTTCGGTCATCAACCGGCCCGACCAGATTAGCGAGTTGGAAGGCGTGCAATACCTTTATGTCGAAGGCGGCGCTGGCGCTGCGGCGAGCTTTCTGGCTGAGGACCTTGTCGATGAGATCCACCTGTACCGCGCGCCGATCGTGATTGGCGGCGGCCTGCCTGCGCTTGGCGATATCGGGCTTGGCGCGCTTGGCGATGCGCATGGCCGCTGGCAATTGTCTGAACGACGCCAGCTTGGCAGCGACGAATTCACCGCCTATTTGCGCACGCGTTAGGCCCGTTTGAGGAGACGCGAATGTTCACCGGAATTGTCACTGCCATCGGCACGATCACCAGCGCAGACCAGCGCGGCGATCTGCGCCTGCGGATCGCGGCCCCGCTTGATCCCGCGCGGATCGACATTGGCGCCTCGATTTGCTGTTCGGGCGTGTGCCTGACCGTGGTTGAGCGCGGCGGAAGCGCGGGCGATGCGTGGTTTGATGTTGATGTGTCCGGCGAAACGGTGAGCCGCACCCGCTCTGGCATGTGGGCTGAAGGCGCCGCGATCAATATCGAGCCGTCCTTGCGCGTGGGCGATGAACTGGGCGGTCACATTGTCACCGGCCATGTCGATTCCGTCGGCGAAGTGGTCAAGGCCGAGGCCGTCGGCGACAGCTGGCGCGTTGCCATCCGCGCGCGGGCAGAAATGGCCCCCTTCATTGCGGAGAAGGGTTCGATCACGGTCAATGGCGTGTCGCTGACCGTCAACGATGTGCGCGACCGTTCCGATGGCACATGCGATTTCCTGCTCAACATCATCCCGCACACCGCCGAGGTCACCACGCTGGGAGGCCTTGCCGAAGGCGATGAGGTCAATCTCGAGATCGACGTGCTCGCGCGCTATCTCAAACGGATGCAGGGGCTGGCTCAAACCCGTTGAACCGTCCTGCAATCAGGGAACGTTCTGGTTGACCGTTGCTGAGTTGCTGATGCCGTTTTGAACGACACTGCTGAAGTTATCGGTCGCATCCTGATTGACGCGGGCGAAGTTCATATCACCGGTCTGACGGATGATGGATTCGTTGAAGATTCCATCGTCATCATGCCGTGCAAAGTTCAACTCACCCGTCTGGATGACACGCGACGTGCCGTCATTGCCGTCCTGGTTGATGTCGATTTCATTCTCAACGCCGCCCGCATTCTGAGTGAAGCGCGAGAAGTTCCGATTACCGATTTGCGTAACAAAGGCGACGTCGTCAGTGCCTGATTGGGTGCCGCGCAAGATATTGTCATTTCCGCGCTGTCTGGTGGTGATAGACAGCGTGTCTTGCGCGGTCGCAATTCCGTCCTGCGTCAAAACCGTAAGGTTGCGGTCATCGCGCTGATCATAGCGAATGGTGCTGCGCCCGGCAGGGTCGCCGACTGTGGGGGCTTGCGTCAAGCGCACCGTGTTGTCATCGCCAAGTTGGAAGCCCGAGGCGATCGTGTTGGTGCCCGACTGCAAGCCGACAATGCGGTTGCGGTCGCCGAGCTGACTATAGAACCCGAGCGCTGCAAAGCCGATCTGATCGACATTGGCGACATTGTCATTGCCGTTTTGGGCCACCCGCGCGCCGGGTGATCCCTGCAACCCTAAGAAAACCGGTGAGGTAAAGCCTGGGCTATCAGGCGCAATCCGCGAAGCGCTTTGCAGCACGTTCGAACGGTTGCCCGATCCGCCTTCCTGGGTAACGATCACGCGTGAAACAGTCAGCGCATCGCCATCATCGGGTGAGCTTTGATCGATAACCGAACGTTGATCATCGCCGGTCTGGTTGACCTGAGCGAAATTGTCAGCCCCGCTTTGAACCAGCCGCGACACCGAATTCGTGCCATTCTGGTTGATGTCTGCCACACCTTCAGAACCGGTCTGTTCAACCCGCGAAGTGTTGGCGAACATAGTCTGCAAAACGTCCGCTGCATTCTCGCTGCCCGACTGGAAGATGCGCGAGGTCTGCTCATCGCCGGTTTGGTCAACAATCGCGCTCTGATCGACACCGGCCTGATCGACGAGCGCAAAATTGTCCTCAAAATTGGGCACCGGCGCCAAGGCGTCGCGGGTCTGATTGATGGTCACTGATGACGTGTCAGCGGTTTGCGTTACCACCGCCGTGTTGAACCCTTCGGCCCCGTCCTGCGTCACTTCGATAGTGGACATATTACCTGACTGTTCAATATCGGACAGGTTATCGTCGCCGTCTTGCACAACGTCGATGTCGCCATTGGTGCCGGTCTGCAGAATTTGCGATTCGTTGAAATCCCCAAGCTGGAACACGCCCAATTCGGCATCGCCGGTGCCCAGCGCAGCGTTGTCATAGGCAGGCGTGCCGATCGTGTTGTCTGATCCGCCTTGGGTGATGCCGGAGAAATTCCCTTCGCCATCCTGACGCACGCCGATTGAGTTGTCCGCACCCGATTGAAAGATGACCGACAGGTTGTCGCCAGACTGATAGACTTCGGCCAGGAGATCCGTGCCGGACTGATCGACACCAGACAAAGCTGCGCCTTCAATCTGGAAGACTTCGGCAAACTCGCGAAGACCGGATTGGGTAAGGACGCTATCGGCATCCACTGTGCCCACTTCCTGCCGGACCCGCGCACGCCCTGCGTTGCCCGTCTGCTCGATAATGGAGCCAGTGAGAGAACCCTCTCCGCCGCCAAGACCGCGTTGGATCGCGCTTGCAACGTTGATTGCCCCGCCGCCAGCGTTTTCCTGGATGATGGTCGAAAGCACGTCCTGGCTGGTCGTTGCCTGCGTGACAAAGGCGCCGTTATCGCCGGTCTGATCGACTTCGGAAATACCGCCCGTGCCGCGTTGGCCCACGGTCGCGCGGTTGGAAACACCATCCGCGCTTGCCGCAGGACGCAAGGTGCCGTCCTGCGTGATGGTGGAGGAATTGTCCGAACCCGCCTGTGTGACATTGGCTTCGTTGTCTTCGCCGGTTTGGGTGACCGTGCTGTCATTGCTCTGCGCGAAAGCCGGAGAGGCCAGCGCCAGCGAGGCTACCCCAATTGCGGTGATCGACGCTGTAGTGCGAAATAGGTTCTTCATATCTTCCCCCGTCACCTGCGCGCGCAATCCATATTCGCACGACCTTGCAGAAAGGGAGGCGACCTCGCCCCCGATTCCCTTGGTTAAATATCACTTTACGATGATCGAGAAAAATCCACTTTGGTGCAATCGGTCACCAGCGACAAGAAAAGGGCCGCACCATTTCGGCACGGCCCCTCTCGTGTTTCGTGAATTTCCTGCCGATCAGGGGGTGTTCTGGAACACCATCGCCGAGTTGGCGGTGCCGGACTGATCGACCATTGAATAGTCGCCAGTGCCGCCCTGACCCACATTCGCAATGTTCGATGTCCCGTCTTGCAGAATATCAGAGATGTTCTGCAGACCGGCCTGTTCGAGCACCGCCCGGTTGCTTGCACCAAGCTGCGTGATGTCGGATTCACCTTCATCGCCGTCCTGATCAACGTCGGCAAAGTTCAGCGAACCACCGGTTTCCTGCGTCACGGTTGAGGTGTTGAGGTTGCCGATCTGGTCAACAAACACAAAACCATTCGTGCCATCCTGGAAGATGTTCGATGTGTTGGTGTGATCTTCCTGCGTAACATCGGCAAAGTTCAGGCTGGCGGTCTGGAAGATTTCCGAGGTGTGTTCATCACCGGTCTGATCGACGATGACCGATTGCTGGTCGCCTGCCTGATCGACCAAGCTGAAATTGTCATCAAACACCGCGGTAGGAGCCAGCACATCGCGGGTCTGATCGACCGTGACCGAGCTGTTGTCAGCTGTCTGGATCACTTCGGATGTGTTGAAGCCCAGCGCGCCGTCCTGTGTGATGGCAACGGTCGATGTGTCGCCTGATTGGTCGATGTCGGAGAAATTGTCGTCACCGTCCTGCCCGACCTCGATATCGTTGTTCGCACCGCTTTGCGTGATGAAGGATTCGTTGAGTTCGCCATCCTGCGAGACGCCGATTTCAATGGGCCCGCCGCTGAAGCTGGCATTGTCATAGCTGGGGACGCCGATCGTGTTGTCATTGCCTGACTGATCGACGAACGAGAAGTTGCCATCGCCGTTCTGCGAAACCCCGACCGAGTTCGTGTCCCCGGCCTGGAAGATGATCGAGAGTGCATTACCCTGCTGACCGACTTCCGCGACGAGAGTGTCGCCGTTCTGATCGATCCCTGACAGCGTTTCACCTTCAATCTGGAAGACTTCGGCAAATTCGCGAATGCCCGCTTGCGTGATGACACTGTCCGCATCGACGGTGTCGACTTCCTGGCGCACCCGCACGCGGCCAATATTACCTGTCTGCTCAACAATAGAACCCGTCAGCGAACCCTCGCCGCCGCCAAGGCCGCGCTGAATGACATTGGCAACGTTGATGCCGCCACCGCCTGCGTTTTCCTGAATTACGGTCGAAAGCACGTCCTGGCTGGTCGCTGTCTGCGCAACAAAAGTCCCGTTGTCGCCCGTCTGGTCAACTTCGGAAATCCCGCCATCACCGCGCTGGCGTACGGTCGCGCGGTTGGAAACACCGTCAGCGCTTGAGGCAGGGCGCAAAGTGCCGTCCTGAGTGATTGTCGAGGTGTTGCCCGAACCGTCCTGCAGCACTGTGACTTCGTTGTCTTCGCCAGATTGCGTGACTGTGCTGTCATTGCTCTGCGCGAAAGCAGGCGAGCCAAGTGCCAGCGAAGCGGCACCCATTGCAGCAATCGACGCACCATTGCGGAACATGTTTTTCATCAATTTCCCCCCGGGGCCGTGCACCCGATAAAAGAGCGCTTCACGGCCGTATTCGAATCAGGGGTTTGCCCTCCCCCGAATAAGCGAGGGTTAATTAACACGTTAGCCATACCTAGGGAATAGTGTGCAGAGGCCAAATCGAAGGCGTCTCAGCACCGGACAATCTTACGGTAGACGAAAAAGAAAAGGGCGCCCTTGCGAGGCGCCCTTTCCCTATCGATTCGTCGGCAAAATACGGGTCAGCGGCGCACCGTGCGTTCCTCGCCAATGCCGTCAACGCTCTTGGAAACCAGCACGTTGACCGCAACGCGGCGGTTCTGCGACTTGCCATATTCGGTCGAATTGTCTGCCGCAGGATCGGCCTCAGCCATGCCGGTGGGCGAGAGCATGCGCCACGGCTTCCAGCCGCATTGCTGCTGAAGATAGTTGACCACGCTGCCAGCGCGGCGTTCGCTCAAGGCCTGGTTCACTTCCTGGCTGCCGGTGGAATCGGTGTAGCCAACCACCAGAAGCAGCGCGTTGTCGATCGCTTCTGCCTGCGCAGCAGCGCCGCACAATTCGGTCCGCGCGCGCGGCGAGAGATTGTGCCGGCCCGTGTCGAAATAGACATTGGTGGTCGATTTGATGTTGTATTGGTCGATATCGCCAAACCGTCCGCGCAGCGCCTCTGTCGCAGCGGCATTCTGTTCAATCCCGACCGTGTTTTCCTCAATCGCGAGTTCGTTCGCGGCAAAGCGCTGATTGGTGCCTGAACGGATCATCTCAGCGGTTTCCAGATCGCGGCCCGAAAACCGCACATCGGCAGCCACAAGCCCGCCATCCCACTGGCGCGTGGCAACCTTGACCGGAAGCCCGTTGAGCAGCGCATCAACGCCCAGCGTCTCGCGCCCAAGCCCAAGAAAGCCGCCGCGCGCCTTGATCGTGGTTTCATCGGTCACGGTCACGACCGTGCTGATCCCGTTCGCGCTGGTCACCTGAACGCGGTTGCCCCGGCGCGCAGAGATAAAGCCCTCGATCTCGGGCCCTTCCGACATCTGCGCCAGCGGCGGCACGTCTGGTGCGTAAACTGTGGTGAGCACTTCGCCTTCGGACGCGATGTCCTGTGCGTAAGCGGCACCCGGCAGCGACAGCGCGACGAGCGCCAATGCTGCGAGCGGCTTTGAATATGTGGTTGCGACTTTCATGTTCTTAGCTCCTTCAAGCGGATTTGACCGTGATACAATCCCTGGCAATTCATACGGTTCACCTGCCCCTGTCGCAGATATCCCTTGCCTTACAACGTACCTTCGGCTTGCAAGAGCCCCCTTCTTAAATGTGGTTATCAATCGCGAAGGCACCTTTGCAGGCCCTCGCACGGCTACGAATTCGTGCCGTGTTTCCCCCTAGCTGTCACTCAGATGAACACACAAGAGCCGCCCGGAATTGCGCGGTCGGCGCGTGACCGCAATGCGACGAACCGAGAGTGCAGGCATGTCAAGAAAAGGGGGCGCAAGAACACCCATGTTCTTGCGCCCCTGTTCACGGCTGTCGCTGGCGGGTGCAGGTGCCAGCCGAGCCGCGCATTGTGTACCAGCCGATTATGACTGGGTGATTTCCATCACGTGGCCTGAACCTTCCTGATCAATCGTCAGGTCGAACCCGTCACCAAGCTGGTTGACGATGATCGAGTTGCCGCTGCCTGCGGTGGTCAGGTTCTGATTGAGCGTGAGCGAGTTGTTGTTGCCGATCTGATTGCCTTCGGCGTAATTGTTGTCGCCATCGAGCCCGGTGCCATTGTTGAAGCCCTGATCGATGAAAAGGCGATTGTTGTTGCCCTGCTGGTTGCCAACCGCTTCGTTGCCGGTGCCGTTCTGGCCGATCGCCATCGTGTTGCCCGAACCGCTTTGCGTTGCCGTTGCAATGTTAGCGCCAGCGCCTGCAATATCACCCTGAACAACAAACACGACGTTGGTCAGATCTTCCTGAGTGATCGTGACAGTGTTGTCGTCGCTGAACTGGTAGACATCGGCATCATTGCCGCCGCCGCCAGAATTGAGGTTTTGGTTGATGGTTGCGGTGTTGCCGGTGCCTTCCTGCACGAACAGCGCGTTGTTGCCGCTGCCGCCCGCGCCCGAGCCGCCATTAAGGCCCTGGTCGATGAACACCATGTTGGTGTCGCCGCGCTGAACACCGGTTGCGATATTGGTGCTCGAGTTCTGGCCGACAGCTGCAAGGTTGTCAGACCCTTCCTGGATCACGCGCACATCGTTTCCGCCGACACCGCCAATGTCGCCCTGAAGCGTAACCACGGTGTTCCCGACACCCGGTGCGCGTTGGCCAACAGTTGCAATCTGGCCGTCACCGGCCTGGGTGATGCTGATTGAGTTAAGGACGTCTTCGATCTGATCGACCGTGACAGAATGGTTCGTGCCGGTCTGGTCGATATCGACATTGGCCTGAGCCAGCGCCGGTGAAGCGGCAGCAAGCGCGATGGCCGAAGCCGCTGCATAAGCGAGATTTTTCATTGTTGGACCCTTCCTGGTGCGGTTCCATCGAACAGTTGATTGACTGCGCATGGGAGCGCGGGCCGAAAGATGTCGCGCTTGGGCTTAAAACTTGGTCATGGATTGAGGTGGAGAGGCGATTAACCATGAATGCCGATCGCCCGATTCCACGCACAATCGCGTATCCAATCCTTCATGAAATGATCGGCGAACCGCGTGAAATTAGTTAACTCGGGTACCGCGTCGGCATGGCAGCGCCAGCAAAACCTTTCCTACACCTGCCCGCCTGTGGCTTGGTGGCGCTATGGCCAAACGAAAGACAAACCGGCGCAATCCGCGTGCTCGCCCGCCCGCCTTCACACCTGTCAAACTGCGCTCGCGCAAGGACGGATGGACACCTCACAGGCAATGCGGTTTTCTGGCGTCGCTGTATCAGACGGGATCGGTTGCAAAGGCAGCGCGCGCTGTGGGGATGAGCCGCGAGACCGCGTATCGGTTGCGAGCGCGAGAAGGCGCTGAAAGTTTCGCAGCGGCCTGGGATCGGGTCTTGCGAAAGCCAGCGCCGCAATCGCGGGAAAAGGCCGATTGGCGAAAGGTCACACCTTCGCAGCTGAAATGGCGCACGATGATCGGTTTGTGGCGGCCCGTGATCCATCGCGGCGCCTTGCGCCATATCGCCCACAAACCTGACAATTCTGCGCTTTTGCGGCTGACAGCCCGGCTCGCTGGCCGATCTGTTGTGGCCGGGGAAGGAGGGCAAGCGCCGCCAGATTGAGAGTTTTTAAATTCCCGGCTTAGGCGGTCCATGTCTCGCGGGGGGCAAAGCGCCAGATCGCAGGATTAATCAGCGGCAAGCGGACCATCTGCAAAGCAATTGCGGTCAATGACGTAGAAAACATGAGCGCTTGGTTTGCCCGCCATCCCGCGATCTTCGCTTCGCGCTGACAACCGGGCGCCGATCTTCTCCATCGCCCGGCGCGAACGGTGATTGGTCTCGCCCACGGCAAAGCGGCATTCGGCAAGGGTGGCAAGCGCATGGCCGATCAACAGGCGCTTCATTTCGCGATTGGCGATCCCGCCCCAATGCGACCGGGCAAGAAAGGTCCAGCCGATCTCGATCGATCCGCCATTTGCACGCTCAAGCCCCTGATAGCGAGAGGACCCGATGACAGTGCCTGTTGCCTTGTCGATGACTATGAGTGCGCCCTTATTCGCGAGCGCATCGTCGAAGAAAGCGCGAAACACATCAGGCTTCCAGCGGTCGTGAGCGGGATGGACCTCCCAGATCAGCGGATCAGACGCGACCGCAAACAGCGCGTCCCAATCCTGCGGCCTGAGCGGTCTCAGCAGCAGGTTTGGCCCTTCAAGCGTAGGCTGACGCTCGATCATACAAGCGGCCTAGCCGGTGACGTCAGCGATTGCGCCGATAAACTTGTCGATGTTGTCCATGGTCAGCCCAGCGACATTGATGCGGCCAGAACCTGCCATGTAGATCGCATGCTCTTCGCGCAGCGTGACCACCTGCTCCTTGGTAACCGGGAGCATCGAGAACAGGCCGTTCTGCGTGCCAAGCGGGGTCAGATCGACACTGCCAGCGGTGCCCGCCTTGGCAAGATAGTCTCGGACCTGCCGCATCCGGGTGCGCATCTGGTCAAGTTCGTCGAGCCATTGCTGCGTCATTTCGGGATCGCGCAGGATCAGTCGAACCGCTGCGGCGCCATGGTCAGGCGGCATCGACCAGCTTGCACGGGCCAGCGCATTGGCGTTGGAGAAAGCCTTTTCCAACGTCGCTGCTCCATCAGGACCAGTGCCGGCCATGATGTAGAACGCGCCCACCCGGTCGCGGTACATGCCAAAGTTCTTGTCGCAGCTATAAGCGATGAAAGCTTCGGGCACCTTGGCAAGCACGCTGCGCATGCCAGCGGCGTCTTCTTCCATGCCGTGGCCCAGCCCCTGGTAAGCGCTGTCGATGATCGGGAACGTGCCGGAGGATGCCAGAGCATCGCCAATCGCTTCCCATTGGTCCTGTGTGTAATCGATCCCGGTCGGGTTGTGACAGCAACCGTGGAGCAGAACGCCCTCACCCGGCCCCGCCCCGTTGATCACATCAAGCACGGCTTCAAGATTGGCGGTGCCATCTGCATTGGCGTGGTCGAAGGCTTCCCATGCGAGGCCGAGATCATTGATGATCTGTGCGTGGTTGGGCCAGCTTGGCGTGCCCATATGCAGCTTTGTCAGCCCGGCCTGTTGGGCCAGCGCCAGAGCGAGCCGCACCGCACCGGTGCCGCCCGGCGTCTGCATGCCGGAAATGCGTCCGCCCATCGTCGCGTCTTCACCGAAAATGTACGGCATCAGCGCGTTCACAAAGCCCATGTCGCCTTCCGGGCCAAGATAGGATTTGGACTCCTGCGTTTCGACCAGATTGCGTTCAGCCGCCTTGATCGCGCCGAAGACAGGGGTGCCGCCCTGTCCGGTGCGATAGACGCCCACGCCAAGGTCAACCTTGTCGGTCCGCTCATCAGCGGCGTGGAGCTTGATCAGCGCGAGCAGCGCATCGGGCGATTGGGGTTCGAGTCGTTCGAGCATGCGCACAGCCTTTACGCAGCCGGGCGCTGGCCGCAAGCGACTTTAGGAAGACTACTTAATTCTTGCGCCTGCCGCCGCATATTTGCCGGTCGGCAGGCGATCTCAACGACCTCAGAAGGGCAGCCAGCGCTGCTTCTCAGAAAAACGCATGTAACCTGCATTGACGCCCAGCCTCAGACCCGCGCCCATGCGGATCGGGATCAGGACAACATCCCCGCGGCGCATATAGCTCGCGTGCAGGCCGCCGACGAAATAGGCCTGGCCCTCGCCTGCGGGATAGCGGCGGAAGATGTCCTGCGTGTCATACAGGTTGTAAACAAGAACAAAGGTGTTGGCGGCATTGGCCCCGGCATCAAAGCCAAGCGACGGGCCGGTCCAATAGACCTTGCGCTCGCCTTCAATCTTGTGATGCAGCGTGCCCGATCCATACCGAGCGCCAAAGATGAATGCGCCGCCTGCTTCGCGGCCCACGATATAGCCATTGGGCTCGCCCTGATCGCGCAGCAGATCCTCGATCAGACCGGCAAGCCCTTGCGCGCCTTTGCCAAAAACCCCTTCGGCAGCGCCGATCAGATCGTCCTGACCATAGGTGCGCGGATCCTGCTCAGTGCCTGCAACCTGTTCGCCGGGAAGCGGGTCGCTCCATTCGGGAACCGGCTCTCCTGCCTGCGTTGCGGCAGCATCGGCCGCGTCATATCCGCTCGAATAATCGGCAAATTCGCTATCGAAACCGGTTTGCGAAGGCACACGCACCGGCTCGCTCACCTCGCGAACATCGGCCTCTATCGTGCCTGGCGCTTCGCGAAGGCCCGGATCGACAAGGTCGGCATCAATCGCGCTGGAATTGGCGGCAGCTTGATCGACGCTTTCAAACGCTTCGTCAGGATCGAAACTCTCAACATCCTGCGCAGCAGCTGGAGCAAGCGCGAGCATCGCAGCGGCAATTGTGGCGCCGGTCGCTTTGGCCGCTCGGCGCAAACCGCCCAAAAGGCCAGTGTCTGCAGTGGCTTGATTGATCGTCCGGGCCTTGTCCTTGTGCATGTAAATACCTCTCGCATCGCGCCAGCCGCACAGGTGCATGGCAAACAGAGTCGCAAATGCGCCTTGCGGCAATCACCCGGCGGCAGGGCGAATCGAAAACGCGACGAAACGAGTCTCTAAGGCAATCGGGATGAAGCTGGCCTGTCTCACCCTCAGGAAGTCCCCTATGGCAAGTTGCCTAGCGGCGTGCACGCAGCGCTGGTGCAGATTTGGAAAATCTGATGACAATCGCCCCTTGCCGCTCACCAAAGCTGCGACTATAGCGCGCGGCTCACAGCCAGAAACGCGCACAGCGTCAGCGGAGACGTGGGTGAGTGGCTGAAACCAGTTCCCTGCTAAGGAACCATACCTACTACGGGTATCGAGGGTTCGAATCCCTCCGTCTCCGCCATTTCCCTCAAAAGCCCTGATTTCCCAGCATTTTGAGCAATAACAACTGCTTGGAATTGCTTGCTGTAACACAAACATGTAACACATGGGCATGGGCGAAGTGGGAAAACCAAGCGGGCTGACAAAGCGGAAAAACGGCGTTTGGTATTTTCGGAAACGATGGCCGAAGCGTTACCTGCAAGACGGCGAGAGCCGCTCTGATTTTGTGCGATCAACAAACACCAGCGATTACACAGAGGCTATTTCGCGGGTTGTGGCGCTGCAATTGGAGGCAGAGCGCTATCTCCACACGGAAAGCAGCAAGACGGCTGCGGGCGGAGTTGTTGCGACCAGCCGCCGCATCCCTCGGCCATCGAACAACAAGCTTGCTATTCTCCAGCCGATAGAAGCCGAGCGTCTCGTTCAAAAGTTCTTCTTCGACAGCATGAGGCAGATCGACGCTAATCCTGTCGCAGCTCACGACATGCCAGCGAATGAGGCCGCAGACTACAGGATCGAACTTAATCAGGAACGCGCCCTTCTTACGGGAGCGCACAATCCTCGCGATGAAGTGCCCACAGGAGATCTTGAGAACCGTATCTTGCAAGAAAATGGCTTTCGCTGTGAATGGGATAGCGAGGCAGGCAAGCTGCTACGCGAGCATTTGCGCCGTGCGTCCCTTCAGCTTCTCGATATTCGGCGTGCGCGTTTTGATGGCGATTTCTCAGATCACATTTCCGACAGCCTATTCGCGAAGAAATCACAAGGCCATCACGACGGTATTGGCATTGAAGCGATTTCATTGGGCAAAGCGATTGACGAATACAGGCAGGTAGTCACCGAGAATTGCAAACAAGCAGGACACCAGCCGAAGACGGTAGACCGTTATCTTCGTGAAATTCACCACATCGAGCACTTTTTCGGCCCTAATCGCGCTTTGCAATCGATAAGAGCGACGGAATGCGATCACTTTCGCAACACCTTCGCTCGGCTCCCTACCAATTTCCAAATCCAAATCGACAAGACTGGGTTGAGCTACGAGAAACTAGCGGATCATGCCGAAGCCAAGGGGCTCAACACCTTGCAATGGAACACCCAAGAGAAATACCTCGCCCAGCTTGAGCGCTTCTTGGAGTGGGCGTCCAAGCGAGACTACGTCACTAAAAACTATGCCAAAGGCGCTCGGCCGAGTGGTAAGAAGCCGCAAGGGTCTACAGCAAGGCTACCGTTTGAGGATGCAGAGCTACAGAAGATTTTTGATCGACCGCTCTACTCTGGATGTGTTGACGACGGTCACGGGTTCAACAAGCCGGGTCCGAACATAATTCGGCGCGCACGGTATTGGCTTCCACTCATCGCTTTGTTCGGCGGATTACGCAGCGGAGAAATTCTGCAGCTCACCCCAGATCACTTCCGTGTTTCTCCCAGCGGTGTTCATTTTATGGTCCTGACACCCGACATGAAACTCAAGAGCGGAAATGCGGAGCGTGAAATACCTGTGCATCCGTTTCTTGAGCGGATCGGCTTGATTGAATGGGTTCAATCAACGGGCAAAAAGGGAGAGACGCTCTTCCCCGAAGTCCACAATGACAAGTTTGACATCGCCAGCTCGGTCTTCTCGAAGCGCTTTCGTAAAGACCTTGAGAAACTGAACTTAGGTGATCGCCGGAAGAAGCTGACGTTCCATTCGTTCCGTCACACGTTCAAGCGGGCGCTGGATCGTGCCAATGTGCCGGAACACGAAATGGAAGAGTTGTGCGGTTGGTCGCGTGAGGGGAAGACGTCGCGCCGCTATGGAACCGGCTTGGAAGCGGACCGGCTGAAAGAGCAAATCGCCAAGGTCCAGTATGGCATCAATATCGAGCACCTCGCCGAACATCGCCTGCTCTGATGAATGCTGGTCATCAGCTTCCCAAGCATGCGAGATTGGCGGGTCTCTGCGGATCGCTTTGTAAAGCGCGCTCAATTCGCCCGTCGCCAGATCAATGACTTGAGAATTTGCGGTAAACTCATTTTTGCTGAGATGCGATTTGCAACGGGTTGCAACTTCTTGCTTTCGAGACGAAGGTTCAAAGGCAAGAGTGTAGCCTAGAGAATTTCCGGAGTTGGCATTTCATGACTGATGTAAAACCGACAGAGTTGCTTTGGGATGCTCGGGCGAATTGCTATTCGCTCATGACTGCGCTTTCAGTTGATGACTATTTGAAGTTGGTAGAAGAAGCCTATCGCGAACGTGGTGGCATAGATCACCAGCGCGCTGCTTTGAAAACGACCTCTGCTAAGCGAATTAGGTCCCGCATGGTGACCGACATTCAGCAAGGAGCAGTCCTCCCTCCGATTGTGATTGGCGTTGTTGTTGACGACGCGGAGTTGAAGGAAATTCCCGATCAGGATGCCAACAAGACCTTGGCATTCTTGGCTAAGAAGAAAGCGAGCTCGCTTGCGATAATCGACGGCATGCAGAGAACCACCGCGCTATTAGACGCATCGGCTGAGCTCGATTTTCACGACAGGGTCCGCTCGGCGATTGTGCGAATAGAGTTTTGGATTGCGGTTCGAACGGAAAGCCTAATTTACCGCATGCTCGTGCTCAACACGGGTCAAGTTCCTTGGAAGGTCGGCAAACAATTGGAAGTTGTCTACGCTCCCCTAGTTGAGGAGATAAGACATAAGGTCGATATTCCTAAGATACTCGACAACGCTGAAGGGGAAAGGAGAACCAAGGCGGGTCAGTATAAGCCTGACGACTTGATCCAAACCTACATTGCTTTCGGCCTCAAGAAGACGGACATCGACACTCAGGAGACACTCGCAGATGAGTTCTCAAGAATTGACCTGACAGAAGCGCACTCGGAGCGCAGGTATGATAACTTTTTCTATCCGATCCTGAAAATTTTGGTCGAGATGGATTGCGCGATATCGGCGCGCGATGACGAATTCTCGCCTGCGAAGAATGCCAACTCGCTGAAGATTGGCAGGCACGTATTCGACAAGCTGTCGGCGCGCATCGGCTTCGTTGTCGCGATGACTGTCGCCGTGCTCGGCAGGCCGGGCATGCCGCGACCGGAAGAGGAGGCGCTTGGCTTGATGGCGGCGCGTCAGAATGAGGCAACCCAATTCTTGGGGCGTCTGGCAGCGATGAATGCGGCAGAGCTTCAAGCATTCTTGGCGCTGGACCTATTGTCGGAAAAGCTCGACGGACAGAAGCGGGCCGCAGTTGGTCGTTACGAAAGAGCATTCTTTGAGAATGCGTTCAAGGTATTGTTCGAAGAGAAGTTTGAGGTGCCCAGCATGGAGCCATGCTGGAGAGTTTAGCGTGGCCAATCGCAACCGAATTGCACTCAATCAGGCCTTTTTTTCTCGACTGATAGAGCACGCCAATCTCAATGGTGTCGAAATTCAGAACCCCGCAGAGGGTCGATGGCTTGCGCGCTTGAGCGATGATGATGCGCAGCTTATGACTAAGGCTGATGTTAGGGGGCTTCAGAAGCTGACCAAGTCTCTGAGAGTGGTCGAACTAAGCTTTGACAGTGCGAGATACGTGGTCTTTTTTGGGCTTTCGGAAGTCCAAGAATTGCCCGAAGGTTTGAGTGAGATTGATCTCACGCCAGCTTTGTTTCTGGTTGCCGCCACCGAGGCCAGTGTGCGTCCTTCAGCGACGGGGTTCGCAGTGAAGGACGCTGTGGAGGGGCTTCATTCCGGAGTTGCGGATTACTCTGGTCACGACTTGAAAGAAATCTTGACGCTCCATCCCGACTGCCAAGCATTTGCAGTTGACCCTAACTACGATTTCACCTGGTCGCTTCCGAGGGTGATAGGGACAATGATTGCTCGATCATACGAAAACGGGCCAATTGAACTTTCTGAGGACACGTTGGCTATCATAAGCAACTTGTTTGAGGCAGGTTCTCCGCACCTTCCTTACGAGGTCATATTGCAGGGTCTCATGTCGATTTCATGGAGGGGGTTCTACCTAGGTTTGTATCGTTGCATCGAGCAACTATTCCCAGTCTCGGCATTGGCAAATTGGATACAGGAAACAGGTGATGACCGCCCAATCATTGATATCGCTGAATTACTTGAGAGACAGTTGGCGTGGCGGCCAAAAGAAGATGTTGCGCTCAAAGGGCTGATACAGGGCGTATCGCCAGAATTGGTCGGCAATTTTGTCAAATGTCTTCAAATCCAAGTGCCAGAAAATACAAGCTTCGCGAAGTCTCTGGCGAAGCGGATTTACTCCCTGCGCAATGGCATGGTTCACTTTCGCCCGGGGGTTAGCTCTGCCAACGAGCTTGGCGAGCAACGTGAAGACATGGCGGTGAGATTGATGGTCCTGATGGTAGGGGAGTTATATTCCAAGCACGGTCCCGCGTTCCACGGCGATCTCAAGGAGTAGCCCATCTGCGCTCTGTTGAAGTTGCGTGCTTGCGAAAATCTCGCCTCCCGGTTATTCTCCATTTGTTCTCATTGATGGCTTAAGCGGTGATTGTCAGCCTATTGCCATTGAATGAGATAGAGAAAGCGAGATAGTCGGATCGTATGGCAAGGCAATTCAGGCACACATTCTACGACTTCTTCGCAGGTGGCGGGATGGCAGGTATTGGCCTAGGTCACGCTTGGGACTGTCTGTTTGCTAACGATATAGACCCCAAGAAGGCGGCATCCTACCGAGCCAATCATTTGGGAGGCTCGGAGCTGCTCGTGAAGAGCATCGAAGATGTCACCCCTCGCGATCTGCCGGGAACACCCGATTTGGCATGGGCGTCATTCCCGTGTCAGGACTTGTCGCTAGCAGGTAAGGGCGCCGGGCTGGATGGAGAGAGGAGTGGCATGTTCTCTCCTTTCTGGGACCTGATCTGTGCGATGGACAACGAGGGCAGAGCGCCGAAAATCATCGCGATTGAGAATGTCCGAGGTCTAGTAACAAGCCGGGATGGAACAGACTTCGCAATTATCGCCGACGCGTTCGCCAAGCTCGGATATCAGTTTGGCGCGATGATTATCGACGCGTTGCATTTCCTTCCTCAATCAAGACCGAGGTTCTTCCTAGTTGGCGTGCACCCAGAGTTCGCGCTTCCTAGTGGGATTGTGTCGAAGCGGCCTAACCCGATTTTGCATCCAAGTTCGATGGTTAGTTGCAAAGAGGGGCTGTCCGATAGAACCGCTAGACACTGGGTTTGGTGGGACATCGACCTCCCTCCTACTCGGAATTCTAGCCTAACAATGCTGATTGAAGATGAGCCAGCTGGAGTGGACTGGCACACTCCGGCCCAAACCAATCATTTGTTGAACCTCATGACCGACGTTAATTTGGCCAAGATCGAGAGCGCAAAGCGGTTGAAGTATCGGGCCGTCGGAGCAGTCTACAGAAGAACTCGACGCGACAAGGACGGGACGAAGCGGCAACGCGCTGAGGTCAGGTTCGATGATGTAGCAGGTTGCCTGAGAACCCCGGGAGGTGGTTCCAGTAGACAGACCATTCTTGTTGTCGAGAATGATAGCGTCCGCTCGCGCCTGCTTTCTCCTAGAGAGGCTGCAGCCTTGATGGGCTTGCCAGACCACTACGTGCTCCCGGACAACTACAATGAAGCTTACAAGTTGGCAGGTGACGGGGTCGCTGTTCCAGTCGTGAAGTTTCTTGCGGAAAAAATCTTTGAACCGATCCTAGAAAAGAACTTACTAGCGCGGGCCGCTTAACTTCACTAATCCCCGTGCATGGCAAAGACGGGTCCAGATCAAACCGAAAGTCCACCGTTTGAAACAAACGATCTTCGGAAAAACCTTGAGAAATACCTGAAGACCGAATTTCCTGACCCAATAGCAGGGATTGACCGTCGCTTGGGAACCTTCAAGTGGGGGGTCTACGCATTCTTCGACTATGATGGTGAACCAATCTATGTCGGGCAGACGGCCGAATTGGTTAGCACTCGGATCAGGCGACACCTTACCAATCAGAGGACCGACGCTGTTGCTATGTCTGTCTTGGACCCGTTTGAGGTTTACGAGATCGAAGTCTGGCCACTTCCTCAGTTTCAAGATGTTTCAAAGAAGAAGAGTGGCGCGGCAGCCTACGCTAATGCAAAAGCTCACCTTGATGCACTTGAGTATCTGATCTTTTCCGACGCACTTGGCCGAAGTCAATTTAACGCTGTTCTAAACGAGAAAGACCCACCTCTCCCGACCGTCGATGTAGAGGCTCCAGTCTCATTTCGAGCCGCCATTGTGTCGAATGAAGTGCACGCGATCCGGTCCCATCCAGACTTCCGAATTGCAAGAAGGGCACTGATTATCTCCCGTTTGGCTCAAGTCATATCGGAGCGACAGGTGAAGGCAGGTTTGAGGCGAGTTCTCTTGACCCAATCAAAGCGCTTGCAATGGCTTGCAGACCGACGCTTTGAAGCACTGGGTGGCGCGAAAAGCGTTGAACGAGATGGCGATTAGCTAGGCAAGAAGTGCGTGCCCGATAGGAGCAACGATGGAACTCTTTCTAGGGGGCCTAAACGGAAACCACCTTCTCAATCTTTTGCTCGAGGCCGAGCGTGTGATTGATGGCGAACGGCGAGCAGAGGAAGTCTGGGCGGCAGTTGCCTATGCTACTGACAGCAGGGTAAGCAGCACGCTGATTTCGCATTGCTTCGAGAAATCCATCCCGCTCAAATTCTGGGGGAGGTTGGACGACCAAGTTGCCGTCGATGTTGCGACGCTCAACTTGTTTCTTCAGCGGTCCTCGCCAGATTATGTCTGCAAACTCGTGCCGAAGCACCACGCCAAGGTAATCTGGTGGAGAGGCTTCGGAATATACATCGGTTCGGCCAATTTGACCTATTCGGCGTGGAACAAGAACATCGAGGCTGGCTGCTTCTTTGAAGAAGAGGAATTGACGACGGAGCAGGTCGAAGACCTTGAACGCATGTTCGAGAAGCTCGATGCGAAAGCCTCACCTCTGACCGAAGAACTGCGTGATCTCATGATTGCGCGTGGCAAGAAAATCGCAGCCTCGAAGGCATCTGACCCGGCATTCTGGAAGCATCCGTCTGTTACTGATTGGGGCGGATTGGTGACCCGAGAACCAAGGCCATCATCGGACAAGAGACGCGACGGCTTCTTGCTAGAATGGAACGAGACCCTTCAGTATTTGCGGGACATAGCGGCCCGCGTGTCCCAACCACAATACCGCCCCCATTGGATCGACGAAAGCGCATCACCCGGAGCACAGGCCGATCAATTTCTGCATGCGCACTACTACAACAACACGTTTGATGGTCAGCAGGCTGCATATGAGCGGCACTTTAGCGATAACAAAGGCCGCAAAGAGGCCGCCCTTGTCGATGCAATGCAATGGTGGGCAAAACTGCCAGCGCCGCCGTCCAAGAAGTATGATGAGGAGACAACGGTCAATATCGTCGCGCCGATGATGACAGAACTGCTTTCTGAGGATCGCATCCTCACGCTCAGCAAGGAAGAGTTCCGGCAGAAGATCGTCGCCAATGTCCATGCGATCATGGAGTATGCGAGGCGAGTGCGAAACGAGGCTGTTGGACTGCCGGGAGGGCAGCCTTACACAATGGAAGAAAAGCAAGATGCACTCGCTGACTTTCTCTGGGCACAGCGCAACCAGAGTGGTCAGGGTGTCATTCAGTTGCTGCATGAGGTGCTTTACGGCGGTGCGGATGATCTCCTTCCCCAGCGCCTTTGGTCAGCCATCAGCGATCCCAAGAAGAAGATTGACCGCTTTGGGATCAGCGCCATTGGAGAGACTGTCGGATGGGCTAACCCTGGCAGGTTCCCGCCGCGCAATGGGCGGACGTCAAAGGCGCTTCGCTCGCTTGGCTATGATGTGAAAGTGCATGTTGGTTGAGGGCTTTTCTGTTTCCCATATGCCTTTGCTCTATTGAGATGGTGCAACCGGTTGCAACTTTGTCCCAACGGGGTCTCATAAAATGCGGGTGTGAGTTTTCCCGCATGCTATAGATGCATTTGACAATCCACTGAACAAAACCGCTTCCGGACACTGATAAGCATCTCAATGCGGCTTAACCTTCTATGCCCTGCGAATAGTCGGTAAGCCCGCCGTTGAAACCCAGCGTCAAACGATCTGTGGCGCCATCTTCAAAAACGAACTATTGAAAAACTATGGGCACGAGCAGCGCATGGACCCCCGAGCGAAGGCAGCGTCAGCGTGACGCGATTAAGCGCTGGAAGCCTTGGCAGAAATCGACGGGACCAAGGACTGAGGCCGGAAAACTGCGCTCCAGGCGCAATGCTGCAAGATCACCTGAAATCATCGAGTTGGAAGCAATGATGGAGCAAGGAAGTATCCTGCACGATTTGCTTAGCTACCTTGTGCTCTTAGAAGGCGAGCGGCCGTTAAGCGGAGTGAAGGTTCCTGTTGATCGGAAGAAGCGGGAAAGGTTGTTCCAGTCATTGTCGGCACGGGGAGCATTCGAGCCCGATTTTCTGGCACAGTTCCAGAAATAGCTCTCAAGCAACGGTCACAAATATCCTTCTAAATTACTGAATTTAAAGTGATATCCTGATTGACAAAGAATTGTTCCCTGTCCAATATGCTGCAAGGGGCGTTGAGGTTAACGGAACGCCCGAATAGCAAAGGCGAGTGATTGGCAGAGACTGCGAACCAAGAACGGTTCGTCGGGTACTTTCGTGTTTCAACCGACAAGCAAGGGCGGTCAGGTTTAGGCCTCGAAGCCCAGCAAGAGGCGGTCTCGCATTTTGTTCACGCTCGCAGCTCCACCCTGATTTCAGAAATCATTGAGGTCGAAAGCGGCACTCATGCAAGTCGCCCAATGTTGGCCGAGGCGCTTCGCTTATGCCGGGTCCATCGCGCTACCTTGCTGATCGCAAAGCTCGACCGGCTAGCTCGGAATGTCGCGTTCATCTCAAACCTGATGGAAAGTGGCGTAGAGTTTGAAGCTGTCGATTTCCCGTCTGCCAATCGGCTCACGATCCACATTCTGTCTGCTGTTGCCGAGCACGAGGCAGGGATGATCCGAGAGCGCACTAGAAGCGCCCTTGCTGCCGCCAAGAAGCGAGGCGTCAAGCTTGGTGGCGACAGGGGCAATCTACCGGCGGTGGCCCTCAAAGGTTCTCTGAAGAGCGCAGAGGTGCGTAGATCGAAAGCGATTGCGCGAGCCAAAGACCTTGAACCGCTTGTCCTCGACCTGAGGGAGCGTGGACTATCCTATCGGCACATCGCCGACGAGTTGAACACCCGATCTATCGCAACGCCAAGAGGCGGCGATTGGGGGCCTTCCCAAGTTCATCGTTTAATCGAAATCTTGAGGTCTGAATGACTGAACGCGAGAAGCCTCGCCAAAACCGAGTGACACCTCACGGGGAGATTGTCGCGATTGAGGCGCGTGGTCGCGCCATGGGCAATCGCGGCAACTTGTTCGATACATCAGGTCGACAGACAAGGGAGTGGGGTCTCAAACGGTGGATTTGCTGCACTCTCGACGAGGTCCATGGTCGAAGGGTGCAGTTCGACAGCTTGAACGGCTACACGCCGCTGTTCTTCACTGATGAGGCTGTTGCACTCGCTGCCGGGCATCGCCCTTGTGGCAGTTGTCGCCCTGACGCCTACAATCGCTGGATTGCAATCTGGAAGGGATTGTCTGGAATTCCTCGGTCCGAACGCGTGCGAGCGGTGACGATGGATCGTGATTTACATCGGCGAAGACAGGCTAAGGCGATGCTCTGGAGAAGATCGATCCGGCTTTCAGAAATACCCGAAGGCTCATTTGTCTCAATGGCACAAATTTCGCCTTATCCGCTCCTCATATGGGAGGGACGCGTTTGGGCTTGGGAGAGCGGATGTTACTCGTTCCAGCTTGAGATAGATAGCAAGACACGTGACCTGTCATGCTTTCCATTTCTAGGCACAAAGTTCCTCGCTGCTGGCTTCCGCTTTGACGAGGTTCTGCAACCGGCACCAGCCGAGCCAATCGACAGAAATTGCGGTTTTTGATCGCAAAACTGTTTGAGTTCAATTGCACTGAACGCTTGCATGCGATCATTGTTCAGGGGTCTTACTAGTTTTTCTGCGACACCTTTGGTGGTAGACCGTCGGACAAGTTCTTTACGCCCAACATACGCCTACGAACGGCATCTCCTTCATCTCGAATACTCCTTCTGAAGAACCCATCGAAGTCTCGCAACCTACGTTGAACCTCAGCATCGATAGCCAGAAAGACCTCATCACAATTTGATGATTGATATGAGCCACGCCAGCCCTTCAGCGTATTGTCTATGGCGGTTAGCGTCTGGATGTAAGCTCTATCGCTAGAACTAAGTTTCTTTCCTGATTTGGCTTTCTTGATTGTGGTGCGCCCGTTCTTCAGCAGCGCCTCGACTTGCCCTATCAATCGATCTCTAGATTTCTGAGCGGGAGGGTATCTTCCCGGCTCAAGTTCGTATCCCAGGAACACATGGCCATTGCCAATTTCGCCTACGAAGGCCTTATCTGGATCGGTCTCAGGATCGTAAACATCCATCCCAAGCCTGGCGAGTTTCTGCTTTGCGCTTTTCATTGCAGCCACCACCTTCTTTCTGGTCCGACCAACCAGCACAAAATCATCAATGTAACGGATGCATGTAATTCCGCGCCCCTCTTCGTTCATTTCGGTGTCGAAGCACTTCAGCACGATATTGCCGGCAAGAGCTGACAACGGACAGCCCTGCGCGACGCCATCATTCCCAGTCGGGAAGAGTTTTCGATCCTCAGTCGGCAACGTGGCTTCGTTTGCCAGCTCAACCGTCAGGGCGCGATCGAGGAGGCCAAGAAAGTCCTTATCTTCAGTGTCTCTTCCAACGTATTCAAGCACCCTGTCGCGTGGAATTTTGGTGAAGAAACCTGCGATATCGGATGCGGCAATGAAGCGGTCACCATTGGCGACGCATTGATCAAGAAGCTCGATTGCATTCTCGACACCGCGTTGGGGTATGCCGCCCACCGAGGTCTTAGTTCTTAGGACGCTCTGGACGTTTGAGAGCTCTTTGCATTCTGTCAGCGTATCTAGGACCGCGCGTTGGATAATTCGGTCTTGTATCGGTGCGACTACAAGTGGGCGCTTACCCTTTTTGCCTTTGCCCTTTGATGGGGTGGCACCGAATGCAGGAGAGAAGTGGTAACCTTTGCGCAAGCGATCTGAAAGACTGCGCAGCTTGCTCGGTAGTTCATTCCCCAATTTCCGCGCTTCTTCGCGCGTCTCAGCCTTACGCGATGTCTCGGCGTTTCGCCGGATCGCATGCCAAGCACCGTTTAGGATACGCTGCGAGCGAACCGTCTTGTTGAGATCATTGACGTCCATCTTGCTAGCTGTGGGGCCTGTCGACAAAGATTTCCCCCGGCTAGCGGGACATTCCTTCGCATTGACCGTCATCGACGAAATTGACGTCAACGGCTACGCGCAGTGCGAGACCATGGGCCTCACTCTGGCCCCCGCCTCCCCATCCTGCACCCATGACGGGCCAAGCGAGCATAAGGGACAAGTCAGCCAAAACAATATAGCGTTTCCAACTAAGAATTTAAGAGGCAGGGGCCCGAAAAATGCGAATATCTAGTTGACCAGCGCGCCCAATTCGAGCCCGACAAAATCGATATTTGGTAATTCGCTTTTGGTTTACTGCTAGGCAGTCCGCCTCCAAGGCCTACGTTCCGATTTCTGCCAACCAGTCTGATAGGACGTTCCGATGGATTGCAAAGTCGCGAGGCTCCTCCGGTCCACCCTTGAAGATCACTCCAGTCACGCTTCCAGCGGCGTTTAACAACGGACCACCCGACATACCTTGTGCGAGTTTTTGTGTTACCTCAATAAGGTCAATCCCATGCTTTACCGTGACGGTGCTGACGTTACCCGGTCGTATGTTCAACTTATCTCCTGGCCCCCAGCTGGGATAACCAATCGCTGTGACGGCATGTCCGACCGCCACTGGGTCTTCGGCCAGTTCCAGATTTAGGTACTGGTTTGCAGGAATTGCATGGGACAGCAGCGCCAGATCTTTTGCAGAATTAATCTGATGAACGGTCACGTCGAATGTGTTGGCGGTCTTCGTGGGATGAAAAACCTTGGCGGCAGGCGCTCCTGAAATGCAATGGGCGGCTGTTACAAGACCAACTCCTTCGAGGAAGAAGCATGTTCCTTGGCCATCTTCGTGCTCGATCACCCAAGTGGCCCTTTCTTGAGTTTCCGCCGAGCTTGGCTCAAACTCAATAGGTTTCGATGACATGCAATTATTGAAGCGATTGGCGAGACTGCGGACCAGAGGGTCTGCCATTCCTTTTACGTTGCGGACCCACTCAATCTTTCCGCGAATGTGCGCCGAGATATCGCCAGTGTTGCCACTAGCTGTGAACTTCGCCTGGGCTTCGGTAAGACCGCCTTGTTCAACCGAATGTAGCATGGCGCGGATACTTCTGATGAAACGCCTATCTACGTTGAGCAACTCATTCACTTTGATACCGGTCACCATTCTGCGTGAATGTCGATCAGAATAGTGGGCTTTCGACGCATTGATCGAAAACCCGTTGCCTGTGAAAATTCCGACAAGCTCCGGGTCTAAGACCTCAGGGTTCAGGTTGCCCGGATGCGCTGCGAGGCCTTGGAACAAAGCCGTCATGGGTTGGTAGCTCGACAAGGTGACGTCGTCGGCGTAGCGAGTGTAAATGCAGCGCGTCTTCTTTGCATAGCTCAGAAGCTCACGATCCAACCGAAAGCAAACCATGTTTGACAGAACGGGACTGGTTGGAGCCCCTTGCGGTAGATGAGCTTGAACGCAGCAGATATCGCCAATCATCTCGGCGACTTCCTCATCAACACCGATTGAAGTGAGGACCCCAACAACCCGAGCTTCCTTGATGGTAGGAAAGAACTGCTCAATATCTAGATTGAGCATATGTTTTCTGCCGAGGTGTGCCCTCGCATTGCTCACCACGGACTTATCTTTAACAAACCCATGAACCGGATTGCGGACCCGATAGAGTTGCTCAAGGAGAGGGAGGAGCTGACGCTGCAAGTGCTTCAATCGAAGGTCAGGAGCGAGGATCTCTCTTGTTTTGCCGTTGCTCTTCGAGATGTCGAATTTTTGATACATCTGAAGGCGATAGTATTTGATCTTTTTCAGCTCCGCATCCGCAATGCCGAGGTGGCTCATAAGGACGGCTTTGCTTACCAATTCCGGCGGAACTGTGACATGGACTGGCGGAGCGAATGGGTTTCTAGGCAAAGGGTCTCTCTTCCAATCACGCCAGGGTTTACCGAAAGTCCTCGGCGCGGATGATATCAGGTGACTTTAGCTCTTACGCCGCAGTTGCACAGCGCGTATGCGAAGAGAGACCCCCGCACAGCGATATCTAGATATAAATTGGCGATTGTCTAGCTAGTCGTATCGAAACAGGATCGAAATGTTTGCAACCGGTTGCAAATCATTAGTGCACCCATATAACCATCTTGATTTATACAGTTTTGCGCGAGAGATTTCCCGTGCCAAGGCTGATCAAACGGGGGCCCTACGAGATGAACTCGATACTCATCGTGTTGATTGTATTTCTTGTGTTCTTTGTGGGTCTTGGCCTCACATACCGCACAAATGACAGCTCCGAGTTCCATACTTTTCGGCGCCAAGCCAACCCAATTCGACTAATCGCGTCGCTTTTTAGCATCGTTGGAGCTTCCGAGTTTGTGATTTTTGCGACCCTTGCTTTTGTATTTGGCGTGCAGTCGCTCTACTTCTTCGTCGGAACACTAGTTGGTTTCTGGCTTTTATCATTTAATGTTTCGAGAATTCGGAAGAACGCAGCGTCTGAGGATCAACACTCTATTCCCGACTTTGCAGAAGACAGAGATTACTACCTGGTTGCCAGATCGCTCGCCATCATATCTTGGGCTTTCACTTTCACTCTTGTGCTTATGCAAGTGATGATTGGGGGCGACTTAGTAAGTAAGATATCAGGGCTTGATTACGAAGTGTCAGCGGCACTCGTGGCTACGGCTATCGCCTTATATCTCGTCTTTGGTGGCTATAAGGCGCTGCTCAACACTGACGTTATACAAGCTGCCACGATGTTCCTTCTGACATTGGGGCTCGCCGGCTGGGCGCTTACCACCACCGACGTTTCTGCCGTGTCTGGCCCTGCTGAAGTCCCTTATCTTGATGTCATGGTCTTTGGCATCGGAGGTATCTTTGCAATCGCGGGAGGGCCCGAGATTTGGCAACGTATCTTGACTGCAGAAAACGATGCTTCTGCAAAGAGATCACTGAGAGTATCTGGAGTGGCGATGTTCATTTGGGGCGTCGCGCTCGTATTGTTGTCCTTGATCATTCGGACAACGATGCCAGACGCAAATCCTGATACAGCTTTTATCGACTACATTCTAACCCAGCTTCCGCCTGCGATTGTGGGCTTGATGATAATCCTATTGCTCGCTGCGATGCTATCAACTGCAGATACCGAGCTGTTCGCAGGTTCGGTGATCATATCTGACATGATTAGGGGGCGAAGCCGAGAGCCGCTCAACATGACCACGACAAGGGTCGTAATCGTGGCGACGTCAGTCCTAGCGTTTGCCATTGCTATCTTCACGGATGCGCTGCTGAACGTCTATTTGAGCTTAGTTTATCTCTCCTTTATTACCGGTCCGACTGCGTTCGCATTGATACGCGGCCACGGGACGGGCCCAGTTTTCCTCGCTTCGGTCTTTGGCTCATTGGGAGTTTTCATCTACCTCCTATTTAGCGACCAGCTGGTGTCATGGCTCCCAATTCTGATCCTGGTCATTGCGTCGGTCCCATTCTTTGTCGCCCACTCGAAGCCGGATCAAACACAAGATGCAGAGGCCCGATGAAAGGGGCGTTGCAACCGGCTTACTGGGGCTCTTTGGTCTCACTCGTCGCCCTTTTTGTGTTGGCGATCGTTGATTACCTCGCCGGAAAGGGCGGGGACGAAGGCGCGTTAGCCTATGTCGTTTCGACTGGGTTCTACTGCCTAATGATCGCAGTCAGGTACTACATTGCTGTGTCGATCAGTATCTACTCTGCACGAGACAAGACCGTCTTTGACCTGCCTTACCCATTGAATGCGGTAACGTTTTGCCTGCTAGCTTTTCTCATTCTTGCATGCAATCTGATGATGGCCGCCTTCGGGATATTCGGACCTGAGCCCGTTCTCCTTCAGGTCCAGTGGGTGGTGTTTGTGTCGATATTCATTTCATTCATCCTGTGGAGCGGTTCTCGCTTTAGGCGAAAGCAGATCGCGGCACCGCCCTTACTGTTCGTGCTGGTTGACATCGTCATACTTATCTCGGTCCTCGCGTATCGGCCCGTTTCACAGTTCGTAGATTTTGAAAAGAATGGTGAGGCTCAGATGCTGATTGGAATGATCATAGGGGTGCTTGCGTTTGGCCTTCTGCAAGAGGCCTGGAAAGCTTTTGGGCAGCCGATCAATGAGCAGCTAAGCGAACTGACTGCACAGTTCCTACGAACCAAGTGACCGCGCTCCTTATGTAAAGGCGCCCGAAGGAGTTCTTTGCGAGCGGATTTGTAGCAGTTGCAAATCCACCGGACTTTATGCGACTTGCAATGGCCTGTAACACAAGGGTGTTGCACAGGGGCGTAAGTCATGACTAACATGCATCTGAAATCAGAGGCTTATACGCAAATGGCTGGGTCTCCCTCCGTCTCCGCCACCGCTTTTGCTGTCCGGACCTGGCAAGAACTTCCGGCACCTGGCCTCTCCCTGACCTTTGCGCTCTATTTCCTTTGCGTCGCGCCATTCTCTTTGAACGGGGCGCTCGGGATGTTTGCGATGACCAAGATTGCCTATTGCGTCGCTGCGTTCTCCGCTGGCTCAATTGCGATCATCCCCGGTTGAGCCCTGCCCCCGCTATGAGCGGTTTGCGATTGCATCGGCGATTGCGACGAGGCTCTTGGCTTGTGCCAGATGCAGCAGCTCAGTCATCTTGCCATTGACCTTGATAACACCCTGGCCTGCGTTCTCAGGCGATGCAAAGGCAGCGATCACCGCGCGGGCCTGTTCCACGTCTGCGGCAAGCGGGGTGAACACCTCGTTGCACGGATCAATCTGTGAAGGATGGATAAGCGTCTTGCCATCAAACCCCAGCTGCTGGCCCTGCGTGCTTTCGGCAAGGAAACCCTGCGTGTTAGCGATGTCGTTATAGACGCCATCGATTGCTGTGAGACCGTAGGCGCGCGCTGCCAGAAGGCTCGCCATGAGCGAGGATTGAAACGCAAGCCGATCTGGCGTGGGCACTGCGTTCAATTCCTTGGCCAGATCGTTAGTGCCCATGACAAAGGCGGCGAGCCTAGTGGTCTCACTCGCAGCAGCGATTGCCTCGATCCGCAAGACGGCAAGCGGCATTTCAATCATGACCCAAAGATCGATAGGGCTGTCGCTGGCCGCCTTGATCCGGGCATCGGCATGCAGAATATCGTCCGCCGATTGAACCTTGGGCACCAGGATCGCATCGGGGCCGGTGGACGCGATCGCCTCAAGGTCCGCCTCGCCCCAATCGGTGTCAAATCCGTTGATCCGCACGATCACTTCGCGGTGCCCAAACCCTCCATCCACAACGGCCTGCGCCACACGTTTGCGTGCCTCTGCCTTGCCTTCGGGTGCAACCGCGTCCTCCAGATCAAGGATGACGGCATCGCATGGCAAGCTCTTTGCCTTCTCCAAGGCCCGTTTATTGGCCCCTGGCATATAGAGGCAGGATCGTCGCGGAATGATCGATGTGTGTGCGCTCATGAGTTCTCCGAAAGGCATTGATCCTGTTGTGGCGCATTTCCATGCATCTTACACCTGCACACATCATAACAGGCCGCCGCAATAAACAATGGTCGCATACATGATGCGCATCCAGCTTTCGACTGCTCTGCCTCTGATCGAATCCGCACAATAGGAAAACACAAAGAGGACCCCGATAAAAAGGCGGCAGCTTTGCGACGTCTCAAGCCGTTGTGCCTGACTTATTGATTTGTTCTGCCGCTCAGGCTCCTCGACAATTCGACCAGCGAGCTTCTGCTTTTGATCGTCTTGAGGCAGATCGTCGTCGAACTGCTTTGCACGCCTGGCAGCTTGGCAATCTCGTGGCGCAGAAGATCATCAAGCTGTTCAACCGAATGCGCGAACAGGCGTAGCAAATAGTCGCTCGCACCTGCTGTCGTGTGGCATTCGGTGATTGCAGGGTGAGCGCAGACTGCACGCTCGAAATCGGCATGAGCATCAAATCCGATCGTTACCGAGATATAGCATTGCACGCCAAGCCCAAGCGCTGCTGGATCGATATGCGCGCCGAAACCGGTGATCACCCCTGCCTCTCGTAGGGCACGCACCCTATTCCAGCAGGGAGATTTCGAGACTCCCACCTGCTCCGCAAGGTCGGAGAACGACATTCGGCCATCGGATTCCAGTGCGCTCGCGATGTTTCGATCAATCCTGTCCATAACGCATCCTCAAAGACGAACCGCAAATCCAATGGATTCGCTCACAATTGTCCGATCTTGGACATATGTTCTGAAATTACCACTAAATCGAGCCTTTCGTTCGGCAATGGAGGAAATCAGCAGCAAATTCGGAACAATGGTTGGGGCTCGCCAGGCTATTTTGCGCGAGATCAAATCGCCGCTGAATGAGGAGTGCGCAGTGGACGCTTTGCATGTCTATGACACCCCGCCCGAGGGCGTGGCCGATGACTGGACAATGCCTCAAAACTGGCAACAGTTTACCGAAACCGATCACGACCGTTGGCGCGAATTCGCAGCCAAGCAGACACTTGCTCTCGAAGGCCTCGCCAGTGACACCTTCCTCGAAGGCGTTCGCGCATTGGAGCTCGACAGGCTCGGCGTCCCGGAGTTCGAGCGCTGGAATGAACGCCTGCGCGAGATCACCGGCTGGCAGGTCGTCGCAGTGCCTGGTGTCATTCCGAATGAGCCGTTCTTCAAGATGCTTGCCGATCGCAAGTTTCCGGTCGCGAACTTCCTGCGGCAAGGACCATCTTTTGAATACAATGACGAACCAGACATGTTCCATGATGTCTATGGTCATATGCCGATGTTCATCGACCCGACCTTTGGCGAGTTCATGACCGCCTATGGCCGTGCAGGGATGCGCGCCGAGAAGCTTGGAATGTCAGACTGGTTGGGCAGGCTTTATCTTCACACGGTCGAGTTCGGACTGATCCGCGAAGGCAATGCGCTGCGCGCCTATGGAGCTGGTCTTATGTCGAGCCATGCGGAAACCCTTCACGCTCTCACCAGCGAGGAACCACGGCGGCTGCGCTTTGATTTGCCGCGGCTGATGCGCACTGAGTGGCCGTTTGACACCTTCCAACCAACCTATTTCGTTATCGAGAGCTTTGCTGCGCTGCTGGAAGAGATGGAAACGACCAGCCTCAAGGATGTCTATGACGAGGTGCGCGATTTGCCGTTGATACCAATTGGCGAGCCCGCCCCCTCCGATCAACCTTATGATATCGCACCGGCCTGAATGCAGGCATGCAGGAGAGACCTCACGTGACAATCAGGAAAACCATCGAGGACGGTGTCGAAACCTTTGAGGCAGAGATTGACGGTGAAGTGATCCAGTGGGACCGCGGCCTTAGCTATGCCCGCCACATCCAGACCGATCAGCTTTTGGCAAGCCAGATCCCAGTCTCTGACAAGCCTGATGAGATGCTTTTTATCATCATGCACCAGACCATGGAGTTATGGATCAAACTCGCCTTACATGAATCGGGTGTAGCAATGGAACAGGTGCGCTCTGACAAATTGCCACCGGCCGAAAAAACCTTGGACCGGATCGCGACGATCCTGCGACACATGATCCATTCGTGGGAAGTTCTCGCAACATTGAGCCCACATGATTTCCTCACCTTCCGCGGCTTCCTGCGCAAGGCATCAGGCTTTCAATCGCACCAGTATCGCGAACTTGAATTCTGCCTTGGCCTGAAGCGGGCTGACCTTGTCCTGATCCACAATGACGACGAGGCAAAGCGTGAGCGTCTGGAAACTGCGCTTGCGGCGCCCTCGCTATACGATGAATTGCTGCGCCTGCTGGCACGGCGCGGCTTTGACATCCCCGCCGACAAGCTCGACCGTGACTTTTCGAAGGCGTATGAACCGAGCGAAGCGGTCGAGGATGCCTGGCTTGAGATCTATACCAATGTGGAGGAGCACTGGCCGCTCTACAGTCTGGCGGAGAAGGTGACCGCGCTCGAATACTACTTCCAGGAATGGCGCTTCAAACACATGAAGACTGTCAGCCGCGTAATCGGGCACAAGCCGGGGACAGGCGGTTCATCGGGGGTTTCCTATCTCGTGAAGGCACTCGATCTCAGGTTCTTCCCAGAGCTTTGGGCGATGCGTACACGCATGAGCGCGCCAAAACTCGGCGGAAACTACGCACAAGACGAAGAGGGCTGTCCCTATGGCCACTAGAATGTGGGACATTTCCCAGCGGCTTGGCACACGCACACCGCTGTGGCCGGGAGAGCCTGATCTGGTTCTGACGCGCAATGCGACCATTGGTCCGGATTGTCCGGTCAATGTCGGTGCTATTTCCTTTCCCCTTCATGCGGGAACTCATGCTGATGCCCCCTATCATTACTCCAATGATGGTGCGGCGAGCGCAGACTCTTCCCTTGATGCCTATATCGGCGCCTGCGCTGTGGTTGATGTCCGTCACTCGGGCGAGCGCGTGGAAGTTGAGGATTGCAATTGGGAAACGCTTGATGGTGCACGCCGCGTGCTGTTTCGCACCTACGAAAGCTTCCCGCACGATGCATGGGACGAAAATTTCAAGGCAATTGCACCAGAGATTGTCGCGCGCCTGCGCGATAGGGGAGCTGTTTTGATCGGAACAGACACGCCTTCGCTCGACCCGCAGACTTCAAAAACCATGGACGCCCATCACGAAGTGCTGAAAGGGGACATGCGTATTCTGGAAGGCCTTGTGCTAGATGACGTGCCGCCCGGGCAGTACGAACTGATCGCGCTTCCGCTTGCGATCGAAGGGGCAGATGCAAGCCCGGTGCGGGCTATTTTGCGGGACATTGCGCAATGATTGCGACCGCGCGCGATATTGCCGCAATGGACGCAGCTGACCCGCTCGCCCGCTTCCGCGATGAATTCGCGATCCGCAATGGGTTGATCTATCTGGACGGGAATTCGCTAGGGGTTCTGCCAAAACGGACGGTCGCGCGGATGAACCGCTCTATCAGTGAGGAATGGGCTGAAGGGCTGATCACCAGCTGGCTGGGCGCTGACTGGGTGAATTCACCTGCACGCATCGGCGACAAGATCGCCCGCTTGCTAGGCGCTCGACCCGGCGAGATCATTGCCGGTGAAAGCACATCGATCAATATCTTCAAAGCCCTTACCGCGGCTCTGTCTGTTCAGACGGGACGTTCGGTCCTGCTGACGGAAACCACCAACTTTCCAACCGACAATTACATGATGCAAGGGCTCGCCCGGTTCAGCGGCGGCCAGATCGAATGCCGCGAAGTCGCGCCCGATGATGTGCTGGATGCGATTGACGATAATGTGGCGGCGCTGCTGCTCACGCAGGTGCATTACAAGAGCGCGAGCATCCGCGATATGGCCGAAGTTACCGCCAAGGCCCACGAAAAAGGCGCGCTTGTGGTATGGGATCTCAGCCATTCGGCGGGCGCGATTGAAGTCGATCTGAATGGCGCAAATGCCGACTTTGCGGTTGGTTGCGGCTACAAGTTCCTGAACGGTGGTCCTGGTGCCCCGGCTTTCCTGTTCGCAGCACAGCGCCATCACCACGCAGACCCGGTCTTGTCGGGCTGGTTCGGCCACGCGCGCCCGTTTGATTTCACCGGTGAGTTTGAGCCGGCAAGCGGCATTAATCGTTTCCAATGCGGCACGCCCCCGGTTCTGGGGCTTTCCGCGCTGGAAGAGGGCATCGACATCATGCTCGAGGCGAACATGGCGGACGTGCGCGCCAAGTCGATCGCTTTGTCTGAGCTGTTCATCGCCTTAATGGAAGAGCGCTGCGGCGAGTTTGGCTTTGAATTCGTCTGCCCCACAAACAGTGCCCGGCGCGGTTCGCAGGTCGCCTTTGCACACCCGCACGCCTACGAGATCATGCAAGCCCTAAAGGCGCGCGAGGTCATTGGCGATTTCCGCGCTCCAGACGTCATGCGCTTTGGTCTGACGCCGCTCTATCTGCGCTATGCCGATATAGCTGAAGCTGTCGAACGGCTGCGTGCAATCTGCGTGAACCGCGAATGGGATCAACCCGAATATCGTACCCGCGCGGCAGTGACATGAGCGAGGAACCGATCATGACCAAGCTTCCCAAATCGCGCGTAGCCGCCGTTCAGGCAGCGCCAGTCTTCCTCGATCTTGATGCGAGCGTCGAGAAGGCCTGCGCCCTCATCGCCGAAGCTGCCAGAAATGGCGCAGAACTGGTTGCTTTCCCGGAAGTGTTCATCCCCGGCTATCCCTATTGGAACTGGATCATGACCCCGCTTGAGGGAAGCGCCTGGTTCGAGAAACTGTGGCATGCATCCGTCGATCTTGACGGGCCTGAGATCAAGCGCATTTGCAAGGCAGCAGAAGCAAACTCGTGCATTGTCGTCATCGGCGTCAATGAACGCGATCCCAAGAAGGTCGGCACAATCTACAACACCAATGTCATCATCAACGATGATGGCACGATCCTGGGGCGTCATCGCAAGCTGGTGCCGACCTGGGCGGAGAAGCTGACCTGGACCGGCGGCGATGGCAGTTCGCTGCGGGTCTACGATACGAAAGTCGGCCCACTAGGCACTCTTGCATGCGGGGAGAACACCAACACGCTTGCCCGTTTTGCACTGCTTTCCGAAGGCGAACTGGTCCATGTCGCCAATTATATCGCGCTTCCGGTTGCGCCTGCTGACTATGACATGGCGCAGGCGATCCGCATCCGCGCAGCCGCTCACAGTTTTGAAGGCAAGCTGTTTACTCTCGTCTCATGCAGCGCCGTGAGCGAGGAAATGATCGAGGCGATGAGCATGGATCGCCCGGAAAACCGCGAGTTGATGAGCCGCAAGAACAGTGCATTTACAGGGATCATTGACCCAGCTGGCAATGTCATGGGGGACCCGCTGATCGATGTCGAAGGCATTGTCTATGCCGACATCGACCTCAACAAATGCGTCGCTCCCAAGCAGATGCACGACATTATCGGCCACTATAACCGTTTCGACATCTTCGACCTCAAGGTCGATCGCAAAACCCGTCAACCGGCCGAATACGATGACGGACAATCCGCCGAAATTCCAGAGGAGGGGGAGCAATAAGGATGGCGACAACCGCTCATGAAAATGATCCGCGCGACCTTTTGCGAGGGCGTTCGAACGTCACCGACACACCGGAACTCAAAGCGTTCTATGAAGAGCTCGCATCGCTCAATTCCGACGCGTTCTGGAACCGCGCAAATGCGATTGAGCCGTGGGAACCGCAAACCCGATTCCGCCCGACTTTGTGGCGCTATTCGGTTATGCGCGATTTGTGCTTGCGCGCGATTGACCTCGTTGATCCGGAGAAAGCTGGTCGCCGCGTCATCACCTTGATGAACGATTCCGCGGCAGGCCGCGAACATACCGCAGTATGTGGCTGGCTGTTCAGCGGACTTCAGGCGATGAAGCCGGGGGAGATCACGCCTGCTCACAGGCACACCGCATCTGCCCACCGCTTCATCATGGAAGGCGGCGGCGCTTACACAGTGGTCGATGGCCATCACATCACGCTTGGCAGGCATGACTATGTGCTAACGCCCAATGGCTGCTGGCACGATCACGGCGTCGCGGCTGATGGCAAGCTGTCGATCTGGCAGGATGGGCTCGATATCCCGCTAATGAATTGCATGGAGAGCAACTTCTACGCGGTTTATGACGCCGAGGCGCAGACGCCGCAGTTTCCCTCGAACGACCTGCCGCTTCGCTATGGATCAGGCCTATTGCCTGAAAATCAGGAGGCTTGGGACAAGCCGTTTTCTCCGGTCATGGTCTATCGCTGGGAACAGGTTCACGCGGCCTTGATGAACCTTTCGAAGGTAAGCGATCCGTGCCCGCATGACGGCCATATGATGCGCTATTCCAACCCCCTCACCGGTGGCTGGGCATTGAAGACCATGGGCGCCAATATGCAGATGCTGCCGGCCGGCTTCACTGGCCAACCGCATCGCCACACCGGAAACGTCGTTTACAATGTCGCGCAAGGCAAGGGCTATTCGATCATCGACGGCGAACGCTTTGACTGGGGCGAACACGACATATTCTGCGTCCCATCCTGGACGTGGCACGAGCACGTCAATCTGGGTGAAGAGGCAGCCTTCCTGTTCTCGTTCAACGACTTTCCGGTGATGGACGCTCTCGGAGTGCGGATGGTCGAGACCAAGGACGAAGAGGGCGGGTACCAGAAGGTATCCAACTGAACTCTCGAGACACGTCATTCTAACACGAAGGAAATTCAGCAATGCGGTTGGTAACATATCGCCTTGGGCAAGAGGCAGCGCGTGCGGGCGTTGAACACGGCAATCTGATTGTCGACGTTGAAGATTTCGGCGAAGTGTGCGGGCTGCCTCTGCCTTCGACGATGCTCGAACTGATCGATCTGGGCCCGGTTGCGCTTCAGGAACTCGCCGCCGCGCTTGACGGTGTTGATGCAGGTGATCTTGTCGCGACAAGCTTTCCGGCCAGCAATGCCAGGCTGCTTGCCCCAATCCCGCGTCCGCGCAAGAACATCTTTGGCATCGGCCTCAACTACACAGAGCACGTTGCAGAGAGCGCGCGGGCGCTCGACACATCGGCTGAGCTTCCGCAAGAACCGGTTATCTTTTCAAAGCCGCCAACCGCAGTCGGGGCGTGGGATGATCCAATCAGGCACAATGCCGAAGTCACGCAAATGCTGGATTGGGAAACCGAACTTGCGGTCGTGATCGGATCGCGTGCGCATCGTGCCTCCGAAGAAAATGCGCTATCGCATGTATTCGGCTACACGATCATCAATGACGTATCCGCGCGCGATTGCCGGCGTGCGGGCCAGTGGATTGTATCCAAAGGGCAAGACAGTTTTGCCCCCATGGGCCCTGCAATTGTTACCGCAGACGAAATCCCCGATCCGCAGACGCTCAACCTTATGACCTGGGTCAACGGGGTCGAGAAACAGAACGGCAACACCAAATACATGCTGTTCAGCGTGAAGGAACTGATCGCAGATATCTCCAGCGTCATGACACTTGAGCCTGGCGACATAATAGCCACCGGCACGCCTGCTGGCGTCGGAGCCGGGCGCGACCCGCAAGAATTCATGTGGCCGGGTGACGTGGTTGAAAGTTACATTGAGAAGATCGGCCGGTTGCGCAATCCAATCGTGAAAGTCTGATCGGCATGACGCGTCCAATCCGAATTGGTCAGATCGTCCCAAGTTCCAATGTCACAATGGAAACCGAAATCCCTGCGATGCTGCGCGCCCGCGAGGAGGTCCTGCCCGAGCGTTTCACCTATCATTCCTCGCGCATGCGCATGAAAAAGGTGACCAAGGAAGAACTCGCAGCGATGGACGCGGATTCAGATAGATGCGCGCTCGAATTGTCCGATGCTGCTGTCGATGTATTGGGATATGCCTGCCTAGTTGCGATCATGAGCATGGGTCATGGATACCATCGTGTGTCACAGGAACGCCTCCACGGACGCACTGTCGAGAATGGCAATCCGGCTCCTGTTGTGACCAGTGCGGGAGCGCTTGTTGAAGGGTTGGAAGCGTTGCAAGCGAAACGGATTTCTATCCTCGCTCCATACATGAAACCGCTCACTGAGATGGTGGTCGATTACATTGGCAATGAAGGCTTCGAAGTTCAGGATTCGCTGGCGCTTGAAATCTCTGACAACCTCGAAGTGGCAGCGCAGGATCCTGCGAACCTGCTGGAGCATTACAAGAGGCTCGATCTATCCGGCGTCGATGTCCTCGTTCTGTCGGCTTGCGTGCAGATGCCTTCTCTGCCTTCGATCCAGAAGGTCGAAGATGCGATCGGCATTCCTGTTGTCTCAGCAGCTGTTTGCACAACCTACCGCATGCTCAAAGAGCTTAACCTCGAAACGCGGGTTCCGGGATGCGGGGCGCTTTTGTCCGGCCGGTACTAGGCCAGCAGCTTGAACGGGCAGGAGAGCGCAATGCCTCCCCTGCCCAGTTCATCACCACAGCCAGATGTACAGTCCCACAAGGATCGCCACCGTAAGCGAGGCGAGCGTGTTGAACAGCGTGCTCGTCGCAAAGCCCACACCGCCCAGATCGACTGTTTGCTCTTGATCAGGAGCAGCCGTCATCCGCGACACGACCATCGCTGCGACCACACCGACCACGAACACAATCCAGATGCGCACAACAAATGGCAGATCGGGGAACGCGGCGTTCACAACGAGGTTGAGAACGATCGAACCGATTAGGGCTGTAAACGCTCCGACCGCATTGGCCCGCTTGTCGAAAAAGCCGAGTAGGAACACGATCACAATGCCAGGCGCGATATAGCCGGTGTATTCCTGAACCGTCTGGAATGCGCTTTCAAACCCGCCCAGGAACGGACGAGCAAGAACGAGCGCGATCACCATCGCTGAAAACGCGCTGATCCGGCCTACGGTCACATAGTGTTTCTCTCCGCGGTCCGGCCGCCAATTGCGATACAGGTCCATCGTGAAGATCGTCGAGATGGAGTTCATCATCGAGGCAAGCGAAGATACGATCGCAGCGATCAGGGCTGCAAACACAAGGCCGCGCAGACCCGCAGGCGCAAAGCCCATCAATTCGCCATAGGTACGGTCCGATGCTTCGTTGAGCGCCTCGCCGTTGAGCACGCCCTGCTGCGCGAGAATAACCGCAGCAATGCCCGGAATGACAACGATGAAGGGAACAAGCAGTTTGAGGAAAGCGGCAAAGGCCAGGCCCTTTTGCGCTTCGCCCAAGTTCTCCGCCCCCAATGCGCGCTGGATGATGTACTGGTTGAAGCCCCAATAGCTGAAGTGAAGCACCCACAGGCCGCCTAGCAAAGTCCAGATACCCGGCAGCTTGTCATAGCCCGCATCATCGCTGTCGAGGATCATCTCGAAATGCCCCGGCATTTCCTGCATCAGATAGCCGAAACCTGCCACTGCGCCGTCAGCCGGCAGCGCATCGAGCGCAAACCAGGTGATGGCAAGCCCGCCGATCACAAGGATGACGACCTGAATGATATCGGTCAGCGCAACCGCTTTGAGCCCGCCATAAAGCGAATAGAGCGCGGCAAAGCCAGCCAGCGCCATCATCGCAGGCATCACGCCCCACCCAGTCAGCGTATCAATCGCGAGACCGCCAAGCCACAGAACAGCGGTAAGGTTTACAGCGGTGTAGAGAGCGACCCAGAAGACGCTCATCAAGTTCTTCACGCCCGCGCCGTAACGCTGCTCAAGGAATTGCGGCATGGTGTAAATGCGCCGCTTGAGGAAGATCGGCAGGAAGAACTTGGCCACGATCAGCAGGACGATTGCCGCCTGCCATTCATAAGCTGCGATGGCGATCCCGATCGCAAATCCTTCGCCCGACTGGCCGATGATCTGCTCTGCGGAAATATTCGAGGCGATCAGCGACGCACCGATTGCCCACCAGGGCAGAGCGCGCCCTGCGAGAAAATAGTCTTCCGTGTTCTTGTCGTGCCCCTTGGGCTCACGGCTAACGAACAACGCAATGCCTAGCAATGCGAGCGCATAGCCCGCAATGATCACAATATCGATTGTCTCAAGCGTCACCGCCTCACTCCCCCGTTATGTTATTGTTCTTTGTGCACTCTTAGAAAGAGCACTCCGTTCCCTCAGCGGTTTCTTCGCGTGTGATCTCACTGATCTGGATCGTGAAATTCTCACCCGAGGTGAAAGTCAGTGCATCGCCCGTCGCCCCTAGGCAAGCAGAAGTCAGCACCATCTCGCGCCAGCCTTTACCCTCTGCGACCGAAAGGGGCTGAGTGATATCCAGCGAATCTCCACCCGCGGTGACGGTGACCTCGCCATTCGGCCTCGTGTTGACGGAATAGGTTATCCGCCAAGAGGCGACGCTGTCAGGTCCGCGCAGGGTCAGGCTGGAGTTCGCATCAAAGGTGATTGAGCGTGCATCTTCCTGCGCATTGCGATCCAGCCCTGTGGCAGTGATGCCATTGCCCGAACCGCGCAAATCGGCGAGCACGGCATTGTCTGCCACTGCCTGTACCAAGGCGCCGAGGCGCCCTGAAGCAAACCACGCCGCCCCAGCCTCGACATTAAGCGCATCGCAGCTTTCATCAAGCGAGCCGAGCGGGCTGGTATCGTCGAGCGAACGACCAAATCCGAACGGGAACAGAGCCCCTTCCGGGCTATTCAATGGGTTGCCCTCGCAGGTGCTGGGCCAAGTAAACGAAAGACGACCGCTCGCCGGCTTGGCTCCAAACAGGACATCGGCAACGCCCGCGCCTTCGCTTCCAGGCAGCCACGCCGCGACGAATGCATCGGCGGCGTTGATTTCGCGGTTCATCCACATGGGTCGACCGGAAAGGAATACGGCAATCGTCGGGACGCCCTGATCCTTGAACTTACGCAGCAGTTCAAGGCCTTCTTCATCGCGGAAGACCATGTCCTTACGGTCACCGACGAATTCGGCATAGGGCTGCTCGCCGAACACCACAATCGCCGCGTCTAGAGGGGCCACCGGCACGTCACCATCAGGCGAATGCGTCACGGCAATGTTCGCATTTCCAGCGAGTTCCTTGATCCCGTCGAGGATTGAGGTTGCGCCGGGGAAGTGCTCTGCGGTCAGATCGCCGCCGCCTTGCCAGGTAACCGACCAACCGCCGGCCTGTTGCGGAATGTTGTCAGCAGCGCTTCCCGCAACAAGGATGTTCGCATTTTCCTTGAGCGGAAGGACGCCATTGTTCTTGAGCAGAACCATAGACTTCGCAACAGCTTCACGGGCAACGGCTCGGTGAGGAGCAAAGCCAAGCTTGTCCCAGCGACCCGCATTAGGACGCTCTGACGGGCGAACCTCGCCATCGAACATTCCGAGCTGTTCTTTCAAACGCAGGACGCGTGTGACCGCCTCATCAAGCCGTGCCATTGGCACGGTGCCATCATTCACCTGCTGCAGAAGGGTTTCATAAAGCGCCTTCCAGTCTTCGGGCACCATATAGACATCAAGCCCGGCAAGCAGCGCCTGAGGACAGTCCGAATTGGTGCATCCAGCGACCTGACCGTGGCCATTCCAATCACCGACAACCAGCCCTTCAAAACCAAGGTTTCCGCGCAGCTCATCGTTCAGCAAGGGGCCATTACCATGCATCTTGCGCCCATTGATCGAGTTAAAGCTCGCCATGACGCTGACCACGCCTGCTTCGATTGCTGCTGGATACGGAGCGGCGTGGATTGCCATCAATTCCTGAAGGTCGCCATTCACATCGCCCTGATCGACGCCCTGTTCAGTCCCGCCATCACCAAAAAAGTGCTTTGCGGTGGCCGCCACTCGGCCATAGCCGAGATAGTCATCATCGCCCGGGCGTCCTTGGAGGCCCTCGATCATCGCAGCGCCAAGGCGTGACACCAGTTCCGGGTCTTCCGAATAGCTTTCATAAGTCCGCCCCCACCGATCGTCGCGGGCTACAGCAACTGTCGGTGCAAAGGTCCACTCGATCCCGGTCACTTCAATCTCGGTCGCAGTGGCCGCGCCGATCAGTCTGATCAGATCAGGATCGCCGGTCGCGCCAAGCGCAATGTTATGCGGGAAAACGGTTGCACCAATCACGTTCGCATGGCCATGCACGGCATCCGTGCCCCACAGAACAGGAATAGCAGGTTCGCCATTGGGAAGCGGTTGAACCGACGCATCCCAGTATTCGTCGGCCAATTTCAGCCAGTCTTCCGCGGGCGCGAGGTCATCTCCATATGGACCTGAATTGCCTCCGTTGAGAATAGTCCCAAAGCGGTATTTGGCGACGTCTGCCGGAGTGATCGAACCGATGTCCGGCATGATAAGTTGAGCGACCTTGCGCTCAACACTCATCTGGGCCAGCAGCGTGCCTAAGGTGTCAGTCGTCTCGTCAGTCGCTGGCGTTGCTGATGAAGCATCGGCGACCTGAGCTGAACTGACGGAATTGAGCGATCCCTCGCCACAGCCGGAAACCATTGCGACAAGCGCCACGCCTGCCATGGCGCGCCGTGCAAACTTACGCATTTCGTAAAAGCCCTCCCAAGACTCTCATGCTCTCAAATCGCGTGGTTGAGAACGTTATCAAAACTCTACATATTGACTGCGAGAATGCAAGTGTGATCCTAGTCCGCATCGGCTGCTCGGTCCGGAATGCTGGCAAGCATTGCCGCAGCAAGAAGCGCGAGCGCTGCGAACAGCGCAAACAATGCGGTAAAGCCAAACCCTGGGACAAGCGTCAAAGTGAGCCAAGGCATCACGAGCGACGGGACTGTGTTTGTGAGGTTAAACAAACCCATATCGCGCCCCCGGGTGCGCGGCTGAGGCAGAACCCTGAGGGTCTGGCCGGTGTGCAGTGAGAGGAAGATCGTCGCCGCAATGCCGAACAGCACATAGCCGACAATTGCCAGCTCAAGGCTATTGGCAGATGCCATGACACCAAGACCGGCCGCAGATGCCAGCGCGCATGCCGTGAGCGGCATAATCGGTCGACGTTTGGCGTCTGACCAACGGCCAATCCAAAGCGTGATGGGAACCGAGACGATCAGCACCAGACTGAAGATATTCGCCGCTGTGTTTTCGTGAATGCCCTGAGACAGGGAGCGCAGCCAGAAGAGTAGAAAGGCGAACAGACCAGCTTCTGCGATCTGGACCAAAAAGCGGGCGATCCACATTCGCACCACAGTCGCGCCAGCAGCCTTGCTAGCCTGTTCCGTTTCGTCCCGACTACTGGCGTGCATCAGAGTAGGGCGCATGCGGTTTCGGCCAACAATGACTGCGGGCAGCACCAGCAAGATCACGAGCAACGCAACAAAACCAAGGCGATAAGAGCTGGGAACAAGCAATTCGAATGTCACAAGCGACCCTGCAAGCGCGCCGAGTGCAGGTGCGAGTGACAACGCCCCACCAAGCAAGCCCTTCTGGCTATCGGGAAAGCAATCCCCCGCCCATGCAATCAGAGGGCCAAGCATCATGTTTAGCCCCATCTGCCACAGCATGATCAGAACGATCAGTTCCCAAACCCCTTCGGTATGACCAATCGCGATCAGCAATCCGCTTGAGGTGAACAGGCCAGCGATTATCCACGGCATTCGGCTGCGACTGCGGTCGCTAAGCCATCCGAATAGAATGTTGGCGATACTCGCAATAATCGCGCCAAAGAATGTTACGCTGGCAAGCGCAGCGACGTCCTCTGTCCCCTGCAATTGTGTGATTTTGAGTGGCAGGAGAACGGTCAGCAACGGCACATAGGCGACCGATCCACCGCCAGCTGCAAGAGCGTACAGAGCTATGAACCAGATCGGCTGCTTTTCGATTTGGTCTGAGGGTGCGCTCAACTTGATCTCGGCGCGGGTCCCGTTGATGCGCGCTCCACCAGATTGGCTGGCACATCAATTACGCCCCCCCTGTGCGGCTTGCCCTTCAAGGTTATGAGCTCTTCCGCAGCCCTTGATACCGTCTCTGCAATCGGTTGATCGATTGCGGTGAGCGGGGGCTGCGAAAAGCGCACGATTGGCGTGTTATCAAACGAGATCAGCGAAAGATCACGCGGGACATGCAGGCGGCGATCGCGGGCCACTTCAAGCGCAGCCAGGGTCATCTGGTCGCTGCTGCCAATGATTGCGGTAAGATCAGGATTGCGATCAAGCAGGGCACGCGCTGCCTGAGTTCCCGATTCATAGCTAAAATCACCGCGCTCGTGCAGGCCTTCGCTGTCGAGGCCATGCTCTTGCATCGCTCGTCGCCACCCTTCAACACGCCATGCGCTCAGGCTGTAATCACGAGGCCCGGCAATAATGCCAATTCTGGTGTGGCCCAGTTCGATAAGACGCGACGTCGAAAGGTGCGCGGCCCCCTCATCGCCCATCGTCAACGGAATGCCAGCTGCTTCCTCGTTGGAACCGATGCGCGCAAAGGGGATGCCTCGCTTTTCCAGCAATGCGGTGATCAAAGCGTTTTCAGAGTGTGGCGGCGTCAGGATTACACCATCAGGTTGAAGCGCGGAGATCGTCGCATCAAGTTCGCGTTCAACGTGATCGGCATGCGTATCGACCAACTCGACCATCATCCGATAACCGTGCTTGGAACAGGTCAGGATCCCGCCCAGCAGCATCTGGTCGACCCAGTCTGTCCCCTGCCTTTCTCGCCAGTCGGCAAGAGTGCGCTCACGGTCGTTGATGGCCAGGATGATGTATGAGCGCGAACCGCTCATGCGTTGTGCCGCAAGCGAAGGAACATAGCCCAATCGATCAATCGAGGCCTGCACCTTGTCGCGCATTTGCGGGCGAACGTTGGGCCCATCATTGATAACACGGCTTACCGTTTGCAGTGACACGCCTGCATCTTCCGCGACTTCGCGGATTGTAACTGACTTATGACCTCTGGCCATTGCGATGCCCGTCCTTAGCTTCGCCTATTTGATACACGCACGACCGGTCCCGCGATCATTCGTGCATTGATAAACTCTGATCCAATCAATTTCGAATTGGGCGGGAATGCTGCTCGGCGCAAGCCCCTTCTCATTGTCCCGTTCCGGCCAACGCCCGCCGACTGCCAGATTCGCCATGACGTAAAACGGTCTGTCGAAGGGCGCATAGGCGTTGCCCTCTGCCTTGGGTGAAGCGGTGCTCCAGTCCTTGGGCCCGAATGTCGCATGGACTCGATCATCAACAAGGAAGCGGATAATGCCTTCGCCCCACTCAACCGAGTAGATGTGAAAATCATCCGATGGCAGGGAAAGATCGGGCAACGCCGTCTTGCTGTCGACATACAGGTTGGCGGGCGCAATATCGCCGAAATGCAGCGCGCTGACCGTGCGGTTTTCGCCAACATCACCGTCACACTCGGTGCAATCGGCGCCGATATTCACGGCCTCCAGAATATCGATCTCACCGGACAGCGGCCAACCGCCATAGTGATCGTAGGCGGGCATCATCCAAACAGCGGGCCACGTGCCCTGACCACTTGGAACCTTCGCCCGCACCTCGATCCGGCCATAGCGCCACGAATGCAATCCTCGGGTCCGCACTTTACCCGAGGTGTATTCCTGCGTGACCATCGGATTGGGAGTGCTTGCAATTTCGGGAGGGCGATCCGGGCCGGTGAAGCTCTCCTTGCGCGCCCGCAGAAGCAGCAATCCATTCTCAACCGTCACATTTTCTGTCCGATCAGTATAGCATTGCCGTTCATTGTTGCCGCCGCCCCAGCATGATTCTTCGGGGACCCACTTGGTCCTGTCGAGCTGGCTACCGTCGAACTCATCAGACCACACAAGTTCCCAGCCTGCCCCTTCGAGCGGCGCAACGGTGGTTTCAGCCTCGGCAGGCTCGCTGGAAGCAGGTGCAAAGCATCCGGCCAAAAAGCCGGCCAAAGCCATACCTGCGAAGTGGGCGATCTGTCGCATTGTTCTCTTCCCTCCGTCCAGAGTGAGACCCAAGCATCTGTGATTGCAAGAAGAGGGGACCTTGCCCCCTCAAGCAAAGCCCCCTCTTGCACCTTGTCCGATAAATCGGAAGCTTCGACGAGATCCCTTAGAAGTCGAAGCGCGCAAGGAAAGTGAAGCGACGATCGTTGCGGAACGCCGAACGTGTGATGCGGGTCCCGTCAAAGTCGACCACCTGACTTGTGACTGTCACTTCGTCGAGCAGGTTCACGCCTTGCACGCCGAGTTTCAGGTAGTCTGTGACCGAGACAAAGATCGAAGCATCAAGCTGTCCAGTTGATTCCTGGAAGATCGGCGAGAACGGGAAAATGTCATCGCGCGGTGTGATCAGGAAGTCGGAACGCCAGTTGTAAGCAGCGCGCATCGACAGCCAATCTTTCTCATAAAACACGGTCGCATTGACCGTGTGCTCTGAGATACCTGCCAGCGGCTGCGATGACGCGAACGGCCCTACATTGCCCGCAAGATCTGCGTTCGAGAACTCACCTCCGTCAATGTAGGTGTACGTCCCGGCAAGGCCCAACCCGCTAAGAATTCCTGGAAGGAAGTCATAGGTTTGCTGGTAGCCAACTTCGAAGCCCTTGAGCGTACCGCCCTCGGCATTGACCGGGCCATTCACCTCAACCGGTACAACCAGGCTGCCGCTCGGCGCGATGAAGTCGACCGTATCAATGCCAGAGTTCACGATACCTTCGATATCTTTCACAAAGCCCGACAGCGTTAGCGATCCGACATCATCAAAGTACCATTCCACCGACAGATCATAGTTCCAGGATTCAACCGGCCGGATATTCCGGTTGCCGGTGAACAGTTGGAACAATGGCCCGGTCGCCAGCGTGCCTTCCGCCTGCAAATCACCAGTGTTGTCGGCGATCGTACCGCCTGACCGGAACAGCTGAAGATCAGGCCTCGAGATGCCCTTTGAGACCGCAGCACGGAAGAGCAAGCCCCCTCCAACGTCGAGACGCGCGTTGAAGCTTGGCAACCAATGGTCAAATGTGATCTCGCGATCATCGAGAATCAGGTCGCCGGTGAAAGCCGCTGCAAATTCTGCCTTTCGAGCGTCCGACAATCCGCAGAAGCCGGGTAGTGTTTGCCCAGGCGGCGTTCGGCCACAAGACGCGTCGACTTCCGAAACCTGTACAATGCCATCGCCATTGCCCTGGCCGTTGGTAACGCTCGGATCATCAAAGCCGAACGGGCTTGGAAAGCCAATAAGACCACCCGTACGCACTTCGGTTTCGACATAACGCAGGCCAAAGTTGCCTTCGAGGTTCCACCCGTTGTCGAAATCGGCGCCGTAGTCGATCCGGGCATATGCGGCCCGCGTTACCTCAGCGACATCCGATACTTCTGGTGGGCAGAACGGATCACATTCGGTGACATTGCCAGCGATATCAGTGAATGAGCGCCCCTGAACACCGAAGAAGGGGTTCGGGGTTTGCGAGAATGTGTTGATTTCCTGCGCCTGACGCTTGGATTCGCCAGAGAGATATTCGCCAAGGAAGTCATCGCCGCCGAAGAAGAACGCACCACCACCGGGGATCGGCGTCGGCGCATTTCCGCGCTGGAATCCATCTGCAAACGGCGAACGGAAGTTCGAGAAAGCAGGGAAATCATCGACATAGGCACCGCCCGCGATCGCGAACTCCTGACCCGGAAGACCGGTAAAGAAGCGGCCAGGCTGGAAGCCGCCAGTCGCCGCGCAACCAGGACCGGCATTCCAAGGCGCACAACCGGCACGGCCCGCCCAAGGTGCCGACAGGTTACCCCAGGTGCTGAAGTTCGTGTCGCGCGTTACCCGCTCACGCTCTGCCCAACGGGCACCGAAACGCGCGCTCTTGAAGAATCCATCGTCGCTGATGTCGTACTCTGCATCGAAACGCAGGCTTTCAAGATCACCATCATTACGAGCAAGCGAGTCAAGCAGGAACCAGTAATAGGTGTTGAAGCCACTGCTAAAGTAGTCCGCTTCGGCACCTGGAGGCGCGAGGAACTGGACCTGCGGGGTTTCGCCAGTCAGGTCGAGATCGATGTTGGCCCAGCTGCTCATCACACCGATGATCGAATTCTGGGCTAGGTCCGATTCAATCCGCTGCGCTTCAAAGTTGACGCGGAAGCGGTCAGTGACCTCCCAATCGATGTCGACCGAAAAATCCTGCGTAGTCGCCGCAGTTTCGCGCTGGAAGCGCAGCGATTCCAGTGGGATACCGCCGCGGCCAAACGGGTTTGCGTAGGCATCACCAATGCGCTGGCTCAAAACACCGCGCTGGAAAATGCCATTGCTGTCAAACTCCCACGTGCTGCCCGCAGCCTCAACCGGGAACAGCGCATCGTCATTCACCAGAGCAAGCAATGCCGCCTCGTCGGTGAAGAAGGTTGTTTCTGAACGCAGCCACTCGAACGTAACGAGAAAATCCCGGTTCGGGCTCTCGTATTGAACCACTGCGTTGAATGCCTCACGGTCACGCTCAAGATCGGTTGTGCGCACACCTGCACCCTTCGGCGCAATTACCGTGTTTGGCGGCGGGAAGTTCGATGAATCGAAGCCGGTTGGATCACCGACGCCAGCAGAACTGACCGAAGTTGTACGGAAGCAAGGCCCGTCAAGCGTATCTGCACGATAGCAAGGGTCTGTCACCTGCGAAGCATCAGTGCGACTGATGAGCTCTGAGCGCGCATAGCCAAACTGAAGCCCAACCGAACCGGCGTCATTCTCGAAAGTCGTGGACCCGAGGAAGGAGAAACCCGGTGACCATTCTTCGGCAAGGTCACCAACATTCGCTTCGATTGTTCCGGCAAGGCGCGTGCCGCGATTGTCGAGCGGCTTGCGTGTTACGAGGTTGACCGTACCAGCGATGCCGCCGTCGACCATATCCGCGGTAACGTTCTTGAAGACCTCAACCCGCCCAAGCAGCTCTGGCGAAACATCGTTGAAGCTAAGGACACGCCCACCGGTCGCAGAGAAAATGTCGCGACCATTGAGTTCTGAACGAACGAAGGGAAGACCGCGAATGATAACGCCGGTGCCTTCGACAGAGAAGCGGTCGGGGTCACTAGTCTTTTCAAACCGACCAATGTTGACGCCCGGGATACGCTGAAGCGTTTCAGCGACTGACCTGTCAGGAAGCGCACCGATGTCTTCTGCCGTTACTGCGTCGACGAACGTATCCGAGTCGCGTTTGATGTTCTGAGCGTTCTCAAGCGACGCGCGGAAACCGGAAACAATGATAACGTTTCCTTCGTCAGACGCCTCAGCGCCGACTTCCTCGCCATCTTCGACTTCTGCGTCCTGAGCATGGGCTGGTCCAGCCAACGCCATGGACATCGCCAGACCAGACGCGGTGCTAAGTGCAAAAAGGCGCCGATTGGGCGCAATTCGACCGGTTTTCATTCTAGGTATCCCCTCCCGAAGATCGCCTGCCGCCTTTGTGGCAGCAAATCGATTGGGGGACCTTTAGACCAATTTGTTAGCGTTCTCAAGACTTGCAATATTTTGTTCATAGAGCATTGTGTCTTGTAAGCCACAGGAGGGCGTTTTTGCGAAGTGACTCATCGCTGCTAGGCTTCGCATTGGGACAGAGGAAATCATGGCAATTCAAAACATAGTGATCGTTGGTGGTGGCACCGCAGGCTGGATGGCAGCGGCTGCCTTGTCGCGCCTAAAGACGGGACGAAGCCTCGAAATCACACTTGTCGAATCGGAACAGATCGGCACCGTCGGGGTCGGAGAAGCGACAATTCCCCCTTTTGTCGGTTTCAACGATTTGCTGGGAATCAAGGAAAGTGAGCTGCTTTCCAATGTTCAGGGCACTTTCAAACTGGGCATTCAGTTTGAAAATTGGGGCAACCTTGGCGACAGCTATATCCACCCGTTTGGCGCTTACGGATACGTGATGGGAGGGATTTCTTTCCACCACGTGTGGCACAAGTTCGCCCAAGAAGGCGATAATCGCCCGATCCAGGTTTTCAACGTTGAGACAATGGCCGCCTATTTCGGCAAGTTTGCGCGGAGCGAAGACTATCAGAAGCAGCGCGACGATCTGCCGCCGATTAATTACGCCTATCACCTTGATGCCGGCAAGTATGCCGCGTTCCTGCGCAAATACGCTGAGAAACGAGGCGTCGTTCGCAAGGAAGGTAAGGTTGCCGATGTTATGCTCGACGGTGAAACCGGCTTCGTGTCATCGGTAAAGCTTGAAGATGGGACCGAGATCGCAGGTGAGCTGTTCATCGATTGCTCTGGCTTCCGCGGCCTCTTGATCGAGCAAGCGCTCCAGACCGGGTATGAGGATTGGACCCATTGGCTGCCTTGCAACCGAGCAGTTGCCCTGCCCTGCAAACGGGAGGACGGCAGCCCTCCACCACCCTTCACAAGAGCAACCGCGCATAGTGCTGGTTGGCAATGGCAGGTTCCGCTGCAGCACCGCAACGGAAACGGCCACGTCTATTGCAGCGAGTTCATGGAGGATCAGGAAGCTCTCGACATCCTTCTCGGCAATATTGCAGGTAAGCCGCAGGCCGACCCGAACTTCCTGCGCTTCGTAACGGGCCGAAGGAAGAAATTCTGGAACAAGAATGTGGTCGCGCTTGGGCTGTCGGCAGGTTTTATGGAACCCCTCGAATCGACTTCAATCCATCTGATCAACACTGGGGTCGACAAACTTCTTTCGCTGATTTCGCTCGATGGGGTGACACAGGCCCAGGAAGACACATTCAACCGCCTGACCAAGAAGGAATACGAGCGCATCAGAGACTTCCTGATCCTGCACTACAATGCAACGGAACGGACAGACTCGGATTTCTGGAACTATGTGCGCACGATGGAGGTGCCGGACACGCTCACCGAGAAGGTCGAACTGTTTAAAGCCAACGGCCAGATATTCCGTGAAGAGGACGAGCTGTTCACGGAGACAAGTTGGGCAGCAGTGATGATGGGCCAGGGCATTCAGATGTCCGGACACAATGCCATGGCGGATTCACTCGACCTTGCATCGACGCGCAAGGAGGTGGACGAAATGGAACAGTCGATCCGCTTCCTCGTGCAACACATGCCCGGACACGGAGACTACCTGGCACGCTATTGCCCGGCCACAGCCGCCTGATCGCTACCGAGCCGCGATGACCTCGCTGTGGAGCAGATTAGGGCACGGTCATCCTTGATAACGTTCTCAAATTTTGGACACCGCCACGTGTCAAGAATGGCGGACAGGGAGTAGGGAAATGAAGAGATCACTGCGAATTCTGGCTGCACTCGCGCTGCTCATCGGCGGCGGGCTTTCGGCAGCCCCCGCGACAGCCCAAGATGATGAAGCGCTCGCCGCACTGGATGCTCAATTGCCGGGCGACCTTGTCAATGATCCCTCGCGTATCGATTGGCAAAGCTACGGCGCAGATCTTCGGGCTTCAGCGGTAATCGACGAATCGATCCCGGGTGGCGGAGCCGCTCGCAGATTCGAAATCACTCGGGCAGCTGAGTTCATCTACACTGCCGGCACCAACATCCCGCTGACAAAAAGTGTCAGACGTGGTGATACAGTGACGGTGGGTTTTTACGCGCGGACCATCTCGGCAGATACGGATGACGGGCGCGGTGTCGTGCGGGTGCGGTTTCAGCGCAATGTCGAACCCTACCCCGGTTTCGGCGAGAAGACACTGACCATTGGCAATGACTGGGAGTGGTTTGAAGTAACTGCGACTGCCGAACAACGCCTTCGCGCCAGCGATGGGATAATTGCGGTCCAATTCGGCCGCACGCGCCAGATCATCGAGATCGGACAGGCGATCGTGGTCAAAGGCGCGAGCACGATCGCCGAGACCGGCCCCGTCTCGCTCGCTGCGATCACCTATGAAATCCCTGAGCTCGAAATGCCCGAAAGTCTGGAAGGGTCAGGTACTCTGATCAACGACCCGGGTCAGGCAACGTGGCGTTTCGGCGGGTCTGTGGGCACTTATGCAAACCGCGAAGAGCGCGAAATCTGGATGATGCGCGCAACACGTTTTGCGGTCGATGATGCCAATTCACAACTGACCGACCTTGCAGCAACCATTCCGATCAATCAGTCCATTGCTGAAGGGGACGAATTGCTGATTGCAATCGCAGCCAAAACGGTCAGCGCCAACACACCTGACGGCAGGGCGGTGGCAGCCTCGCGGATTCAAGGAACTCTGCCCCCGTTCGAAAGCTTTGCGGCAAACCGGTTCCGCGTTGGCCCGCAGTGGCAACTCATCCGGATCGAGACGAAGGCTCCACGCGGGTATGGTGCCGGGGGCGCAGTGCTGCAGCTCTATTTCGGCGGGTCAGAGCAAGAGATCGATCTTGGTCCGGTCTATGTCTTCAAGACCCAAAGCGCCGAGTAGAAGGGCGGAAGACAGGAAGGTCACGCACAGCGACCCGCTTTCGCGGGTCGCACTTGAGAAGATCAACTCACTGGGCAGGTGTACGCAGATAAACGCTTGTTTTGCAGGTAAAGATGCCTAACGCGGCGGTCATGCTTCCTTCTGCATCTGTGCGAAAGCCCCGACGCTGGTCTGTGCCAGCACTGCGCTTTGTGGTGCATCTTGAGGCGTTTCTTCGCGATCCAGTTCTATATTCCCAATGTGTGTGGTGGTGGGCCACAGGCAAACGATTGAGATCGAGACTTAAGCTTTCACCTCTGCTTGGACATACAAAACACGCCTACCAACTCTGGCTTGAACAAAGCGAAACGCATTTCTCGGAGCAAAGAGACGGCACCGAAATCAAGCTTGTCGCTGTCGTCGAGGACGGCCAAGGCATCGATGATACTCTTCAAAGCGTGGATGAAGCGGGTTTTGAAGCTTTCGTTGTCAGCCGCGCCCCAGAAGCCGCATTGGAACTTCCATTCGAACCAAGCGACAACATCTGGCTTCTCCCGCTCGCAAGCGGCGATCACCTACATGCACATGCCGCATCTCATTACACACATGCAGCAACCTCAGCCGATCTCAGCACGCATGTGATCTACGCAGACGATGATCTGATTGATGATCGCAGCAAGCGCCACACGCCGCACTTCAAGCCGGATTGGAATAGCGAACTCTCGCGCCATTTCGACTTTCTCACCGGTGCGGCGATGGTCAGGGCCACATCAATCGATACTTCAACCCTTAAGGGCGAAGGTTGGGCCTCTCGTCTGATCCAGCGAGGGGTTGTGCGAACAGAACTGGCCGGCGGCGAGGTCCTCCACATCAGCGAGGTTCTGCATCACCGAAAAAGGAGGCACGCGCCAGTTCTTCCAACCTCAGTCCAGATCGAAGACCGCCAACTGCCAAGCGTCAGCGTCATTGTCCCGACTCGAAATCGCCGAGACTTGCTCGAAACCTGCCTGCATGGCCTCAGGTCCACGCGCTACCCAGAACGCATAGACATCATCGTGATCGACAATGGCAGCGATGACCCTTCGACCCGTGAGTATCTCGATCAACTCGACCCAGAATTCGTGCGGGTTGTGCACGATGATGGCCCCTTTAACTTCTCCGCTCTTAACAATCGCGCGGTTGCGAAGGCACGCGGCAAACTCCTGTGTTTTCTCAACAATGATATCGAGATCACAGATCCCGATTGGCTGAGGATCATGGCAAGCCAAGCAGCCCGGCAGGAGATTGGAGCAGTTGGAGCGCAATTGCGGTATCCAGACGGACGGATCCAACATGCTGGCGTGGTAATTGGAATTGGCGGAGCGGCCGCACATGCGCACCGGCTCCTTCACCCCGGAGATGAAGGCTATTTCAAGCGTCATAGCCTGCCACAGTTTGTTTCTGCCGTGACAGCGGCCTGTATGGTCGTCAGCCGCGAGAAGTTTGAGGCCGTTAGTGGCTTCGATGAAGAGAATTTTGCGGTCTCGTTCAACGATGTCGATCTTTGCCTCAAACTTCGGGAACAAGGCTGGCATAATCTTTACGAACCCAGAGCGTGTCTCATCCATCATGAATCGCTCTCGCGCGGATTTGATCGCGATGCTGAAGGCGCAGCCAGGCAGGCTGAGGAAACCGCGAAACTGCAAGAACGGTGGGGAACAGGGCTTGCAATTCAAGGCGAGCCGCGCGATGGGCCCGCGCCCGACCCCTTTCACCACAGAGCATTGAGCCTCCTGAGCGAGCAATTTGTCCTCGCGCTTTGATCTGATCTGATGACCACCATCGATACTGCCGCCTCTTCGAAGCCATTGCTTCCCAATGTCACGCTTTGTGCGGTCAGTTCATCCAATGTCAGCGCAACAGTCCGCGCTCTTGAGGCGAGCCTCGATCAGGTCGAATTCGCCGATGCGCTTCTCTTCACGGATGCTGATCTGGCGGCCTTAGGGATCTCAGCCAGTCCGAAAATTACGACCGTTGAGATTGAAGCGATCCGATCATCGGCTCAATATTCGCAATTCGTGCTGGAGAAACTGGTCGATCACATCAGGACCGATTACTGCTTGATCGCGCAATGGGATGGCCATGTAATCGACGGGGCGCGTTGGCGCGAAGAGTTTCTAGATTTCGATTATGTCGGCGCGAGCTGGCCGCAATTTGATGACAAGATGCAGGTTGGCAATGGAGGATTCTCGCTGCGAAGCAGGCAATTGATGGAAGCATGCCGCGATGAGCGCTTTCAGCCCCACAATCCAGAAGATATTGCCGTTTGCAGAACCAATCGCCCATACCTTGAAGGCATCGGCATGCGATTTGCGCCAGTTGAAGTCGCAGACCGTTTTGCGGCAGAACGATCAGGCGACCCTGAAACGAGCTTTGGTTTTCACGGAGCCTTTCTGATGCCGCAGGTCTTGGGAACCGACCAATTTTGGGCGGTCTATCGCAAGCTGGATGACCGAACGAGCCTGTGGCGCGATCTCCCGGTCGTGGCTGGCGCTATGCTTCGCGGAAATCTCGGGCTGTTTAGAGCTGCTGCTTTGGCACTCGGATGGCTGCGTTCATTGGCGTTCACTTCCTCGGTGCAAGGTCGGTCTTCAAACCAGAATAGCGAGGTTTGAAGAGGCACCTGCAACCAAACCAGACAGACTTCCCCTGTCGCCCCGTTCCTAAATTGTTTAGGCAATTCACAAAACTACTGCTAGGCTCTTCCATCCCTGTGAGGGCCCCGTCGCAAGCCAACAAAGACAGCTTCATCAAGCTACACACAGAGTTCAAGACAAAACATGCAACACGACCCAGATTTGCAGCGCCAAGCAGAGGCGACTAGCAACAGGAGTAAGCTTACCGCTCTACTTCATCGATGGCGTTGGTTCGCCGCGTTTGTTGTGCTGCCTTCGCTGATTGCGTCATTGTACTACGGCGTCATTGCTTCCGATATTTATGTTTCGGAGTCCCGCTTCGTGATCAAGGCTCCCGAGCGTCAGCAGGCAAGCGGAACAGCCCTTGGCACCCTGCTGCAAACGACGGGACTTGGGACTGGAGCAGAGCAATCGAGCGAGATCATCGGCTATTTGCGTTCACGAAACGCACTTTCGGATCTTTCTCAAACGACCGACGTGCGCGGCGCATTTGCGTCGAGCGAAGCGGATTTCTTCAGCCGTTTCCCTCAACCATTTCAGAACGACACATTCGAAGAGCTCTATCAGTACTACGGATCCATGGTTTCGGCTGATTCTGATCCTTCAACCGGGCTAACCGTTCTCAATGTGAGCGCACATACAGCTGAAGAAGCGCAATTGCTTAATGCAGGCCTCCTCAGCCTCAGCGAGGATCTGGTCAACAAGCTTAATACGCGAGTGAACTCCCAAGCTATTGAAGAGGCAGAAGATCGCGTTCAGCTTGCGCAGCAACGGGTACGCGACGCTCGCATTCAGTTGGGCGCGTATCGCAACGCTTCAGAATTGCTGGACCCGCAGCAGCAAGGGATTGGCGTCCTTGAAGTCTCCAACGCGCTGATCGCGCAAGAAGCAGCTCTGCGCGCACAGCTTGCGGAAATCCGCCGTAACGCTCCCAATCATCCTTCAATTCCCGCGCTGCGTGATCGCATCGCCGGGATCTCTCAACAGGTTGCTGAGCAGACCGGTCGCGCCGTTGGTCGCCCAGATGCAATTGCCGCCAAGATCACCGAATATGAAAACCTGCTTGTGGAGCAGGAGTTCGCGGAACAAACTTTGACCGCAGCGAATGCCGCGCTTGAACAGGCGCGGATCGAGGCAAAGCAGCAGCAATATTATCTTGAGCGTGTCGTAGAACCCAACCGCCCTGATGACGCGATCCTGCCCGCGCGCATGCGAGGCATACTGGCGGTGATATTCGCCAGCCTGTGCCTGTATCTCGTTGGCTGGATGCTTACCGTCGGTATCCGAGAACACGCCCCAGAAGATTGACGAGCCATGGGCCAGTTCAAAGAAGGGTTGCGCGTCCAGTTTAAGGTCATTCAGGCCTTGACGGCACGCGAGTTGATGACGCGGTTTGGCCGGCAGAACATTGGCTTCCTGTGGATCATGATGGAGCCCTTACTGTTTGCCGGTCTTGTCGGCGTGGTTTGGGCATTCATCCGTGGTCCGATCAGCGACGAGATCAACATCCTTGCCTTCGTGGTGACTGGTTACATTCCTCTGACCTTCCTGCGCCATGCATTTGGTCGATCAGCCAGTATCTTCGTTGCCAACAGCGCCTTGCTCTACCACCGCCAGGTCAAGGTTCTCGACTTTATCGTCGTAAGGGTCCTGATAGAGGGAACCGGAGCCATGATGGCTTACATCTTTGCGGGGATCGTGCTCGGGTTCTTCGGATACTTCCCCTTCCCAAGCGACATCGGCGCGCTCGTCCTGGGCTGGGCAATCTATGTGGGATTTATCCTTTCCATTTGCACGATATTGGCCCCTCTGTCTGAGGTTTCAGAGGTCGTCGAGAAGCTTGTACCGGTCAGTATCTACCTGTCGATCCCGTTTTCAGGAGTATTCAACCTCGCCTCCTGGCTCCCACCGCATATCCGCGAAATGTTGATGTGGTCACCGCTCGTAAGCGGGATGGAACTGATGCGATATGGGCTTTTCGGGTCGGCCGTTACCCCCTACTACGACCTTGGCAAGGCATTTGCAGTGACCATTGTCTGTTTGCTTGCTGGACTGATCCTGACCCGTCGGGTCCGCCGGACAATGACTGTGTCATGATCCACTGCAACAACATCCATAAGCACTATCGCAATGGCCACGTCCACAAAGAGGTCCTGAAGGGAGTTGAATTCACCATAAACCCCCGAGACCGCATTGGCCTACTCGGGCGCAACGGTGCTGGAAAGTCCACACTCATCCGCTTGATCGGCGGCGTGGAAATGCCCAGTACAGGCAAGATTGTGCGTCGCATGACGTGTTCATGGCCACTCGGTTTTGGTGGAGGCTTTCAAGGCAGCCTGACCGGCTATGACAATGCGCGGTTTATCGCCCGCATCTATGACAAATCCTACGCGGAGATGCGCGATTTCATAGAGGATTTTACGGAGCTCGGCACGAACCTGCACATGCCGGTGAAGATATACTCTTCCGGGATGAGAGCTCGCCTTGCATTTGCGTTGTCGCTGGCGATTGAGTTTGAGTGTTACCTGATTGACGAGGTCATCATGGTCGGTGACCAGAACTTTCAGGACAAGTGCAAGGACGAGTTTTTCGAGAAGCGTCAGGATCGGGCACTGCTGCTCGCCTCGCACAGCCTCGATCTGGTCCGGGACTATTGCAATCGAGCGATCGTTTTGCACGAGGGCAAGGCAACATTGTTTGATGATGTGAAAGAGGCGGTCGCAGTCTATGAGCAACTTTAGGATGAGCAATTGGCAACATCGGACATCACGATGAACGCAAGAGTCTTTCCCGGTGTTCCGCGAATTGAGTCTCCACTATTTGGCCTCGATGACCTGAGCGATCTCAGCGAGACGGAAAGATTGATAGCACGCGACCTGAACGAACACGGCTACGCGGTGATCGACTTTCCTGACGCGCAGTTCGACGAGCGCATAGATCGGATCAAGGCGAATCTTGGCCCGCGTTATGGTATCGAATTGGATGATCCTCAGGCGGACAAGACCCGGGGGCTTAGGCGGATCCAGGATGCCTGGCAGTTTGATGACGATGTTAAGGCAATTGCTGCCAATCCAGACCTACTTGCCTTGTTGAGCAAACTCTATGGTCGCCCTGCTTTTCCATTTCAGACCCTCAACTTTCCTGTAGGAACGCAGCAGGCGGTCCACTCGGACTCGGTGCACTTCTCTTCATTGCCTGAGCGATTCATGTGCGGGGTCTGGGTGGCGATGGAAGACGTTCCCGCAGAAGCCGGCCCGTTGTTCTACGTTAAGGGTTCGCACAAGTGGCCGATTGTTACCAATGCAATGATCGGGCGGCGCGGATATGGCAGTGAGGCGAACTCAGCGCAGACCCCATTTGAAGAAGCATGGGCAGCTCTTTGCTCAGCGAACGCCGCAAACCAAGAGCCGTTTCTGGCGCGAAAGGGACAAGCTTTGATCTGGACTGCGAACCTACTTCACGGGGGCAGCCGGCAAATCGACAATACGCTCACACGATGGTCGCAGGTGACGCACTATTACTTCGAAGACTGCATCTACTACACGCCTGCATTCTCTGACGAGACCACCGGTGAACTGGCCCTACGCGACCTCATTTCAATCCAAGATGGTTTGCCCCGGCCGAATGCCTATTTGGGAGAGCCTCTCAAGGACGCTTCTCGAGCGACGAATGACGAGCAGGTACAATCTGTCGCCCCAAAGGGGGTGAAGTCATTGTTCAAAAAAGTGCTCAGCGGCAAAAAAAAGTGACATTCACCGATTCTTGTGCGGCCTAATCTGGTTGGGGCAAGCCAGATTTCCGCTCAGTCATGCTGAGCGGCTACCAACGCATCGCAAACGGCTCTAACAAAGCCATTGCCCCCAGTCGCCGACAACACCCATCCAGCCTCAGCTCGAACAGCGTTGTGCGCATCTCCCGGGCAAGCCGAGAGGCCCGATTTTCTCATGGGCGGCAGGTCGTTGACGTCATTACCGAGATAGAGAACATCGCCCCATTCTAGGTTCCTGGAGCCAAGCCACTTATCAAGCGCTGCAGACTTCTCATCTTGCGCCTGAAGGCACTCAATTTTCAGTTTCTCAGCCCGTCGAGAAACAACCAGGTTTCGTTCTTTCGACAAGATAAGCGTCTGGATTTCAGAAGCCTTGCGCAATTGCTCAAGACCAAGACCGTCTGACCGCGATACCCTTACGCTTTCGATACCGTTCTGATCCACGAAAGCATGATCGTCTGTCAGCACCCCGTCAAAGTCCATGACCAGCGCTTTCACTGATCTCAAACGATCTTTCCCCGGTGCCACCGCAGAAACCCTCGCCGCGATAGCATCGCAGATGGCAAGATCTTCAAGCGTGTCGATCTCGATTGGTGGATGATCAACCGGTGAAACCACCACCGATCCGCAAAAACGCTGTCCTACCCGCTCAAAGTCAGCCGCCTTGACGCAATAGAATGCACCACTTTCACGGAATGTCGGTGGCAAATCTTGGCGGCGCTTTCTCTGCGCCGTGTGATCATGATTGACCCCTTTCCCGTACCCTTGCGCGTCTAAACTCCAAAGGAAGCCATGGTCAGGAACGACACTCAGCGCGCAAGACGCATCGCGCGTCTCCATAAGCTCAAGTGCAGCATCGATGTCTTCACCCGTTGTGAACGGAGACGTGCATTGCAGGAGTACCAAATTGGCGATCGCAGGATGCTCAAGACGGATTTCAGACAGAGCATGCAGCCACCCACTCTCCGATGTCGCCAGATCATCAGAGAGGTTTGCCGGGCGCTCAATGACGTGAGCGCCAAAGCTGCTCGCCTCGGCTGAAATCTTAGGATCGTCAGTCGAAACGTAGATACCATTTACACGCTGCGCGCTGCGCGCCGCCAAAACGGAACGGGCTACTAAAGACAGACCGCCGACATGCCTGAGATTTTTATGCGGAACACCTTTCGACCCGCCACGGGCCAGTAAGATCGCAACCGTATCAGGATGCACCGTCAAGCATTCCGACTTGCGCGCCGTGGCGCTCCTCGACCCATTTCAGCTTGTCTCTCTGGACCTGCTCTACAGGCAAGATATCGAGCGACTTGTAACTGATCGCCTGTTCGATATTAGCGACATCGCGCTTGAGCTTCCTGAGGCCATCTGGCTCGAGGCTTGCGGCGTGATCCGTGCCTTTCCAGGTCCGATCGAGCGTGAAATGCCGCTCAATATGCGTAAACCGCCCCTTGCCAGCCATTTCGTTCATACGTCCGATTGTCGTAGCGGCAACGTCTGGCGCGATACCAAGATGGTGCCCGGAGAAACCAACGCCCAGAATATCGGCACCATATTGCTCCATGAGGCGGGTGATCTCGAGCAAACAGATATCTTCTACGGCGACGGGATAACCTGACGTGCAAGCATATATGACCAGGTCTTTTGCGCGCCCACGCTCCTTGTAGAAATCGATGATCTTGGCAATCTCCTCGCGCGTCGACATCCCTGTTGATACGTGGATTTCACCACCATAGTTTTCGCAAAGATAGCCTTGCAGTGCGTAGTGCTGGTTCGTGGCCGAGGGAATTTTGAGCATCGGCGGGTTGAGGGCCGTCATTTCCTTGGCCGCCGTGAGATCCCACACGGATGTAGAATACTCAATGCCGTTCGCAACGCATTCCTCGATCAACTCTTTGTGCTGGTCGACATCGAATTCGAGAAACTCACGGTGCTCACCATAGGTCGCTCCATACGAGTTCTCGGCAACGGGGTGAGGCCGATCGTACTCTTCTTGAGTTAGAAGCTCGCGATTGGTTCGTTTCTGAAACTTCACGATATCCGCCTCGCAAAAATTTGCGACTGTACGGATCATCTTCTTGGCGATGTCCAAATCGCCTTTGTGATTGCAACCGACTTCGGCAATAATTTTTACAGGGGATTTATTCTCAGACATCTTATTCTTCTCCGGCGCTTCACGCGCAACTAAGGGGGACTCTGTAGAGTGGTAATGGCTTAAGAGCTAGAATTTTGGCACAAGCTTGTTTTGGGCAGCGCAGCAAGAGCTTTTTTCGGCAGTTTGACGGCCAAACGCGATCTCCCGGTTGGTATCCCACACGCCAAGACACCGCCTGTTGAGAAGCTCCGAGGGTTGTTCACGTCCATATCGTCATGCAACGGCGCGATGTCTAAGTCCACACAGGCTTCAATCGAAGATGAAATTTCGCAACGAGAGCCGCTTCGGAAGCTCATTTGCTTTCTACCTCATGCGCTTGGCCCTTGCACATTGATCCATTGCTAGAATACGCCAGTATCAAGCGCTCTTAACTGGGTCGGCTGGCTCCAATCGGCCACTGCGGTCATAGCGCCTCCCTTCAAGTCCAAAATTGATGAATGGGTTGATGGACATGACTTGCACACCATAGACTTCATCCATCTTGGCCTTCACAGCCAAGGTCTGCCCCTCAATTTTTGTCAGCCAATCAGCGTACTCTTGGCTACTCTTCCAAGGGGAAACCGCCATGGTTCTGTAGTATCCCTCAAAGACATGTTCGCCATCAATCGTTCCGCAGTCATGTCCAACAAGAATGATGCTCCGAGCGCCCATATAGGCCGCCAAGTGAATTGCGCTTGTAATAGTCGAATAGCTGACGACAAGCTTTTCATCTTCAAGGCCGATGGGAGACAGATCGATCTTTTCCCGCTGGTTTTCAAAGTGATCGAAGAAATAGCAATGCGGGTTCCGAAACGACATTAGGTTCGGCCGCATCTTGCCCTGCTTGATCCCGCCAGCATCCCACTTGGCGACAACAGGCGTAGCCCCGGATGCGACGAGTTCGCGATCATATTCTCCGTCGGCGAACTCCTTCATCATCACATATTTGCAAGGGAACCGAACGAACACTCGGTTAACGCCAATCGTGGTTTTGTCGCTGAAGAATCCCGGATCTATGTAGCCCGCGCTGGCCCCGGCGGCGATGATGTAAATGTCTTCGCCCTTGTGTCGATCCTTCAGGAGACCAATCGACTTTGGCAAAGCCCGATCATACTCAAGCAGGCGTCGACCGGCATGCCGGACCATACAGGCAAACAGTCTTTCCATCGCATGCGCGAATGAATTGTCAGGCTGATGTCCTGGTTCAAAATCTTCAATAGTCAGCCCGCCAGATCGCAAGGGCTCGAACAGGTCCTCCGCCCGGGCCCAAAACATCGTGCCCCGAAAAAAGCGCTGAGCGCGATCAGTCAGGCCCATTCGATCGGCGAGCAGAGTCATATTGGGCGCATTGAGATCGGTTCCCGCTGCGAGGTCGCGGGAAGACTTCTCAAGAACCATTCCGCGTGGCCCGATCATCCCAACTTCAGGGTGATCGGCAAATATCGAGAGAATCCTGTCGACATCGGTGGGACTGCCGGCGAGCCCCTCTAGCAACTGGTTACGCCATGCCCTTCCATGTTCTTCACCGGACACCTCCAAGCTTTTCTTCGAATGGAGTTTCAGCACATAGTCATAATGACGGCCGGCTTTGTCGATCGATCGGGCAACTTCAACGAACGGACCGACATCCATGCCCTGGTTTGGGATGACGAGCACCTCCGCATCGGGCCATCTGCGCAGAATGCGTTCCCGCATTTCTGCCAACTCCTCGGGCGCTTTCTCATTCGTGAGCGTCACATAGAGATCGACATCCAAGTGCCGCAGGTTTTCCAGTTTTCCGGCCAGCTCGTCCCAAATGTCGTGATAAAACAGGTGAACAATAGCCGCCACTTTAACGGGATCTTCTACGGGCAAGAGAAATGCAGAAGGCTCAGACCCTTCCATGATCTCGCCAATCACGTTTCCTAAGGTCGCCGCGAACCCTTCAAGGCTGAACCGGGCATTGAGATTGTCGACCGCGGTCACGTCAAGCTGCGCCCCAACCGCCTTCTTCAGAGCAGTGAAAGCGACCTCAGCAGTGTGTGAATCGTACACAGCGCAACCGTCAATGTCGTCGATGACCTCGGCCGTACCTGTCTGGCTATAGACGACGCACCGTTTGTGCATCTGGAGCGCCTCGAGACAGGCGAGCGGAAAGGGATCGTCGACCGACGACAAGAAGAAAACGTCTGCCTCTTGCAGAAGAACGGCCATGTCCGAGGCTTCAAGGTTGCCGAGGAAATCGACATTCTCGGACCTGTACAGTCCTTTTGACTGCCCAACCTCGCCTCCAGCCCATGAAAAACGCCAGGGTAGTCCGGCAGCTTGAGCAAGGTCAGCCACCTCCGAAAACAGCGTCACGCCTTTACGCGGCTGAAGAGTGCCTGCCATGATGATCGACAAAGGCTCGTTATCCGAGCGTGATGTCTCCGACGGGCGCGAAGGCAATGAGGCAATTGGGCTGGTGTTTGCGACAAGATAGGCACTCGTTACACCGAAGCGCCGCTTGAGCATTTCTTTTTGCCTCTGAGAGACTGTCAGGAAGTTACAGTTCTTTGCAGCCTCAGCGAACCTTGCATATTCTGCGGGCTTCTCCCGTTCGAGTTTGTCAAAGATGAAATCCGTCTCATGCAGATAAATTGCGCAATTGCTCGGACCGGCTGCGTCGAGCAGTTCAAACCCGTTCGAGTGATCGAAAAACAAGGGCAGGCTGTTGATGATGACGAAGTCGTGCGTTTCAACGTCGGCTGATGCGACAAGAGCATCCGCCCCCCGGGTCAACTCCAGTGTGGTAAGCTCAATGCCACCGGCCCTATCGAGCGCATTCATATAGTGCGCTAACGGGCGCATGACACCCGTTGTCAGGGTGAGATCGTGACCGATCACGAGCAATCGGCGCACCCCGGGCAGGATGGGACCAGGCCCGAGCGCGTCAATGAAGTTCTTCGTCCGCTCGTCATCGTACCAGCGATGATCAGACCCAATTCGCATCCTCGCGAAACGGCGGCCATCACCAATCCTTATGGGCGGATAGTGCGGGACCCCTTCAGCGTCACATGGCGCCTTAAGCAGTTCGCCCGCGTTGACGTTGATTTGCGGTTGATTGGACGGCACCTGCTTTGCAGGAGGCTTCTCCTTGGCAGGAGATTTTTTGGCGGTATTTCCACCGTGATTCGATGCCTCATCCGGACTTGCGGCAATCCCCTTAGCGCGCCCATAGGCTATATAATGACGCAGAGGATTGACCCCGGGAGCCCCAGCTTCCGGGCACTGCGAAACATAAAAATCCGTGTGAAAAATGTCGCTCGCCCGGCGCTGCTCGAGCGCACCTGATGCAATAAAGTGTTGAAGGGCCGACATGCCAGCAGCGGCTACGTCAGGATAAGTCGCAAGATACCAGGCGGCATCGAACCATGGGTTTGGGCTGGCCCCAGACTTCTCTCCTTGATGCAGATAATCGGCAAGCGGATCAACATCGTTGCCTGCGTCATGCAGATAAGTTTGCGCATACCAGCGCGCATCAAACAAGGCATCGGGAGAACGCTTTTCCTTCCAGCCCTGCAAAACATAATGAGTAAGGGGATTAAATTCCGCAGCCGCAACATCAGGATTTTGCTCAAGATACCATTTGCCGTCAAAAAGTTCGGCCGGCTTTAGCCCCATCTGAACGCCTTCTTCGACGTAGTGGCTAAGCGGTTCTTCACCTTGGGGCAGATCATGTGTGCGTGCGTACCAATCCGCATTGAATATCGGATTGGGATTGCGTCCTTCTTTCCAGCCTTCGCGCAAATAGTGGACGAGCGGATTGAGACCAGCCGCCTTTACGTCTGCATTCGCATCAAGATACCACTGAGTGTCGAAAAGCGGGTGTGGGTTGCGTCCCTCATTCGCCCCTTCTCGCAGGTAATGCACGAGGGGATTCAAACCCGCTGCAACCAGATCTGGATAGCGTTCAAAATACCATTCAGTATCGAATAGAGCGCACGGATTGCGGCCCTCCGCCCAGCCATTTTCAAGGAAGTGCACCGCAGGGTCCAGACCCGCTGACGCGACATCTTCATTGTTGCGCAGGTAGTAGTCTGCATCAATGAGCGCTTCTACCTGCGAGACGAGCAGTTTATCGCGATAGCCCGTCGTCCGGCGCACGACCTTCGCCATCTTTTGCATGTTGTCGAATCCTGAATAGCTGGGGGGTCGGATAGCTGACCCACTTTATTATGCAACCGTTTCGGCACAACCATTTGATCCTTTTGCGATGCTTCTAAAGGAATGGTTTTTTTGCAGAATTACTGCCCGAATATTCATCAGGCCAGATACGGAATCTCTGATGCGGCAAGCCTTTGGGAAAACGAAACTGTCCGCTTTGCCTATCGAGATGGATATGTCTCAAAATAGTGTCGATCTCTGACTGACATCGTTCCAGAAAGTTCGCCTTTTCGAAAAAAACGGCTTTGAGCGTGCCAACTATCTCTCACCTGGCCCCAAATAGGCTGCCAATCCGCTCCCAAAAGGCATGGTACGTTGCACGAATTGAGGATGTCAGACGCCAAGTTTTGGAGCGGCTCCTCACGTTCATTTCCGCCTTAAGCAAAAGAAGTTCTTTGCGAAGAGCCCGCCTGTCTTGATCCAACCGCTCCGTCGCTTCCTGGCTCCGTTCTTTCTCCTGACGCAGGTCATCCATTTCGGCAGCGTTTTGATCCCGCAATTCATCATGAACAGCCTGCAATGCCTCAAGCTCCTTATGGAGTTCAGACCTTTTGCGTTCTGTCATCGCTTGCGCTGATTTCGCCTGCACCACCGCATCATTCATCCGATTCAGCTTTTCTTGAAGCCCTTGCGCCCGTGCGATGGCGCTGGCCTCAGACACGCGGCGGACATCTGCTTCCGCGTGGAGCTTCGCAATTTGTGCCTCCGCGGCCTCGTTCGCCGACGTCAAACTTTCGATCTTCTCAGTATTGAGCAAACGAGATTCATCAAGCTGCCGAAAAGCTGCACCTAGCTTTGCGTCAAATTCTGCGCGATCTCTCTGCGCTGCCATATGGAGCGCGCGAACTTGCTCCTCAGCGGCCTCATTCGCCTCATTCAAACTATCAATCTTCTCAGCACTGAGCTTTTGTGACTCATCAAGCTCCTCGAGGGTCTTGTTGAGCCGCTTGTCCGCCTCACCGAGAGCCTTCTCAGCGTTCTGAGATTCTGACTTCGCCCTCTCCAAAGCCCGGCTCATCTGGCTGAGTTCGCCCTCAAGCTCTTCGACGCGAGCTAGAGCGGCAGACTTCGAAGTGGCACGCTCATCAACCTCCTTTTGGAGTTCCCGAATACGGGCTTCGGCAGCCTCTTTCGACTCGGTAAGAATACCGATCTCCGCGCTGTTGCTGGTTCGTAACTCATCGAGCTCTTTGAGTTTCTGCTGGAGAGTCCCCTCAGCATCTGCACGTGCATTCTCGGTGACTTGGTAGTCGGCCTTGACTTGCTGAAGTTCTTCAGTGGTTTCTCTAACCCTTCGATCAAGCGCTTCGATCTGGCCAATCGATTCGGCGCGCTTTTGGTCAATGAAGTCAGAGTAAATCAGGATAGGCGAAAGTTGAGCATAGCCGGCTTCGATCGACTGCCACGCGTCAGCATCCAACTCCTGAACATCCTCGACCGATTGCTGTGCGAACCTCGTGACGGTCTCGTAAAGATCGATAACGAAGGGTGAGGCTAATCCTGAGCGAGCGAGCTCACTTTTCCCAATGAAGTTGTGCCGAAGACCATCTTCGAGAAACTCGTCACGAAATTCTGCAAGGGCGCCCTTGTCCGGTTGTTCAAGTCCGAGCGCGCTGGCCATCCGCGTCAATTCACCTTCAGGATCACGCAGAATTTGATCATAGGCAACAAACACCCGCGGTTCCCCGCTGGTTTCTCGAACCGCCTCGATCATATGCTTGGCCCAGAGTACAGTCCCCTTGTGCATGGGGAACCCGCTGCGCTTGTTGAGCGATGCCGCTGTTTCCAAAGGATTTCGAACCGTTATTAAGTACCGAACATCGAGCTCGAGGTCTTCGAAAACGCACCTCCAGAAGGCGAAAAGCACCACCGTACGCGGGTCTTTGAAGCCAAATACGACGCCTGGCCTAAGCTTCTTGACCAGAAGCTCAGCAGCCTCTCGCCGCTCTGTTGCATAAGCTGGTCCCTCAAATTGCGTACCATCCAACGGCGCAAGCTTTTGCCATGAACTTTGAGCCTTTGAGAGCAGGCGCTCATTTAGGTTGAAGATATCAATATCTTCCCAGAAGCCCTTGTCGTTCTCGCCCTCTGAAGCTTCCAGCAAGTCATTACCGAGATCGACATCAAGTGCTTTAAGTCCGCGCGCCATTACACTTGAGCCGGAGCGATGCATGGCAAGCACGACAACCACGCGGCTGCGAGCGACCTCAGAGACATCCCGAGGCGAGCGTCGTGCCTTGTTTTTCTTATCTTTAGTCATGGTCGCTTCGCAAAAAATACCATCGTCTACGCGATGGTGCATATATCGGCAATGTAGCTGCATCTCTCCAACAAAGCTCTCGTGGGAGAAACGATAAGCAGCTGATTCATGATGACAAACCTCTGGCTTCAAAAGGCAATTAGACCTGATACCCTCCACATTGCTAGCTCAAGAGAAGCCTGGGTCACAATCTTGACCGTGTTGAGAAAAGGATGGTGGGGACTAGCGGAGCCCGCGATAGTCCTCATCTGCTCTGCTAAGCCTCGGGTGATGCCAAGGGTCCACAACCCTCGCAGTCTTCCACCTTTCCTGAAGCACTGATAACTCTCGCATGTAGCGCTCCAGATGCACAGGATCGAAATCCAAACCACGTGATTTGCTCTCGTGATGGATCAAGGTCGCCCTAGGCGCGTAGATGTTGCTGAGTCCCGCTTGCTGGAGCTTTAAGCAAAGGTCGACGTCGTTGTAGGCCACTGCGAGAGCCTCTTCATCCAGACCGCCAACGGCTTCAAAGTGGCGCTTTGCCACCAGCAAGCAAGCGGCTGTGACCGCACTCGCACCGCGCGCAATATGCGCTTGGGCAAAATAGCCTGGCTCCCCCTCATCGAGACCGCGATGTGCGTGGCCGGCCGCATTGCCAATTCCGATCGCAACCCCGGCATGCTGGATCGACCTGTCGGGATAGAGAAGCCTTGCCCCGACGGCTCCTACCCCCGGCTGTAACGCTTCGCGAACCATCTCAGAAAGCCAATCGGGTTCAAGGACTTCAATGTCGTTGTTGAGCAGGCAAAGGTATTCGCCATTAGCATGGCTGGCCGCAAAGTTGTTGATCGCCGAATAGTTGAAGGGGTGAGGCCACCTTACGACCTGTACCCTTGGGTCCGCTGACACTTCTTCCATATATTCGAGCGTTTCGGCCTCAACACTCTCGTTATCCGCGATGATCAAATCGAGTTCGGCATAATCGGTCTTGTGAAGAACCCCTTCAACGCATGTTCGAAGCAGTTCAACTCGGTCCCTCGTTGCGACAATCACGCTTACACTGGGCAAAGGATCGGGCAGCGCGAACCGCACAGACACTGTTCCGAAGACTCCCTGTTCAACTTCGTCAGCGCGCGGTCCCGCAAATCGCTGAACGGCTCCGAGCACATCCTCACCTTGATCGAGCCACGCATGACATGGCACAAGTGCTGTGATCCGTTGCACGTGCTCAACACGGCGGGTCTCGCTTAACAGCAGGATTAGTTCGTAGAGGCTCTTTGGCGCTGAAACGGGACTTTCCGTGAACTTATCGATCGCTGGATTGACCGCCAAGGCGCAAGCCTTGGTCACATAATCCTGCGACAATGCCATCCGGCTATCCCACTTTGGCTTTAGCCAAAGCTGCGGCCTTGGGCTGAGGCGCGCTGTGTCCCCCTCGTCTCCGTATAGGACACCGGCTTGTCTGCCTTCGGTAGATTGGCACAGATGCGCGCCATATGCGGCAAGGGCAAAGCGCGGCAATCGCCCTTTCGGGGCCAGTGGGACCAACCATTCTGCCTCGTGCTCGCTTGCAGCGGTAAGTGCAGCACGAATGCCCTCCACCTGCGAAGGATGATTCGCTGGAAGAACGGTTAGTGCGGGCTCGGATCCTTCAGGTAAGCTCGCGCCATTCTCCAAGGTTACAAGAACAGCCAAAGGCGAAGCGCTCTGCTTGCTGATAGATTGCAAAGCTGCGCGCACATGGCTCTGCGAATCACTCTGCGAGACATGCAAGTGAACGACAATTCTGGGTGCTCGCCCCGCTTCTTGCGCCTCCAGCAAAACATGCAAGTCTCGCCTGCCCGCGTCGGCGACCCACCGCTCATGAGCAAACGGCAAGCCTGCGATCTCTCCTTCAAGCCGGCCACGCGCACGCAGCTTCTTGCCAAGAGCCCGCCAAATGAGGATCGCTGAGAAACGAGCAGGGCGACGCAGGGCAACCAGCAACAGATCGCGCAGTCTGTGGTCGGAGATTCGCCGTTTCTCGACTTGTGAGCCGAGCGACTCATCCCCGTCATGGATCGATTTGTCTTGCAATGGGCTAGGCCTGAACCTGCTTTGTCGGTAGGGGAGCGCTTCTTACGCCAATTTGACAAGAATTCACGATGAATCTGAAACCATTATTCTGGTCGCTTGCTCTTCTCGCGTTGAGCGCGTGCTCCACTCTCCCCTCAAGCGGCCCGACCGGCAGCCAAATTGAGGAGACGGCGCTCGAAAGCGATGCGACCGGCCTCAACATTGCTATCGTTCCGGTCAACTCGATTGAAGCAATACCTCCAGCCACCGCGCCCGTTGACTGGCAATTGCCCGATCTGGACACATCTCCCACCGATCTCGTGGGCCCTGGCGATGTCTTGTCGATCACGATATTCGAAGCAGGTGTTTCGCTTTTCAGTGGGGATGCTCCCTCCCCAGTTGCAGGGACTGCGGGATTCGATCCTTCAGTAAAGGCTCAAACGCTTCCTCCCCGCCGGGTTGACGACAAGGGCTACATTGAAGTGCCTTATGTCGGCCGCCTGCCCGTTGCAGGAAGCACTGTTGTCGAAGTGCAGGAGCAGATCCAAAGATCGCTTCGCGACCTGTCGCAAGACCCCCAGGTGCTCATCAATCGCCAAGAAGTGATCAGCAATTCGGTGATCGTTGCAGGCGAGATTGTTCGCCCCGGCCGGCTTGTACTGCAAACCAATCAAGAACGGCTGTCTGATATTATTGCGCTTGCAGGCGGATATCGCGGCGAGGCTCGCAGCCTGATCCTTCAAGTTGAACGGGGTGAGAACGTTGCCCGGCTAAGGCTTGGTGATGTGATGGCTGGCCCATACCGGAACATGCGCGCATTTCCGGGTGATCGCCTAACGATCATGGCTGAACCGCTGATGTTCTCGGTTCTGGGTGCATCGGGCCGAGTGCAGCAAATGCCGTTTCTGCGCGAACGGATGAGTGTCGTAGAAGCCATTGCGATGGCTGGAGGCCCAAACGGCAATACCGGAGATCCCCAAGCGGTTTTTCTGTTCCGATACGCTGGACCTGATGGAACGAAGCCGACGGTATATCACTTCAACATGCTTGAAGCCCCGACCTTCTTTCTGGCTCAAAGGTTTGCGTTGCGCGATGACGACGTGCTGTATTTCGGGAACTCGGCATCGAATCAGCCTCGCAAGCTGATCCAGACGATCGGCCAGTTGTTCTCACCTATCGTCACGGCAACTACCCTTGCGAACAGCTTCGATTCGGGCGGCGGTGGGACTACGACAACCGGCAACTGACCGAATTCTGCAAGCGCCCCCCGATATCGACCTAATTGTCGATCGGCCGACGCTTTCCAACCGGGGTCCAGGGCTGCCCAATCTGCTTTTCAAGCCGGTCGCGCAGCTTCCAAAGCCAGTCAATCCGGCGCTCAGCGATCCCCGGAATGCTAAGCACATCCCCGCCCAACCATGGCAGGAAGGGGTTGCGGCGCGCGTAGGACCAGATTTCCACACGTTCACCTGCGCCTTGTGCAGGGCCTCTCGCGTGGAATCCGCCGGTATCTGCTACGACCAATGTGTTCTCGGCAACTGGCAGTTTCTCCGCTTCTCCCAGGTTCATTTGCTGCAGAACCGATCCATCGACGCGCGGAGATCCTCGTGCTGATAGCCGATCGATTGACTTTGGATCGGCAAGGCTGCGCCTGTATTCCCACTCCATGCGCTCTGGCGTGAACCGATGCGAACCGCGCACATAGGTAAAGGGACCGTCCTCTTCCGTGACCGGTTTCAAAAACAACCATGCCTTCATCGATGCATGGAAGCTATCCGCGTGAACCGTTTCTTGCGGATCGGGATCATCGCCCCCGCAGTGACTAACAATAGTCTGCACATAGTGCAGTGGTGTCATGCGAAAGCTGGCAACGTAGTGAAACAGTGCATTGACGTCCTTTCGCGAAAGGAAAGCATCAAGCGCAGGGACCGCCGCCAGCATCTCCGGACCGATCGCTATCCGCCGGGTGATGGCGTCACCTTGACGCATCTCACGTGCGGGCCATTCTGCACCAAGTATCGCATCGCGCAGCGCCGGAAAGTCTTGCGCAGGGACAACATTCTCAATGGCAACGAACCCGTCGCGATCGAAGGCCTCTTTCCATTCTGTTGGAACATGCCTTGCCAGTCGCGACCGGCGCCAGCGGCATAGTTTGTCCGCAATCTGCACTCGTGCGCGGTGCAGGCCCATCCGGTTGAGGCGCTGAGACCCAATCAGCGGGTTATCCAGAAAACTCTTTGCCGTTGTAGCGATTTGAAGCAACCAAACAGGAGCAAGCAGGATGGTCTTCAGATATCTTGCCATGCTCATGCAGCCTGCACATCGCCCTCATCCTGCGCAGCGAGTGCGGACTTGGTGACATCGTCAATCGCCTTGAGTTGCTGCACCAGCGCCTCAAATCGATCGAGCGGAAGCGCGTTGGGACCATCCGACAGGGCATTGGTAGGGTCCGGATGAGTTTCCATGAAGACGCCGGACACTCCGGCCGCCACGGCTGCCCTGGCTAGAAGCGGAACATACTCGCTTTGACCGCCAGATCTCGATCCAAGACCGCCTGGCTGTTGAACAGAATGAGTCGCATCGAAAACAACCGGGCAACCGGTCTCAGCCATAATCGACAAGCCTCGCATATCTGAAACGAGAGTATTGTACCCGAAAGAGGTCCCGCGCTCGCAAAGCATGAAGTTGTCCGTGTCATGGCCCGCATCGGCGGCAGCCTGTCGCGCCTTGGCGACCACGTTTTGCATGTCGGCAGGTGCCATGAACTGCGCCTTCTTGATATTGACTGGTTTTCCAGTCGCCGCAACGGCGCTGATAAAGTCGGTCTGGCGGGCCAGGAAAGCAGGCGTTTGCAGTACATCCACCACATCAGCGACCGGTGCGGCTTGAGACGGCTCATGGACATCGGTGAGGACGGCCAGACCCGTTTCGTCGCGCACTTTTTCAAGAATACGCAAGCCTTCCTCCAGTCCAGGACCTCGGAAGGATGTACCCGAGGTGCGGTTCGCCTTGTCAAACGAGCTCTTGTAAATGAGCAAGATGTCTTGCCGCCGAGCGATCGCGCTCAGCGTTTCCGCCACCATTAACGCATGTTCCTCGCCCTCAATCACGCAAGGTCCCGCAATCATAAATATTGGGCTGCAACCACCTATTGATTGAGAACCAAGCTTCATCAGTTACTGTCCGATCGGTAAGTGAAATGTGTCATTTTTATTGCGCTTCCCGCTTGCTTGCGATGCGTCCAATTTGAACGCATTGAAGTTGCGGCTCATCCTCTACTGGCTTGACATATGGGGTAGCAAGAGGCGATCAAGTACATCTCTCTAGTCGCAAACTCTCTCTGGTCGCTCTATCACCCTCATGAATCAAACACTCCTGACCACACATGTGTCTTCTGCCCTGAAGACGCTCGATATTGAGATCGATGGTCTCATGGATCTGAAAAGGGCTCTGTCCGACACAAGTCTCGGCAATGCTTTTGAACGAGCGGTCGAAGCCTTTGCCTCGACCAGGGGGCGAATCATTGTCACCGGGATCGGGAAGAGCGGTCATATCGCGCGAAAGGTCGCCGCCACCTTCGTATCGACAGGCACATCGGCGCTGTACCTGCACCCAGGTGAAGCGAGCCATGGTGATCTGGGGACCATATCGCCCGACGATGTCGTGTTCGCGATTACATGGTCGGGAACGACCAAAGAACTCAGCGACATCATCAATTACTGCAAGATCAACAAGCAGCAGCTTGTGGTTGCAACCGCTCATTCCAACAGCTGGGTTGGCCAAGCTGCAGATATCTGCTTGACGCTGCCGATGGTCCGCGAAGCTTGCCCCAATGAACTTGCTCCGACTTCGTCGACAACCGCTCAAGTGGTGCTGGGCGATGCTCTCGCTGTTGCCTTGATCGAAGCCCGAGGCTTCTCGCCACAGAATTTCAGCATCCTGCACCCGGGTGGCCTGTTGGGCGCCCGCCTCACTACGCTCGACAAGGTGATGGGAACGGGGGAAGCCCTTCCTCGTGTTTCTCTCGACGCGACCTTACGCAGCGCAACCATTGAAATGAGCCGCAAGCGATATGGTTGCACCGCAATCGTTGATGATGAAGACAATCTGGTAGGCGCATTCACCGATGGAGATTTGCGCCGTTGCATTGCGATCAATGACCTGGATGATGCGATTGCCAATCACATGTCTCCCAACCCGGTGACAGCGAATGCCTCGATGATGGCTGTCGATGCCTTGTCTCTTATGAATGACAGCGCCGTTTCGGTGCTTTTCATCACGAACCAAGACAAACTTGTAGGCATCGTGCACATGCATGATCTGGTCCGTCTCGGCATCACCTGACGAACGCGAGCTGGTGCATTTCACTCACTGCATGGGACGAGGCGCGGCATGACGACGCCTCACGCTGACTTGATTGTCATCCCTGCTCGATTCGCATCGACGAGGCTTCCGGGCAAGCCGCTGCTCAAACTTGCCGGGCGAACCGTTCTCGAAAGAGTGATTGCCAATGCGAGATTGGCCGCTGATCTGGCCAGGGACTGCTTGCTCGTTGTGGCAACCGACGATGAACGGATTGCCAAGCATGCCGAGGAGCTCGGTGCGACGGCGATTTTGACAGATCCGGCACTGAGCTCCGGCAGCGCGAGAGCGCACGCCGCCGCCCGCGAGTTGGATATTCATAACCAGAGTGCTGAACGCGTCATAAGCTTGCAGGGCGATGCGCCATTCATCCCGCCGCAAACCATTTCAGGCCTGATTACGACTTTGAGGGAGAGCGCAGCCAAGGTCGCAACGCCCGTCTATCAACTTAGCTGGGAGCGTCTCGACAGACTGCGCGAACATAAGAAGTCTGCGCCCCTTTCCGGCACCACTTGCGTGCGCGCGCCATCTGGCGATGCACTCTGGTTTTCCAAGAATATCCTTCCTGCGCTCCGCGGAGAGGAATCCCTTCGGCAGGCGCCGATGTCGCCGATCTGGCAACACCTTGGCCTTTACGCATACACTCGCGAAGCGCTTGATTGGTTTGTCGCTACGCCTGAAAGCCACTATGAACAGATCGAGGGGCTAGAGCAGCTTCGCTTTCTTGAGCATGGCTGGCCGATTGCTACCGTACCGGTTGCCGCACCCGAACATGCCTTGTCAGGCATCGACACACCCGAAGATCTCGCATTGGCCGAAGCGGCAATCGCTAGGCTCGGCGATCCCTTTCCGGCGTGATTGACAACGAATACCCCGTTGCTTGCGGTAAGGTCGCCACTCGCTAGAACCTCCTCCATGTTTTTCGTCGTCCGTCATGGCAATACTTTCCAAGCCGATACCAAACCACGCCGAATTGGCGCCCGCACCGACTTGCCGCTGACGGCAAGGGGCATTGAGCAAGCGCGCGCCCTGGGTCGATATTTTTCCGCGGAAGAGGTAGCCTTTCAGCGCGTACTGGTTTCGCCGCTTGCCCGAACGCGGCAAACCGCGAGCGAAATCCTGCGCTATCAGGATGCTCCGCCACAGCCCGTACATGCTGATTTCCTCAGGGAGATCGATCATGGCCCGGATGAAAATCAACTTGAAGAAGCCGTACTTAACCGCATCGGTCCGGGCGCACTTGCAGCATGGGAGAAGCAGGCCGAGATACCTCCGGGTTGGATTGTGGAGCCAAGCGACCGGATCGCTGCTTGGCATGAACTCTTCCGCTCGAGCCCCAAGGACTGCCCAACGCTGCTTGTGACCAGCAATGGCGCCGCGCGCTTTGCCATAATGGCCGACCCATCGCTGATGTCTGAAGCTGCCGCATTGGTTTCACTCAAATTGCCGACTGGCGGCTTTGGCGTGATAGCCCGCCGTGACGACGGCAATTTGAGCCTGCTGTCCTGGGGCGAACGACCGTGATCAGCAATACGGCGTTGCTGCGGCCTCCCCCTTTCCCGCGATTGGACGCCTCTGCGTTCAACCGCGGCGGTCCACCTTGCTTCGACATTCCGACAGGCGAGGAACTCGAGCGCGTATTCTCGGCCATTCGCGAAGCCAGAGTAGGAGGCGCCTTCTGGGCTGACCCGATCAAGCTCACCATGCCCGAGACGCATTTGCCAGTTGAGACAGTCATTCGTTCGAACTCAGCCGTTGAACTTGCGCAGTTGCAGGAACACCTTGATGAGCAGTCGACGCTTCCGCTTGTCAATGCTGGCGGCGTAGAGACGATTGACCCCTGGAGCGTACTGCCCTTTGCAAAGTCCCTGTGGGCTCATGGCAGTGACGAATGGATAGCAATTGCCAGCATGCTCGGGCTTGAGATTCAAGTTGCCTCGCCCGGCATTTACGGCAGCCCCGATGATACGAAAGAGGACCTTCTTTCTCGCGCTGCTCACGCGTTTGAACGCCCCATGAGAGACCCTTTTTCAAACAAATGGCTCAAACCGATTGATGCTATTGCGCGTCTTGCTGAATGGCGCCGCGTGATCGACGCAAACCGGGGCGAAGCCGGCAAAAGACTTGTTGCGGCTTGCGGGATCAGTTGGTGGAAGCGCGACGAGATCGAACGCTTCTTGTGGTCGCCCGGCCGTCCAGTGCGAATCTACGCAAGCACCAAACGCGCGCTGAAAGCCGCAAAACGTGAGGGCGGAGCGCTGGCCGTATGGCCATCCAGGATTTCGCATGATTTGATCGATCGGGCGCGCCGCAGCGACGTTGCGCTTGCGCGTGTTGAGGACGGGTTTGTTCGCTCGGTTGGCCTTGGAAGCAATTTTGTCCCACCCCTTTCGGTGGTCGTTGACCGGCGAGGAATCCATTTTGACCCCGGCCAGCCAAGCGATCTTGAAGTTCTGCTAGCCTCAACCGATTTTTCGGTCGGGCAGGTCGAACGCGCAGCCCGCCTGCGCAAGGCAATCGTCGAAGCTGGTATCAGCAAATACGCAAGCGGCAGAGGCTACAATTCTCGCGACCGGCAAAAAGACCCCTCGAAGCGGATCGTGCTGGTCCCTGGCCAAGTGGAAGACGACATGTCGGTGCTGGCTGGTGGCGGGGGCATGACCTCGAATCTTGAGTTGTTGCGCCGTGCACGCGAGCTAGAACCTGACGCGGTGATCTGGTGGCGCCCACACCCAGATGTCGATGCCGGTCATCGCAATGGGTTCGTCTCAGACGATGACGCCCTACAATATGCCGATGAAATCAAGCGCGATGGTTCGATGGCAGACCTGCTTCAGGAGGTCGACGGATTGCATGTACTCACTTCGTTGTCTGGCTTTGAAGCGCTCTTGAGAGGGCGTGATGTCACCTGCCATGGTGCCCCATTCTATGCGGGATGGGGTCTCACACGAGATATTGGAGAGATCCCTGACCGGCGACGCAGGAAGCTTCATCTTGATGAACTGGTTGCGGGGGTCTTGCTACTATATCCTCGATACCTGGACCCTGTGACAGGCTTACCATGTCCGCCAGAAGTGTTGGTTGAACGGATGAGAAGCAACCAAATGCCAAACAGATTGGGTTGGGTCGGTCCGGTCAGACGCGTTCAAGGGCGGATCATGTCCCTGTTGCGGAAGGCAAGCGCTCGATGACACGCGTTCTGCTCGACATCTCCCGATTGATCTCGCGGGTTCGCCACGCTCGGCCTTCCGGTGTCGACCGGGTCGAAATGGCTTATGCCCGAGGTCTGCGCGAATGTTACGGAGACGACTTGGCCTTTTGCGCAGTTCACCCTTCGGGTTTGTATGGCAGGATTAACCGCAGAATCGCAGTCACCTATCTGGATCAACTTGAAGAGCGCTGGGCGAAACAGGAAGGGCTGCAAGGCCAAAAAAGTGTTGCATCGGTGCTGCCATGGATGATGCGCCTCCTGCCGCGGCAAGAGGGGATTGGGAATGCAGATGTTTTGGTTCAGGTCTCACCGCACCACCTGACCGATACGGCAAAAGTGCGTTCGATCATCGAGCGCGAGCAAGCCAAGTTTGTCTGCCTCGTCCACGATCTCATTCCGATTGAGTATCCTGAATATGCCCGGCCCGGTGGCCACGCTCAGCACGAAGCGCGGATGGAGAGCGTTGCAGAACTGGCCGACATCGTAATCGTCAATTCAGCAACGACCGGTCAATCACTTGAGCGTTGGATTGTGGCAAAAGGCAAGACGCCGCCTCCGATAAGAGTCGCGCATCTGGGCACCCAGAATCTGCCGGACATAGCGTCTGAGCCTAAGGCTGATGACCAGCCCTACTTCCTGTGCCTGGGTACAATCGAGCCTCGAAAGAACCACCTGTTGCTCCTGCACCTTTGGCGCGAGATGGCGGGTTCCTTGCCGAGTGGCGAGGTCCCGCGTCTGGTCGTGATTGGCAGGCGAGGTTGGGAGAATGAACAAATCGTCGACCTGCTTGACCGTTGCCCCGCTCTTGCATCCTGTGTTGAAGAGATAAACAGCTGCGGCGATGAGGAGCTCGCGGCAATGATCCGGGGTGCACGCGGTCTTTTGATGCCGTCCTTTGCCGAAGGCTACGGCATGCCGATTGCCGAAGCCTTGTCCTTAGGTACGCCCGTCATTGCAAGCGAATTGCCGGCACACCGGGAGGCGGGCGCGTCGGCTCCAGAGTATCTTGATCCGCTCGATGGACCTGCATGGCGCGCTGCAATCCTCGACTTCGCTGAAAAGGGGCCTCTCTGGCAAGCCCAGCAGAAAAGGATCGCAGGCTGGAAAGCGCCTACATGGTCCGATCACATTGCCACTGCATCGGAACTGATTGACGCCATTGGAAGCTGATGCCGCCAGCCATGCTGCAAGTCTCACTCAGCCGGATGAAGTATCTCTTCGTTGTCACGCCCCGGCGAAACTGGTTGTCGCTTGGCGTCTAAACGCGTGCCAAACACACGGTCCCAAATAATCGTCGTCACTCCGAAATTCTTGTGCTCAGCGATGAAATGGTGGTGCATATGATGCCGTTTCAGGCGCGCGCCAATTGGTCCGCGCATAGGCCAATGGTGGCATGCATAATGCGTAAGGTCGTATGCCACGTATCCACACACAAAGCCGAAGAACAGCCAAGTGCCTGAATCACCCAACACAATCCAGAACAAGCTCCAGATCACTGCGCCGATCGGGATGCTGACTATTGGAGGCATGAGGTTTCGAAGCTCATCGCGCGGCTGGGCGTGATGATTTCCATGTATGAGAAAGACAAGGTGTTCAAGGAACAGCCATTTCGGTTGCCAATGGAACACTTTGCGGTGGGCAAAGTATTCGAAAAGGCCCCATACAACCCAACCCGCAACCGCGAGCGAAACCGCGGCACCAAAAGGAGCAGAACCCCAGCCAACAAGAAAGACAGCCGGAACCAGCACTGACCAGGTCGCAATGAACCACCTCACGGAAACAACCGTAAGTTTTTCCAGCCATTTGTTCTCAAACAGAACAAGGCGTTGTTCGTCAGAAGTCGGACCCTTCATGTACCTTGGTTCGACAGAAAAGGCCCTTGGATGTCAAGCGGGATGTGGCCTAGGCAGTGGCAAATAGACTCCAGAATGGCTGCAGTGTTGCTCATGCGTGACGAACCGAACTCCCATTTACCAAATCGGTGTATTTTGATCACAGGCGCCTCGGGTGCGCTTGGCAGTGCCATCGCCGTTCAGAATGCCGCAAGTGGGACCACGATGTGCCTATGGGGACGCGATGCAGATCGATTGGAGGAGACATGCAAGGCGGCCACGCAAAGGGGGGCAATGGCCAGTGCAACGCAGTTCGATATCACGGATACCCTTGGCGCCGTCGATAGAGTGCTTGAGCAAGACAACGAGACCCCATTTGACGTTGCATATCTGATTGCGGGCATAGGAGATACGAGGAGCGCGCAGGCGCTGGTCGATCCGCCCGAAATGATCTTGAACGCAGCTCTGGTCAACTTCGCGGCGCCTGCTGCGATGGCGTCGGCGCTCGCAGAAAGGATGGTCGGCCGTGGGGGAGGTCAAATCGTGCTTATCGGATCAGCAGCGGGGCACCATTCCCTTCCGTTTGCGGCCTCTTACTCAGGGTCCAAGGCTGGCTTAGCTCAGTTTGCAAGTGCGCTGCGGATCGCCATGCAACCGCACGGTGTTCATGTCACGCTCGCGGCGCCGGGCTTTATTGATACACCAACGTTACGCCGGGATGGCGCAAACAGGCCGTTTGAAATTCCGGTCGAGGAGGCCGCGAGGCGAGTAATCACCGCAGGCCAGCAGCATCGAGCACACTACGTCACGCCTTGGCAATTCTCTGCCTTGCGCATGCTCGACGGTCTCATCCCAAGAGCTCTGCGCGATCGCTTGTTGCGACTTTTGGAGCCTTGACGAATGCGCCCTAGTTCGTGGCGCCACGTCCGTTCAACGCGAGAAGCGCGTGATGAAGTTGTGCAGGTGTCAGGTCAGCGCGTCGGTTCTCGCCTGCTATGATCTGACCCTTTTCATCAAACTGGATCATCACATACGGCGTATGACGCTCTCCTCCGGGTACACTTGCCCCCGGAATGCTTGGTCGGTGATCACCAAAGAACACGAGGATGGCTGGCTTCTCAAGCGAGGCGATGCCTTCACGGAGCGCCCGCAGCATATCATCGCCAGCGCGCACCATTCGCAGGTAGTTTTCGACCATATGATCCGAGCCTGAATCACCATGCGGCGCCCACGGCCCATGATTTTCGATCGTCACGGCGTAGATGAAGGCGGGTGCGTCAATCGCGCTGGCGTGGTCGAGGATCTTTTGGGCGACCGCGGCATCGGTAACATAGCGGCCTTCGCTGGCGCTTGGAGGTGCAAACTCGTCTTCACTTACCAATTCAGCAAATCCGGCGCTCGGCATAATGCGTGCGCGGTTGTAAAAGCGCATGTCGTGGGGGTGAACGAAGACGCTGTGCCAAGTCTCTTTGCCAAGCTTGTTTGGCAATGCATGTGCAGCGTCCCCGATAGCCGTCATGTATGGATCGTAGAGGCGAAAGCCCAAGGCGTTTTCATCCAGCCCGTAAAGCACACCGTACTCTGTCCGCATGGTGTAAGCTCCAAAGCCGCTTACGAGCAGGTTGCCCCACTGCACTGCATCAGCCCGGGAGGCTTCGAGCGAAGGCAAGGCCTGTGCCGGATCATCGAAAAGTTCGACAGGGTCTGCGTATGATTCGCATTGCACAACGACGATGAGCGCAGATTCTTCCCGTGGCGCACCTGAGCTCGTCGGCGCTCCTGTTCGATTGTCTGCAAGGCTCTCCCGCCAGCGCAACCAATAAAGCAGCAACGATGGGACGAGGCCAAACGCCCTTGCATGTGTTTCAAGGTCAGGTTGGCGTACCAAATTGCGGTATAGGCCAAGTCTGAAACTCAGGTCTGTGAGGACAAGGCCGCCTCCTGCAAGCATCGCCCCGGCGGATACCATTGACCAGCTTGGTCGTATCAACCAGCCAAGGACGAGGACCACCGCGATGAGAGCAGCTATCCCAATCGATTTCTGAAACACCGTCAGAACAGAGAAATAGAATTGTGGATGCCGGAACATCGCCCCGACCAGCGCAAGGTCAGTGAAGAGTAGCGGCTCTCCAAGCATCCGGTTCTTGGCGTTTGAGGCCAATACGGCGAGCAGATGCAGCGCTAATGTTGAAATCGCGGCGAAGGCAGAATTGCCACTAAGCGCAAGGAAAAAGCCAAACAGGACAAGTGTGAGGCAAAGTAACAACCAGATTGTGCGCGGGCTGCGCAGGAAAAACTTGCGACGCGGATGCGCCAATCCATCGACAAGCACCGAACCAATTAACGTCTCTGACAGCGCCGGGACATACTCAAACATTTGCGAATCACTTCAACATAATCATGGCGTTGCACGCCAAAGATCCTATGGCGCGATTGCAGACACAGCGATAGAAGGCATCGTATTCATCGCGAGTTTTGTTTTGCTCGTCTTAAGGGATAAGGAGCGTGTCGCTCCGTCCAAGGGTAGGTTTAGTGTTTTCGCATAACATTGAGGATTTTGACTCGAAGCGGGCAAGCGACAAGCGCGCTGCCTCTGGTGAGACGGTATCCTCAGAACTGGATACGGGCATCCGCAGTACAGGCAGTCCCCAGCGCAGCGTGCTCCTGCTGCAAGGGCTGATGGGTCCTTTGTTCCGTCGCCTCGGTCAAGAGCTGATCCGTTCAGGGCACAAGGTCTTCAAGATCAACCTCAATGGTGGGGATCGCCTATTCTGGCGATTGCCTGGTGGAATCGACTATCGCGATTCGCTCGAAGCCTGGCCGCGAGCGCTGAGCGATATCATCCGCGAAAACGGAATCACCGACGTTGTCCTATTTGGCGATTGCCGAACACATCATATGGCAGCGACGAAGGTCTGCCGTGAGTTGAACGTGCCGGTCCATGTGTTCGAAGAAGGGTATATTCGGCCCGACTGGGTTACGCTTGAGCTTGATGGTGTGAACGGGCACTCGCGCTTGCCGCGCGATCCGGATTGGTACCGGCGTACCGCTGAGAGCCTGCCGCCAGTGCCCGAACACAAGCAGGTGCCATCATCTTTCAAGCGCCGCGCGCTCGAAGGCCTTGTCTACAATTTCGCAGATGTGTTGACCCGCTGGCACTATCCCTACTGGACCAACCATCGGCCATGGCATCCGCTGATCGAAGGGATCGGCTGGTTGCGCAAACTTGCTCGCGGAAAGCGCAGGCGTGAGGAATCGGCCAAAGTTGTCGAAAAATTGCTGGAATCCGACACGCCCTATTTCTTGTTCCCCCTCCAACTTGCCTCCGATGCACAGATCAGGCTCCATTCTCCATTTGCCAGCATGACAGACGCCATGATGATGGTCCTGCGCTCATTTGCCGAGAATGCGCCAGAGGGCTCTCGCTTGCTGGTCAAGGAACACCCCCTCGATAACGGAGTGGTCGACTGGCGCGAGGAAACCTGGTCCATGGCCGAGCTTCTCGGCATAGCTGATCGCGTTGATTACATGAGCTTTGGTGACATCGTACCCGTTGCCGCCAAAGCTCAGGGTGTGGTTGTAATCAACAGTACGAGCGGGACCTTAGCTCTCGATATGGGCGTCCCGGTCATTGCCTTGGGGCAGGCCATCTACGACATTCCGGACGTGACATTTCAGGATGGAATCGACCGGTTCTGGACGGAAGCGACGCCGCCCGATTGCGAAACGTTCAACGCGTTCCGCCGAGTGCTTGTTGAACGCTGCCTTATCCCTGGCGGTTTCTTCTCTGAGGAAGCTCTCGACAAGGTCGTCCGCCATGCGGTCGCTCGGTTTGAAGGCAAGGCCCTTCCCCCCGAGTGACAGCACTCATCAGCCCGGCGCCACCAGATTGTCGTCTGAATTGCGATCAACGTATTTGTTGTAGGGATCAATCCCGACCCACGATGGTCGTTCGTCGGTAACAAAGGTGATGGTCTGTTCTCCAGATCGCACGTCACGCCGCTCCAGCACAATTACGTTTTCTGCGGCGAACTCACCTGCGCCAGGGCGTTCAGTGAACAGCCCAATCTCGATCATGTCGCTCAGGTCGGCTTCGGTTTCGACCCCTTCACCGTCCGCATAGAGCTTGGCAGCAGCGACTGTCACTGTGGTTTCAAACCGGCCATCATCAAGCTCGCGCACTTCGGCTTCATCGGCCTTCAGATCGTAGATTGTGATTCTTTGCAGCAGGTCGCGAACGAGACTGCGTTCATCTTCGTTGCGAGCGAGCGAGAAGAACCCATCAACGAGATCTGTTGACGTCGCATAGGGCTGTGACTGGAAGCGATACCGGTCGAGCAATGCTGAAAGCATCGCGTTGACCCGATCTTCACCCAAACGATCCTGTAGCAAGTACATCACAACAGAACCCTTGCGATAATGAATGTAGCCCTGGTTCTCCACGCGTTCGAGAGGCAATTCTTCAATCGCCTCGCTGCCGCGCGAGCTGAGGTAATTGTCGAGTTCAAACTTGAGGAACCGGCGCATCTGGTCTTCGCCGTACAGGTCCTTCATCACCATCAGCGCTGAGTATTGTGCGAGCGTTTCAACCAGCATGGTGCCGCCCTGCATATCCGCACTGATTAGCTGGTGCGCCCAGTATTGGTGCGCCACTTCATGCGCTGTGATGTAAGTTACGTAATCGATTTCGCCCGGATCAGCGAGGTTGGCAAGAAAACCGATGCTCTCTGAGTAGGGCATGGTTCCCGCAAAGGCCTGCGCGAAACTTGCATAGCCGGGAAACTCGATGATCCTCGCGTGGTCGAACTGATATGGCCCGAAATTGGCTCGGTAATAGGTGAGCGAACTCTGCATCGCATCGAGCATCCGATCGACGTTGTAGGGGTGCTGTGCATCATGATAGACCTGCAACTCCACGCCGTCGGCCTCGCGTTTGGCGATCTCGTAGTCAGCCGACTGGATCGAGAAGAACCCCAGGATCGGATTTGTCGACTGAAAGCGTGCCGTGCGCCTGTCACCTTGTGTCACATCAGAGACTCTGGTTCCCGGCGCAACCGGCACCTGATCAGCGCTCGTCGTGATAGTAATGTCCGAGTTGACCCAATCCACATTGCCGACGTAATTGCGATCACGCGCGCTCTCATCTTCCAGTTTTGCCGGCCTTAGCTCTGGCTCCAAGCCATAGCGGCGGCGGGTTGCGCGATCAGTGAGAAGCCCGCCGCGATCCATTCCAAGCTGCGGAGCGAACTCGCTGTTGTTGAGGAACGTGCCATTTTCAACAAGCCGAGTGCCATAGCCCGAAGTCGTCAATGCATGATGATGACGGCGGCTCTTGAAGGTCAGCGTCGCTGTCGCGTCGACCGCAAGCGGCTGTTCAAAGCGATAGATGCGATGCTGATAGACCTCGTCATTTACCTCAAGCTCAGCGCCCGGAATTTCGACCTCCAAGAGCCGCGTATCAGGGTCGACTAGCCTTACATGAAGGACATCAACGGGAGCTCCGGTGTCGTTGACCAGTTGATAGGTGCCAGAGACTTCCAACCGGCGCTCTTCAGGGTAGATATCGACCGCCAATGTTACGTCGGTGAGTGATGGCTGTTTGAGCTCAGCGTATTGGAGGTATTGCTTCTCGTAGTCAGCAAGCAGAGCCTCTTGAGAATCCTGATTGCGATAGGTGTTCTCAACGTTCATCTGATTGAACAAGAAAGCTCCAGTTGCGCCAGCGACCAGAATTCCGGTCAATCCCAGCGCGCCCGCCCGCGACGCCAATCGCCGCGGCAATTGTCCGATACGGGGCAGGAGCTTGGTCTCTGTTCCACGCCGCCAAAGAAGGTGTGCAAGCACGGCAAGAAGCAGAGCAACACCGCCCCAATAGAGCCGCAGCCACCAGCCAAGCGAACCAGCAACCGCATCGCCATTCATATCGGAAACAGGACTAAAGCCCGTGGTTCCGTAAAGCAGAAGTGGGTGATCAAATCCGAGATTGTCGAGCGTGATCGCCGCGACAAGGTAAAGGACCATGATCCCCCAACCTACAAACTTGTTGGGGCTCAGCGCTTGCACAAACACCGATAGGATGGCGATCAGGACCATGTCGATCGTGCCCGGCAAAACGTACCACATCAAGTATTTGCCGAGCTCAAAGTCAAAGTAGCCGCGCACCATCTGAACTGCCATCGCGGCGATCACGGAAATCAGAAGGGTTGAAAGCAGGACAAAGGTCACCGCTATCGTTTTGGGCACCATATATGCCCAACCCGGGAGCGATGTGCTGTCTATCACTTCGTTGAACTTGCGATCGCGGTCACGCCACACCAACTCGCCGCCGTAGTAAATCGCGATGATCCTAGGGATGATGCCAAAGGTGCCCGCGAGTATCGGGATGAGCGAGAAGGTCGCGGGAACTGGCGGCGTGCCATATATCTCATTGCCGAACGCCAGCGCCGTGATGCTGTTGAACAGCCCCATGATCATGAGCACAACAAATGCCGGGCTGCGCAAAACCTGGCCCATCTCAAACCGGGTGGTTTTGACCAGGCGTACAAAGCCGGCATTATCGGGCTCTGTGGCTGGCAGGGCTGCAACTGTTACAGGTTTCGTGCGAGCAAGCTTCTGCGCCCTTTTTTCCATCCGTCTGGCCTTGCGCGCAGAAACGCCTTTCTCCGCGAAGCTGAAGCGCCAAAACGCGACCACCAGCGCCGCGGCTGCAACACCAAGTGCCATCAGCCGGTTGATGAGGATCGTACCGGTGAGATCAGGCAATCTGGAATTGAGCTCTGCGGCAGTCCAGTAGCGCGTTTCATTAGCAATGGCGCTGAATCCCAACGGGTCAACGAGAGCTGCGAAATCGCGATACTCAGGCTCGCCCCCGACAACCACATTGAAACTCACATAAGCAACGAGGAAACCTACCACGGCGACGTAGGAGTAAATCATCGAGCGCGTAATTGTCGCAATTGCGAAGAAAAATGCGCTGAGAAGTATGACGGTCGGGGCAGCGAACAGAGAATAGCTTGCTGCATAATCAGCAAAGCGATTTACCCCAACAGTCTCTGGATCGACCCACGGCATGAGCGAGCCGAAGAAGATGGCAAACGGCACCACCATAAACGCGACAAGCGCAGCCAGCGCTGCGCCAGTAAACCGGCCGATGAGATAGGCGAAACGGGTAACCTGGGTTGATCGGACCATCGGCCCAAAGCCGCTCTCGTCATCGCGAACCACGACATTTGCGACAAAAGCCGTCGTGACAAACATGAAGAACAAGGTCAGCACCATTTGCGTTTGCAGAATTGCAAACGGGCTGTTCACATTCACATTGCCGCCACCGCCAATCTGAATATTCTCAGAAGCGGTGGCGCCAAATGTCAGAAGGAAGAAGATGACAAGCGCCACCCAGAAAACCGGATTCCTGAGCTGGTAGCGCAGCTCAAACAGCGCGATCGATCCAAACATAGTGATCTCCCCTATCCGCGCTTAGGCAGCGATGGTCTGAGCATCTGCGTCGCCGCGTCGAGAGGCAGCAAGGGTGGAGAAGTAGACATCTTCCAATCCACCTTCGGCAGCAGAGAAACCGTCTCCGGGATCGTGGTCGCAAAGAATGTGGATGATTGTCCGGCCCGCAAACAGACGCGTAGAGATAACCTCGTACATGCTGCGATAGCCATCAAGCTCGCTCCGCTCGATCGTCTTTGCCCAGATCGTGCCGCGAGATTTCTCGATCAGGTCTTTGGGGGCACCCTCGAGCTTGATTTGGCCTCCGACCAGCACCGCCATTGATGGGCATAGGTCAGCAACATCTTCAACAATGTGCGTCGAAAGGATCACGACCACGTTTTCGCCAATCTCGGCGAGCAGGTTCAGGAAACGGTTGCGCTCTTCGGGGTCTAGGCCAGCGGTTGGCTCGTCCACGATGATGAGGTCAGGATTGCCGATCAGCGCTTGTGCAATGCCGAAGCGCTGGCGCATCCCCCCTGAAAATCCGGCGATCGCTTTCTTTCGCACATCCCACAGATTGGTTTGGGCAAGAAGCGTTTCTACCGTCTCCTTGCGCGCAGCACGCGAGGCGATGCCTTTCAGCACAGCCATATGGTCAAGCATGTCATAGGCAGAGACACGCGGGTAAACCCCGAAATCCTGCGGGAGATAACCCAGCCTTTTCCGGAGCGCTTCAGGGTCTGCAAGGATATCAATCCCGTCGAACATGATTTTGCCCGTGGTCGGAGTCTGAAGTGTCGCAACCGTGCGCATTAAGGTCGATTTGCCAGCCCCATTGGGACCGAGAAGCCCAAACATGCCTTTTGGAACTGTCAGCGAAACATTGTCCAGTGCCCGCACGCCATTGGAATAGACGTGGCTGACATTGTTGAGCTCAAGCATGCAGTAATCCCTCCTGTTGCGCACAAGGCTAGGAGGGTGTGTTACCCATGTAAAGCGGCCGCCTTGCCCGCAGTCTGCCAACGGTCAAATTCCATCGACGGGCGTTCGCGCTTGCTTATCGCGTGCGAGAGGGAGCAACCAAAACGGCGTTTGCGATCAACAGATCAAGCCCATCGAGATAAGCCCGTGTCGAAGGGTCGTGCGCAAAGCCGATCGTCAGACCGCGCCCGGAAGGCTGAGCCATCAGATAGGGCTTGAACGCCAATTGACGCCGATTTTCATCCCATACGTATCCGCTGGCGATCAGTTGATCGGCAGCTTCGAAACGAAGCACGTTTGTCCCATTTGAACGATCGAGCGGCGTGAAAATCTGCGATCCGCTGGCGAGCACGACAGCCCCATTGTCATACCCTGCGGAGAGAAAACTCTCAGTATCAGCCACTGTATTGAGAAGCGCACCAGGCAAGGTATCTGGCAGTGCCTGCTGATCTGCGATTGCAGCGCGATAGTCCGCTTCGCTCTCGATCTCCTGAGCCTTGGCGAGCCTGCCTTCAGAACCCTTGCCACGTTCTGCCGAGCGGCCCAAGGCGGCCTCTCGCTTCACAGCCAGAAGCGCATTGTCGCCACTGGAAAAGGCAGTCAGACTGCGTCCAACAGTCACAAGGACACCGCCGCGCTGAACAAAGCGGCGCAATGTGGAAACGCCGCCTTCGCCTAGCATGGCGCGCGGTGAGCCATCCGGGATAAGAACCACGTCATAATCGGTGAGATCAGCAAAGCGGAGCCGGTGCGTGCGGATCGGCACAACTGGCAGACCCAGCCTTTGCTCCAACACATAACGCATGGAGCCAGCGCTCAGCTGCGAAATTCCCTCGTCCCAGGCCATCGCGACCTTGGGCAAGGTCAGGCGAACAAAGGAATCGCTGCCGAGATTGGGGCCATCCTCCACCCAGCTTGTTTCAAGTGCGACAGTCTGCGCTCCAATATCGTTCGCAATCTGTTGGAGCCGGTCCATCATTTCGGGCGTGTTGGGCCCGCGCGGAAAAACCACAGTCCCGCGTGGATAGGTCCGTCCGTTCTGCGTAAAGGCTTCATCAGAGGTGCGCGCCTCAAGCCCTTCACGCAGAGCCAAGGTCACAAGCCGAGCCTGACCGCTATCCGTCCAGGGGACAGCGATTGCAAAGTTACCGGAACCTTCGGCGCGCGGGGCGATTGGCATACTACCCGCGAGCGCATTTCCGCCCACCGAGCCGGCGCAAAGGTTAACTTCGACACCTGACATCAACCCGACCGACCAGGCAGTCACATCATACAGTTCATGCGGCAAATCGACCGAACGGCGTTGTTCCTGCTCGGCAACAAATTCGGGCGGAAGCGCAGTGTCGCGATCGAGAAGGCTGCGCACAAGACGGGCGGCTGGCTGAGCCTGCGGGACGGCAAGGTAACCCTGAGGGTAGGAGCGGCCGCAGGCGTTCGCCGGTCCATCGCGGCGCAAGACGTCGATGCCCTGCGAAGCAAGTCGCCGGCCCAAGCTTTCTGCGTTCCAACGCCTTGTCGAAAGATCGATAACATAGGTGCCTGTGCCAGCCGCACCATTGGCATTGGCTGAACGATACTCAGCAAAATCGCTGAGGAAACGGTCGGCATTTTGAGCCACCGCCTCCGCCGTCGATATGCTGGCAATGAACTGATTGCGCACGGTATGGCCATAGGTTAGTTCGGTTCCGTCACGGCGGTCCCAGACAAGTCCCCTTGCCGAACCTTGTTCGTATGTGCTGCCGATCGCGCCCTGATGCGTGTTCCAGGTGTCGCCATATCCAGGATAAAAGAGATCGAAGATTTCGCGGGTGTAGTACGGCTCTCCCATCGAATCGAAGTATGAAGCATTGTTGCGCCCAATGATGGCATATGCGCGCCTTTGTGCCGCAGTTATGTTCGGATTGATCGGTTCAGCTGCCGGGGAAAAGAAGTAGGTTGCATCGCCGCTCATCTCGTGGAGATCGACCACTACCACCGGGTTCCAGGCGCGAATGGCAGCGACTTTCCCGCGCGTCTCCGGCTGACTAAGCGTGAACCAGTCACGGTTTAAGTCAAACATGTAGTGATTGACCCTGCCACTGGGCCAGGTCTCATCATGCTCTGCCGCCTGACGGTCACCGGCGGGGACTATGCCAGTCGCGGCTCGGAAATGGTTCACGAACCGGGCTCGCCCGTCAGGGTTCTGCATCGGATCAAGCGCTACGATCGAATTGGACAAGATGGCATCCACCCGGGCATCGCCGCTTGCAGCCAGCAGATGGTAAGCGGTCATCAGCGCGGCATCCGTGCTGGAGATTTCGTTGCCATGCACCCCATAGGTAAGCCAAGTCACCGGAAGGGCAGTTCCGTTGCCAGTCTGACCCGCCGCGATTGTCGCCAGATCCGCTTGGATGGCGTCGATCTGGGCCATGTTCTCCGCGCTGGTCAGGATCAGATAGTGCAATGGCCGCCCTTCCCAACTCGTCGCGTATTGAACCATACGCACCCGGTCAGGTGCAGCCGCGACAAGCGCGCGAAGATATCGATCAGCTTCATCGGGCGAGGTAATTCGCTCACCTGGCTCATGCCCGACAGTTGCAGACAATGTCGGTATTGCGGGATCGAACTCTGCTGCGAGGAACGATTGAGCGTTAGCAGGGCCATACAAGGCGAATGCAGACCAAAATGCCGCCAGCATCATTGCAAGGCGGCGAATTGTTTCACGCTTCATTACAGTTCCCTCATTCGTAGCCAGTGTTCGTTTCGACTGTGCGCGTGTTCGGGCAAAGGAGTGACCCGGTCAAGCCGAAGCTTTCCTTGAACTGCCGCCGCACCATGCAAGCGCGTAACAAAATTGCCACGCGTGCGAGCGTTTCGCACAAATCGACTGTAACCTGCTTGACACACCATGCCCTGCATAAGAACGTGTTGCGTCGCAACAAAAACAGGGAATGACATGAGACCTCTCAAGATTTCGGGGCACGCGCTGCTCCTTGCTGCTGCCAGCACGATGCCGTTCGCCGCACATGCTCAATCGGGTCCTGATGGCGAAACCGCAGATGATGGCGAAGAAAACCGCATCGTTGTCACCGGTTCACGCATCGCCGTTGACCCCAATATCGGTGCTCCTGCCCCCGTGATTTCGGTCGATGCAGAAGCCCTGACACAGGCTGGTACGCCTGACGTCGTCGATGTGCTGCGCGATATCCCGGCACTCTCAACGTCGACCACCGCCGAAGGTTCGATTGACGGTATCTTCTCTGAAGCCGTAGGTCAGTCGATCCTTAACCTGCGCGGTCTGGGCTCGAACCGTACTCTGGTTCTTGTCAACGGTCGCCGTCACGTATCCGGTGTTGCCGGTGAACAGGCGGTCGACATAAACTCGATTCCAACCGCTCTGATTGAACGTGTCGAAACGCTCACCGGCGGCGCCTCCTCAATCTATGGTGCTGACGCTGTGACCGGTGTTGTCAACTTCGTACTGCGTGACGACTTCGAAGGCATCCAGGCCAACGTCCAGTCGGGTATTTCGTCCGAAGGCGACAGCTTCCGCATCAATGCTGACCTCACATGGGGTGTAAACTTTGCTGATGGCCGGGGTAATTTCGTGGTTTCGGGCGAGTACGCACGCGGCGACGAACTCCAGTTTGGCGAGCGCAGTTTCTCTCGCAACAATGGCCTTTTTGACGATCAGGCAAACCCTGCCCTGCGCTTCCAGACCGGTGAGCTTAACGCCACCGACACGCCCAACTTCCTCGCCAACGGCGCGGTTCTGGGTGGTCTGATCCCGACCTCGGCAAACGGCTTTACGCCAACAGCTGCGGAACAGGCTCTTATCGATCGTTCGATCAACGCGCCGCGCCGTTTCATCGCGTTCGATCCGCGGTTCTCGCTTTCTTCTGCTGGCGGTATCGTTGCACCGGGTGACATTGGTCTCAGTGATGGTCCGGACATCAATGGCAACGGCACGCCCGATTGTCTTGAATCGGCAGTTGGCTTCAACAGCACCTTCAATCCGGGTGCGTTTGGCCTTGCCGGTGGCTGCGCGGTCATAAACGATGATGGTTCGGTCAGCGTCTATCAGGACGGCCTGATCACCGGCCTGTTCAACCAGTTCGGTGGCGACGGCATTCCGAACAACTTCGACGTGAACTCGCTGATCCCGGAAACAGAGCGCTGGTCGGTCAACGCAAATCTCACCTATGAGATTTCGACAGATGCGACCTTCTTCTTCGAGGGCAAGTATGTCTCGAACTCGGCAGAGTTCCAGGCACAGCCAAACACGTTCTACGATCTTCTGACGATCCGCGCTGACAACCCCTTCATCACGCCTGACCTTCAGCCCTATGTCGCGCCGCTCTTCTTTGGCAACGGCACCGATGAAGGTCTCTACCTCACGCGTGACCCGGCTGACCTTGGCCCGAACCGCAACCGCAACGAGTTCGAAACTTACCGTTTCGTCGCTGGCGTGCGGGGCGATACCTCTGATTATTTCTCATATGAAATCTCGGCAAACTACGGGAAGTTCAACCAGACGACGCTTGATGCCAACCGCGTCATCATGGACCGCTTCTTCGCCGCGATTGATGTGACAACAGATGCTGCCGGCAACCCGATCTGCCGTTCGGATATCGATCCGACCGCGCCGGCCACAACGCCGTTCGGCATTCCAGCGGGCGATCCTGGCTTCTTCACCTTCAATCCGGGCGATGGTCAGTGCCGTCCTGCCAACGTGCTTGGCGGTGTAGGCGCGATCAGCCAGGAGGCCATCGACTTCATCACCACGACTGTCGTGAATGAATTCGAGCTTGAGCAGCTTGTGTTCAGCGCGATCTTCACGGGTAACACAGGTGCGTTCCTCGAACTGCCGGGCGGCCCGATTGGGTTTGCATTCGGCCTTGAATATCGCGAAGAGGAATCGACCTCGGAGTTCGATCCGCTCGTTCGCGGCGTCATTCCTGTAACCACGCCCGATGCCACCCAAGGCGCGTTGCTGCGTGACCTCGGGTTTGCGCAGAATTCGCTGGTCTTCGATCCGGCATCGGTCATCAGCAATGCAGGCGGCAAATACGACGTCTATGACATCTTCACCGAAGTCCGGCTCCCGCTCCTTGCGGGTGTTGCTTTCGCCGAAACGCTTGAGCTGAGCGCATCAGCCCGCTTCTCAAGCTATTCAACCGTTGGCGACACCTTCACCTGGAACGTGAGCGGCCTATGGGCGCCAAGCGAAGACATTCTCTTCCGCGGCACCTATGCAGAGGCTGTTCGTGCGCCGAACATCAACGAACTGTTCAACCCTGCTCAGGGCGCGTTCTTCCGTCCGGTTGATCCGTGCGATGTTGGCAACCTGGTAACCGCAGCCGATCCAACGCTGCGTCAGGCAAACTGCACCGCATTCTTCAACCAGATTGGGTTCGACCCGACCTTTGGTGGTGGCGCCTACAGCTATGTGGATCCGCTTACTGCTCGTTTCTCGGGTTCAGTCAGCGGCAACCCCAACCTTCAGGAAGAAACGGCCACAACCTGGACCGTCGGTGCGCAAATCACGCCGCGTTTCCTGCCTGGCTTCATCCTCAGCGTTGATTACTACAACATTGAGATTGAGGACGCGATCAACCCGGTTGGCGCACAGGATATTGTCGACAACTGCGTCGACAGCGCAAGCATCGACAACGCCTTCTGCGGCCTGATCGACCGTAACCCTGCCACCGGTGGTTTCACCTTCCTGCGTCAGAGTTCACTGAACTTTGCTCGTCAGGAAACGGCAGGTGTCGAAGCAGCCATGCAGTATCGCTTCGGTGCTGGCCCGCTGGACTTCACGTTGAATGCAAGCGGCACCTGGGTCGACAAGCTCAACAACTTCTTTGATCCGAGCGACCCGACACTGGTTGACCCTGAACTGGGCGAGCTGCAGCGTCCCGAATGGGCAGGCCGTGCTTCGCTGACCGCGGATTATGAAGCGTTCAGCCTGACATGGTCGACTACCTACCTTGATTCGATGGGCCTTCGCGCAGTCGAGATCGAGGAAGTAGGCGACACCGGCACAGATACGTTCTCAACTGCGAACGGTCTTTCAGGCAACGCCTTCATTCATGACATCACGTTCAGCTATGAGGCGACTGACAACATCGACATCTATGGCGGTGTGAACAATGTGTTTGGTCGCAACCCATTCCTGACCGAGCAAGCTTATCCAGTTAGCCCGGTTGGCACGCTGTTCTTCCTTGGGGCGACCGTATCCATGTGATCGACCGGCCATAGGCCAGAACAAGAATGGGGCGCGAAGATCTTGTCTTCGCGCCCCTTATCTTTCGTGCACTTGCCGCGCTTATGCGTTGCCGTGTTCCTTGCGAGCGATCTCGTGCAGCCAATCAGCATGGCGCGGCGCTGTTTTTGTTTGGCTCCACTCATCAAGCATCAGCGGAGCAACGCGCTTGAGCTCGGCGTATTGCTCGTCCGTGCCAATGTCGGCCGCCAGCTCAACCCGATGGCCGTTGGGATCGAAGAAATAGATCGATTTGAAGATGCCGTGGTGCGTTGGCCCGAGCACGTCGATGCCTAGTGCCTCGACATGCGCCTTGGCAGCGAGCAATTCGTCTTCGGATGCGACCCGAAAGGCGAGGTGCTGAACCCATTGCGGGGTGTTCTCGTCGCGACCCATTTCTGGTTGATTGGGAAGCTCAAAAAAGGCCAAAATGTTGCCATTTCCGGCATCAAGGAAGACGTGCATGTATGGGTCGTACTCGCCCGTAGACGGCACGTGATCCTCAGCAAACGCCGTTGTATAGTCCATGCCGAGAACCCGGCCGTACCATTCGACCGTTTCCTTCGCATCCTTGCAGCGATAGGCGGCGTGGTGAACCCCGCCCAGTTTAACTGGATGGCTCATTCTGCGGGCTCTTTTTCTACGTCGAGAACGCCGCGGGCGATCTGATCGCGTTCGATGCTTTCGAACAGTGCTTTGAAGTTGCCTTCGCCAAAACCATCATCGCCCTTGCGCTGAATGAACTCAAAAAACACCGGGCCAACCTGTGCCTCCGCAAAAATCTGGAGCAGGAGGCGCGGCTCGCCGCCCTCGGTTGTGCCGTCGAGAAGAATGCCGCGCATTTTGAGCTCATCGGCATTTTCGCCATGGCCCGGAAGGCGCTCATCCAGCATCTCGTAATAGGTTGCAGGAGGCGCGGTCATGAACGGCACACCATAGCTCTTGAGCCGGTCCCAGCAGGCCACCAGATCTTCGCAAATCAGCGCGATGTGCTGAATGCCTTCGCCGTTGAATTCGCGAAGGAACTCCTCGATCTGGCCTTTGCCGCCTTCGCCCTCTTCATTCAATGGGATGCGGATCTTGCCATCAGGTGCGGTAAGCGCCTTTGAGGTGAGGCCGGTATACTCGCCCTTGATGTCGAAAAACCGGATCTCCTGAAAGTTGAAGAGCGTCTCGTAATAGTCGGCCCAGTACTTCATGCGGCCGGTGTAGACGTTGTGCGTCAGGTGATCGATCGTGTGAAAGCCAGCACCTTCGGGATACGGATCAACGCCCGGCAGATAGTCAAAGTCAATATCGTAAATGGTAAGGCTCTTGTCCTCAGCGCCAGCATAGCGATCGACCAGATAGAGGATCGCGCCGCCGATGCCTCGGATCGCCGGGATGTGCAATTCCATTGGGCCAGGTTCATTTGCTACCGGTTCTGCGCCTTGCTCAATCAGGTGATCGTAGGCTTGCACAGCATCACGGACGCGAAATGCCATTCCACAGGCGGATGGGCCATGCTCGCGCGCAAAATACCAAGCCGCGCTGCGCGGTTCGTAGTTCGCGATGAGGTTGATACCGCCTTGGCGCCAAAGGTGCACGTCCTTTGACCGATGCTTTGCGACTAGTGTGAAACCCATGCTTTCAAACACTGGTTCAAGCACACCTTTTTCGGGCGCGCAGAATTCGACAAATTCAAAGCCATCGAGGCCGGCGGGATTGTCGAACAGGTCTGATGGGTGCTTGGTCATAGGGGCTCTCGTATGTTTCAAACTGGTTACGTTTGAAACTAAATACGCGTTTCGAAGCGTTTTGTCAAAGCGGATCGCATCCAATTCGATTGCAACAGCCGGATGATCGGGGCAGGCTGATTGCGAGGAGAGAGGGCCATGATCAAAACCCAAGGGATCAACCATATCGCGCTGGTGTGCCGCGACATGCAGGAAACGGTCGAATTCTACACCAATGTCCTGAACATGCCGCTGTTCAAGACGGTCGAACTGCCAGGCGGTGGCCAACACTTTTTCTTCGATTGCGGAGGCGGAAGCAGCGTGGCGTTCTTCTGGTGGGAAGACGGCCCTCCGGCAGCCCCTGGCATTGCCTCGGTCAAATCATTCCCAATGGAGGCAAAAACCGCTGTGGGATCAATGAACCACCTCGCCTTCCACATGGCCGAAGACGAACTCGAGGCAGCGCTTGACCGGTTGAGAGAGGCAGGGGTCGAACACACTCACGCCGTCATCAATCACGATGACAGTCCCATCGGCATGTCGAGAGAGATGACTGACAGCGTGTTTGTGCGCTCGGTCTATTTCACTGATCCCAACGGTATAATGCTGGAATTTGCCGCGACAACGAAGACCTTTGGGCCTGATGACATTGCGCATAAGCCCGCAACCGCTGCTGACCGGGTGGAGGTCTGAATTATGCCAAGATTGAGACAGGTCCCTAAACAAGAGGCCGAGGAGAAAACCGTTCTCCCGCTTTATGCGATGTTGTTCGGGGACCGTGATCCGGTTGCTGAGCCAGGCACTGCGACAGGCACAGCTGGTGACTGGTGGACCGTCTTTGCGAATTCACCCGCAACGTTGAAACATGCGGCGCAAGGCTTTGCCTACTACCGCGATCCGGCGCGCAAGCTTGATCCGGTGCTTCGCGAGCTTGGTCAAACATGGGCTGGATGGACAACCGGCAGCCAGTTTGTCTTCTCCCAGCACTGCAAGAGCCTGCGCGGGCTTGACTATCCGGAAGAGAAGATCGCGGCTCTCACCGTCTGGCAAACCGCGACCTGCTATGACGCGAAAGAGCGGCTCGTGCTTGCCTATGCCGACCGTTTGGTGATGCATCAGGGGCGCGTGCCGGACGAACTATTCGACGCTCTCAAAAGCGAGTTCTCCGACGAGGAGATTCTCGAACTCACTTACACTACTGCGATGTATCACATGCATGCAATCATGAGCCGCGCGCTGCGCACCGAATTTGACGATCGCGACGATCCGATTACCGAAGTTGAAGCGCCCGAAGGCTTTGACGCGCTCGATTTCCTCGGCGGAGAACGGAAGAAGGACTAAGCAAGCTTACCCAAGTTTCGTCCACTCTCGTCGCGCGTCACGCTCAGCGTGTCTCCAAAAGGCTCGCCTCCCTCGAACACCGCGCGCGTCGCTTGGTCGGTGAGGTCGGCATTGCCCGCGACCCGACCGCCGCTTTCATCGCGCCCGATCCAGATCGCTTCGTCACCCTTTTTCGTGCGGTGGATCGTGTAGGTTTCGACCGTAGCGCGTTCGAAATCCGCCGAGCCCAGAGCAACGTGATCGTTCGCCTCGGGCAGAATGTCGAAACGGTCGTTGCCCGACCAGTCGGCGGGCGTGGTGGAGTACACACCCGAAGAATACTTGCTCATCCAACCGCCATTGGCACCTACAAAGGCAAAGCTGCCCGCGTCCCCGCGCACCTTTTGAACCGCCTCGACGATGGCATGTGCGGAGTAGTTGTTTCCGGCCCCGCCAAAGAAGGGCAAGCCGCCCGTAAGCGTCAGCCCGCGCGGGTCGTCTACCGAAAGACCGAAGTGATCGACCTGGTTGAACACCGGAATGGCAAAGCACGAATAAAAGTCGAGATAGGTAATATCAGCCAGCGTCTTGCCCGCGCGGCGCAACGCGGCCTCGACGCTCGCAATGCTGGCGGGGCTGCGGTGGAGATCGGGTCGCTGCAGCATGGGCAATTCGGTCGAAGCGGTGACCGCGTGGATATGCACCCATTTGTCTTCGGGCACCCCCAGTTCGCGTGCCTTGGCGGCGCTGGCGACTATGATCGCGGCGGACTGGTTCACCTGATCGCGCGCGACCGTCATTCGGGCATAGGGCTCGGAGACGACGCGGTTGCGTTCGTTGATCGTTGCAAGCTCCTCGGCGCTGCGCTCGACCGGAGCCGCGGCGTGCGGGTTGGCCGCCGCGACGCGGGTGAAGGGTTCAAACAGTTTGCCGATTTCGAGGCGATACTCCTCGACGCTTAGGCCCAGCATAGCGCGTCGCGCATTCTCGGCGAGAGCATAAAGCGGGATCGCGCCGATCGCGCCGTGCTGAAACAGCGCGGGCTCGAGCAGCTTGTCGATCCCGTAACCCTGATCTTCAAATTCGCCTTCGACGTCCTCGGACCAGTCCGGCTTTTCGCCCTTCGCCGCGATCGCGAGAGCGGTCGAGATCGCCTCGGCGCCAACAATGGCCGCGCACTGGCTTTCGCCCGCCGCAATGGCTTGAGCGAACTCGCCGAGCAATTGCTGATTGGTCTGACCGCCGGTCGGCGTCAGGATCGCGCGCGCCGGATTGGCGCCGATACGGTTGCCCATCGCGCGCGGGATGTTGCTGGCGGTACCGAAGGGCGGCTCTCGCCCAGGGCGAGAGATTTCAAACGCGCGAATCGCGGCCAGCGTGTCGATCGCCTCGGCTACACTGCCACTCGCCCCCGCATCCGCAACCGCTTCGCGCAGCGCGGCGCCGCCCAGATCCATGTAGTTAAGACCCTCATAGCCGGGCTCACCAACTCGCTCCGAATACTGTCCAACGCCAACAATGACGGGCGTGTTGTCAGCGATCATTCTTGCCTCTTTGTTTGCGCGCAGTCGCGGTGGCGCCGAGCGCGCCCGACGTCACCTCATCAATCCGCTAAACCGGGGTTTCTTAGTCGACGAAATCGTCGACACGCTCAACGATGATGGCAGGGGCCATGCCGCCAGCTGCACACATAGTGACGAGCCCGGTTTTCTTGTCCTGACGCTCAAGCTCATCGACAATGGTCCCGATCAGGATCGATCCCGTCGCACCGATCGGGTGTCCCAGCGCAATCGAGCCGCCATTCACATTGACCTTGTCCCAATCGAGATCGAGGTCGCGTACGAACTTGGCTGCAACGACAGCAAATGCCTCGTTGATCTCATACAGATCGATGTCATCCTTGGTCATGCCGGCTTTCTCGAGCACCTTCTTGGCCGCAGGCACAGGCGCGTTGAGCATCAGCGTAGGATCATCGCCCATGTTCGCGGTGGCAACGACGCGCGCGCGCGGTTTGAGGCCATTCTTCTGCGCGTATTCCTTGCTGCACAAAAGAACACCCGCAGCACCGTCAACCACACCTGACGAATTGCCCGCATGATGGAAATGCTGGATCTCGACATCAGGGTATTTCTGATTGACCAGGCCGCGGAAGGTCGTTCCGTCCTTGTCGAGCGGCACATCAGCGATCTTTGTAAATGCAGGCTCTAGTTGTGCGAGCCCTTCAAGGGTCGTTTGCGGACGCGGATACTCTTCTTTGTCGAGGATCACATTGCCTTCATCATCGACAACCGGAACCACCGATTTCTCAAAGCGACCTTCGGCGATCGCTGCCTCTGCCCGCTGCTGTGAACGGTAGCCGACCTCGTCGAGCTCTTCGCGGGTGAAGCCTTCAATCGTTGCGATGGCATCACCGCAAATGCCTTGGTGCGATTGCGGATGAACACGCTGCAAACGATCATTGTAGCTGCCCATCATTGGCCCCGGGATACCGGCCTGCATCTTTTCCTTCGCCATGGCTGCGGTGAGGCTCATCATCTCAGTGCCACCTGCAACAATGCAGTCTTCCATTCCGCTCATGATCTGCGCCGCTGCAAGGTTCACCGATGTAATCCCGCCTCCGCAGAAGCGATCGAGCGTGGTGCCTGAAGAGGTCACGTCGTAACCCGCGTCAAGCGCTGCCATGCGGCCCAAGTCGCCTGCCTGCTTGCCGTCCTGGGTCGACACCGACCAGATGACATCGTCGACGGTCGACGTATCGAGGCTGTTGCGTTCGGCGATCGCTTTGAGGACCGTTGCAGCCAGATGCTGCGGGTGCTCCGCCGCAAGTGCGCCCTTGCCTTGTTTGCCGATGCCGCGCGGCGTGCGCACTGCGTCGATGATGTAAGCTTCAGCCATGATCTCTCTACCCTCTGGTTATCCAAATTATCGAAATTGCGGTTGACGTGTCCGTAAACCCACTGCACTCCACACACAAGAATTGAGTTTCACAAAGAAATGGGAGTGAGAGCCTGTGAGCGACGCTACAACCGAAGAAGTGCTAACCTCTGTCGAAGACGGTGTCCTCATCGTCACAATCAATCGGCCTGAAGCGAAAAATGCGATGACGAAGGCTGCGGCGGAAGGCATTGCAGATGCAATGGATCGCCTCGACGCTGATGATGATCTGCGTGTTGGCATCCTCACAGGCGCCGGTGGCACGTTCTGTTCTGGCATGGACCTTAAAGGATTTCTGCGCGGCGAACGTCCGAGCGTTGAAGGACGCGGTTTTGGCGGAGTGGTCGAGGCCCCTCCCAAGAAACCGCTTATTGCAGCTGTTGAAGGCTATGCCCTTGCAGGCGGCCTAGAACTGATGATTGCATGCGATCTTGTTGTCGCCAATGCAGGCGCTAAATTCGGCATTCCCGAAGCAAAGCGTGGTCTTGTTGCGGCCGCTGGCGGTGTGATGATGCTGCCAGACCAGATCCCTGAGCGGATTGCGATGGAACTGGCCTTGACCGGCGATTTCATCGATGCACCGCGTGCCTATGAGCTCGGCCTCATCAACACTGTCACTGAAGGCCCCGCGCTTGAAGGTGCCAAGGCACTGGCCGCCAAGATTGCCGCGAACGGCCCGCTGGCCGTGCGTGTGTCAAAGCAGGTTCTGAAGGAATCGCGCGGTTGGGCAATGGAAGATCGCTATGCCAATCAGGGCAAACTGATCGCTCCGGTCTTCGTATCGGAAGATGCACGTGAAGGCGCAGCTGCCTTCGCGGAGAAGCGCGCACCCAATTGGAAGGGCAAGTAAACGCCCTGCAATGTAGACAGCGCGCGCTTGCCTCCAATGAGCTGAAGCGCGCGTATGTTTATGGGATTAAACTGAGAGAGAGGAAATATCACCATGCCCGTCATTGACGTGCCCCAACCAGAGTTCATGGAAGATGAGGAAATCTCGATCTTCGCTGATGCAGTGGGCAAATTCTATCAGCAGCATGCCCCCGAGAAGCGCGTCGCCACGTGGCGCGAAAATGGCCAGGTTGAGCGCGAGTTCTGGAATGAGGCGGGCGCAGCAGGCCTGCTGGGCGTTTCAGTTCCGACCGAATATGGCGGCCATGGCGGGGACTTCCGTCACGACATGGTGGTGATCGACCAGCAGGCGAAACACGGTGTCGACGGCTTTGCAGCCAGCCTGCACAACACGATCATTCTTCCGTATCTCGTTCGTCACGGAACTGAGGAGCAGAAGAAGAAGTACCTACCCAAGCTCGTTACTGGCGAGTTGGTCAGCGCAATTGCGATGACTGAGCCGGGTGTGGGCAGCGACCTCCAGTCAATCACCACGACCGCCCTCAAGGACGGCAACGGCTACCGCATCAACGGCGCCAAGACCTACATCTCCAACGGTCAAACTGCCGACTTCATCGTTGTGGTTGCAAAGACCGATCCGAACGAGCGCGCCAAAGGCATTTCGTTGATGCTGCTCGAAACTGAAGGCGCTGATGGCTTCCAGCGCGGCAAGAAACTCGACAAGATCGGGCTTGATGCGGCGGACACGTCAGAGCTGTTCTTCGAAGATGTATTCGTACCGGCAGAAAATGTGCTCGGCGGCGTGGAAGGCAAGGGCTTCTACCAGCTCATGGGAGAGCTTCCGCAAGAGCGTCTGGTAATCGCGATGGGTGCAGCGACCGCGATCGAGAAAGCCCTCGATGTGACGGTTGAATACGTCAAAACGCGCAAGGCCTTTGGCCAGACGATCTGGGATTTCCAGAACACGCAATTCGTCCTCGCCGATCTCAAGGCGCGCGGCACCGCGGCGCGTGTCTTTGTCAACGATTGCATCGCCAAGCTGCTGAAGGGTGAACTTGATGTCGCAACCGCTTCGATGGCCAAGTACTGGGTCACCGAGCTGCAAAGCGAAGTCGTCGACAAGTGTCTGCAGCTGCATGGCGGTGCGGGCTACATCAACGAGTATCCGATCGCGAAAATGTACCGCGACGGTCGCATTACGCGGATCTTCGGCGGCTCGAACGAGGTTATGAAGATGCTGATTGCCCGTTCAATGTAAGCAAGCATTTGAATTGAGGTCAGCGCCTCTTAGCTGACCCGAAACAACAAAAGGGCGGCCCGGTTTCCCGAGCCGCCCTTTTTTGTCGCTAATCTCTATGCGATCAGAAGCGGGTGCGTACCGTCACACCGTAGGTGCGAGGCTCTTCAACAAAGGCGCTGCGGCTGTCGCCAGCAAGCGGAGTGTTGAAGGTGATCGAACGCGTGATCTCATTCGTGAGGTTACGGCCCCAGAATTCGATACCGATTGAATCATCCGGTGATGAGAAGCCAATGCGAGCATTGATCTTGAAGTTCGAATCCTGGAAGTCGAACGGTACCGGAGCCAGCGTAGATGTCTGACCGCGCGTACTCGTCCGGCGCTCGGATTCGTGCCGGACGTTGACATTGGCGAGGAAGTCCCAGCCATCGTCGCTGAACAACGGACCATCGTAGGTCATGCCGAATACCGTCGTCCATTTCGGCGCATTGGTCAGCGGCGTGTTACACAGGCCAAGTGCCGGGTTAGGACCACCAGCAGCCACGAAGGTCGCATCACACGCATCGCCGTAAGAGGCGTCGGTGTAAGTCACTGCCAGCGAGTTGCTGAGATACGGGTTCCATTGTGAGAAGAACTCAGCTTCGAAGCCCTTGGCCGTCACGTCATCGACGTTGAAGGTCTGGAACTGTGTGCCGGTGAACTCCAGCACCTGGAAGTCTTGCAGTTCGTTATAGAAGAACGCGAAGTTTGCACGAGCGCGGCCATCAAGCAGAGTTGCCTTGATACCCAGCTCGTATGCGTCGATTTCTTCTGAACGGAAGCGCGGATCACCGCCGCTTGCCGCTGCGGTTGAGTCAAGGTTGAAACCACCCGCCTTGTAGCCGTGCGTAAAGCTGGCATAGGTCAACAGGTCCGGGTTCGGTTCCCAGCCAATCTGACCAGTGTAGATGAATTCGTCATCTTCAAAGGTCAGGTCGAATTCTGCAGGCAGGAAGCTGACACCAAGTGCTGGTGCAGCGAATGGGAAGCAGTTCAGGAATGCGCCAGGACCGTTGAGGGCTGGGGTGGTAACAGCTCCAGCCACAGCAGCGCCGAGGATCGGCTCAAGCAATGCGAAAGCATCGGCTTGCGGGAATCCAGCGGTTGTAAGGCTCGCGAGACAGGCCGGGTTGTTTGCATCCAGTTGATTGTACTGCCCGTCTTTCTTGTCATCGACATAGCGCAGACCGAAGGTCAGGCTGAGCGTGTCAGTGACGTTGACGATGTTGTGCGTGAAGACCGAGAAGCTCTCACCCTGTTGCGAATAGCGATTCAACCCGAATGAATTGTCTGCACTCAGGCTGCCTGGCGCGAAAACGCTAACATCAGGCGCCCCAGCCAAGACTGAGTTGAGATAGGCACCAGACTGCGCGATCAATCCAAGAATCGCCGGAGCCAGTGGGCCAACAGCAGCGCCAAAGCTTGCCTGACCAACGAAGGTCTGGAAGTCAGGCCCCAGCGTAAGGCTTGCCTCTTCGACGATGTCTTCATCCGCGTAGTAGACACCAACCAGCCAGTCGAGCGTGTCGTTGAAAGCCGTGCCCTGGAGACGCGCTTCAGCGGTAAAGGTTTGAATGTCATCGAATGTCGGCGGGAGGATGTCTTCCGTGACACCGCCAACAGAATAGTTCTGAATGCCCTGGAAATCGTCCTGCGTGCTGGTGCCGAGGAAGTCACGATAAGCAACGAGGGCGGTGAACTCGGTTTCACCGATATTCCAGACAAGCTCGCCCGAAATACCCCACTGCTCAACATCGTTGGAAATGCCGTTGCCGTTCGAGACGAGGTCATCCCCGTTCAGGCTTTGAATCCGGGTCTGGCCGGTCGCAGCAGGCTGGAACGATTGCGAGAAGCCATTAGGAAACGCGAGCGCGTTGAAAGCGTCGCTGTATGAAGATGGCGGGTTCAAAGTGATGGAATCGCAGCAAAGCTCGTTCGATTCCTGATAGTCCGCTATAACGCGCAGACTGATGTCCGCGCTTGGCTCCCACAGCATCTGGCCGCGAACCATGTAGCGATCACGATCGTTGACCTCTGTGCCGTCAGCATCTGTGAGAATACCGTCACGTTCGCGATAGGCCCCAGTGAAACGGAAACCGAGGCTTTCGCTGACCGGTGTGTTCACCGCACCTTGAACGTTGATGAAATTGTAGTTGCCGTATGTCGCCTGTGCGAAGCCCCCGAAAGCGTTAAGGTCAGGCGCCCTGTTGCGGACGACGAGCGCACCAGCAGTCGTGTTGCGGCCGAACAGCGTGCCTTGCGGGCCGCGAAGCACTTCGACCTGCTGGACATCGACCAATTCACCCAGTGCGATACCGGGGCGCGACTGGTAAACGCCGTCGATGAAAACACCCACAGCACTTTCCAGACCAATATTATTACCGGTCGTACCGATGCCGCGAATACGGATCGAGGTGCCTTGAGATTCAGTTTGCGACGACTGAATGTTGAAGCTTGGAGCAACTGCGCCCAGCGTTTGGATGTTGACGATGCCCTGCTGATCGAGCTGCTGCGGGGTCACCGCGGTCACAGCAATCGGAATGTCCTGCACATCAGACGCACGCCTTGTGGCGGTCACGATAATGACGCTGTCATTGGCGTCCGGTGCGGCTAGCTCGTCCGCGTCCTGTGCGAATGCAGGCGCAGTGAATGAACTACAGGCCATCAGGCCAGCAGCGTAGGCTGCAAGCTTACGTGTCATAGATTTCCCTCTCCTCGTCCACCCGGCTTACATGCCGGTGTGGTTCAACTCCGAAGAAAGAGACTATCAGTCGTTTTTTGCCTGCCAAGAGTCTGTGGCGGGTTCCTGAAAAACAGGTGCAAAAATGCCACACAATGTGCTGCGATGCAGCATTCATTGCTGCACCACGGCAAATCCGTGAACTATTATTGCTCCCAAATGCCCTCAGGCATCACAAACCGAAGCGGACGCCCAGCCAGAAGGTTTGCGGAACACCCAAGTCGATGGCGCCGCGAGAGTTGCGGGTGACAATCGTTTCATCGAATAGGTTCTCCGCCCGAGCAACGACCGAGAAACCGCGGGAAACCGGGGCTTCAGCGTACAGATTGACTGTGGTGGCTGCTGGCAAACTATCGGTTTCCTGATCGTCTTCGAACTGCGCCCCGACGTGGCGCAAAGTCGCAGCAAACCGCCAGCCATCTTTGGGTTGCCAGGCAAGGGTGGAGGACGCTGAGAGCTCCGGTGTTTGCGGCGGACGATTGCCATCAAGCGCGACGGAAGCACCCTCACCCTTAATCATCACATCTGTGATGGTTGCAGAGGCGTCTAGAGTGAACTCACCAAGGTTTATGGCGAGCGCACCTTCAATTCCTTGAGCCTCAATTGCTGGAAGGTTCTGGCGTTGTCGCAGATTCGGTTGAAGCGTAACATTCGCAATCGCGTTTTCGACTTCGTTGTCGAAAGCGGTGAGCGAAAACACTACTGCATTCACAGGCTGCCAGTTGAGGCCAATCTCAAAGCCTTCGAGCCGTTCATTCTCAAGCGCTGCATTGGCCTGCGTGACCACGGGAAATACGACGAAAGGTCGGTAAAGTTCATTGAGTGTTGGCAGACGCAGTCCGGTATATGCGGCAACGCGCAGATCAAGGCGCCGTGTCGCGTAGAAAGACGCACCCGCGCGCCAGCTCAAAGCCCAATCGGATCGATCAGGCGGTAGTTCTTCACGCACCAGCGCTCCATTGGCGTCAACTGCGCGGAAAAAGCCATCTTCGATCCGAGTGTGATCTGCACGCACGCCGCCGGTCAGCACCAATGGCCCAATTGACCAGTCGTCTTCGATAAAGAAGCCGAGATTGCTGTTCACACCGCCGGCATTGCGGCTTTCGCGCAAGGCCCCTGTGAAGGCGCTGAATGCGTCTTCGAACAACTCGCCATCAGCACGGCGATAGTCGGCGCCGATACGCAGATCGTGCCCTTCCGCGATCGGGGGTCGCAATTCGAATTTGCCGCCGATACCGGTCGAAGGAGTGTTCCGCTGGTCAAGAACACGGACAAACCGGGTGGAACTGATGATCACGTTCGAGAAATTGCGCGCCTGCACATAGGCGAGAGCGTCGAACTCCCATTGTCCGCGACCCACGATACGGATGCTAGCATCCTGCCCTTCGTGCGTTGAATCAGCGCCGTCGAAACGAAGCGTACGCCGATCATCAAACAGGGCGACCCGCGCCTGAAGCTCAATATCGTTCGAGAGCGGCGCGACGGCTCGAACACCAATATTCCAGCTATCGAACGCGGCCCTCGCGCTTGCAGGGACACGCTGATTGTCTGGTGTAGTGAAGAACCCACGCCCACGATCCCAGCGACCGCTTACAACGGCAAAGCCAGCGCCCAGCTCTTGTGCCAGTATCCCAGCGGCTTCCGTCGCCCCGCGATCATTGGCAAGCAGGCTGGCATTGAGACCACCAAGCGATCGCGGACCTGCGCTCTCCAGTTCGATCGTGCCGGCCAGCGCCCCAGACCCGAATGGACCGGAACCCCCGCCTCGCGTAACCCTGATGTTGCTAAGCGTCTGTGGTGCAATGGCCGAAAGTGGGATGTAGCCAAAGAAGGGGTCGGCAATTGGAACGCCGTCGAGCAAGACCAGCGCCCGGCTCGTGGCGTTTCCGCTCAATGCGCGCAGGGTGACGCCTTGCGCTGTCGGATTTGCCGAACGACTGTCTGATCGACGAAATTGCTGAAACCCTGCCACATTGGCCAGCACCCCGTCGATCCGACCGGAGCTAGTCGAAGTGATCGTTTCGCGATCAAGCTCCAGCGTGGAATAGACTATGTTGGACAGAGCAGGCTCAAGCCCCTCGCCGGTAACGACAATTTCGTCTTCCGCGAATTCGTCCGACTGGTCATCTTGAGCGAAGGCCGGGGCGGTAGCTGACAGGGCAAGTGCCGAAGCGGCAATTCGGTAAGCGATAATCATGCGGTGCCGACTAGCCGGTCTTCGAAGCAAAGTCAGTTGCAAATTGCCATCAAGACTCGCTTTTAGCATCCTTGTGTGCTTACATCGCTGTCAACAAGGGAAGAGAGAGACCCAATGTTAGCAACACCCCCAGATTACGATGTGCTGATCGTCGGCGCAGGCATTTCCGGCATCGGCATGGCCGCGCACATGAAGATGAAAGCGCCGCACCATTCTTTTGCGATCGTCGAACGTCGCGAAAACCTGGGAGGCACATGGGATCTGTTCCGCTACCCGGGCATCCGTTCGGACAGCGACATGCACACGCTGGGCTTCGATTTCGAACCTTGGCGACATGAAAAGAGCATCGCGGACGCACCATCGATCCTTGAATACCTCAATCGCATCGTGGACGAGCGTGATATCCGCGATCACATCCGTTTCAGCCACAAGGTGATCTCCGCTGATTTCCGCGAGGACGAAGCCCGCTGGCATGTAGAGATGGAGTTGGATGACGGGTCTCGCACGCGCATCACCGCCAACTTCCTGTACCTTGGCTCTGGCTACTACGACTACGATGAACCTTACGACCCTGGCTTCCAACTGGGCGACTTCGAAGGGCAGGTCTTGCATCCGCAATTCTGGCCTGACGATCTTGATTACAAGGGCAAGAAGGTCGTCGTGATCGGATCAGGCGCGACAGCGGTGACTATCGTACCATCGATGGCACCTGACGCAGAGCATGTCACAATGCTTCAACGCACGCCCACATGGATGGTCTCACGCCCGGCAAAGGATGCGTTTGCGAATACGATCCGCAAGATCCTGCCTGAAAGCCTCGCCTATTCCATCACCCGATTCAAAAATATCTGGATGCAGGACTTCACCTTCAAGGTGGCTCGAAACAAACCGGAAAAGGCCAAGGAAAACCTTCGCAAGGGTTATGAGAAAGCGATGGGGCCTGACTATGACAAGGCGGCCTTCGATGTGCCCTACAATCCTTGGGAACAGCGCCTGTGCCTGGTGCCTGACGGAGACATGTTCGAAGCGCTCAATTCCGGTAAGGCCAGCATCGTCACGGGCCATATCGAAGCGTTTGAGGCGAACGGTATCCGGCTTAAATCTGGCGAGCTCGTCGAAGCTGATATCATCGTAACCGCGACCGGTCTGAAAATGGCAGTGGCAGGCAAGATCGCTGTCAGCGTGAACGGCGAAGCAGTCGATTTCGCACAGCGCTTCTACTACAAAGGTTGCATGTTCTCGAACTTGCCGAACCTTGCGGTCGTGTTTGGGTATCTCAATGCAAGCTGGACGCTACGCGCAGACATCAATTCGGACTATGTCTGCCGTGTTCTCAACGAAATGCGTAACCGCGGCGCAGATACGGCAACGCCGGTCCTCTCAGCCGAGGCCGAGGCGCAGATCGAAGAAGACGACATCTACGACTTCTCAAGCGGTTACATCCAGCGCGCGAAACATATTCAGCCCAAGAACGGGATTGATTACCCTTGGCGGCTGAATCAGGAATATGTCTATGACCGCAAGCTCATGGCAAAGGATCCGGTCGATGACGGGATCCTTGCATTGACACGAGCAGGCGCGAACGCGCAGCGTCCTGAGGAGCAGCTCGAAGCGGCTGAATGACAGTAGAAATCACTGCCCGCTTCGCTTAGACGAAGCGGTATGAATTCAACTGACAAGATTTGGACCGCTGGCCTCGTTATTATCGGTGACGAGATTCTTTCCGGTCGCACCCACGACAAGAACATCGCACAGGTCGCGAGCTGGCTTCAGGTGCAAGGCATTCGCCTTGCTGAAGTGCGCGTGGTGCCTGATATCGAGGAGCGTATTGTAGAGGCAGTGAATGCTCTGCGCGAGGCGAACGATTACCTGTTCACCACCGGTGGGATCGGACCAACCCATGATGACATCACAGTGGACGCGGTCTCAAAGGCGCTGGGCGTGCCCGTGATCGTCCACCCCGAAGCGCGGGCGATCCTTGAACGTTATTACGCGGACAAACCGGGCGGACTGACTGAGGCCCGGCTGCGCATGGCTCGTGCTCCGGAGGGCTCTGAGCTCATTCCCAATCGCATGTCTGGTGCACCGGGTATCAGGCGCGGCAATGTTATCTTGATGGCCGGCGTCCCGCACATCACCGCTGGCATGCTCGACGCGCTCACTGGCAAGCTTGAGGGCGGCGCTCCCTTGCTATCCGAAACAGTGGGATGCTGGGTTGCAGAGAGCGAAGTCGCCACGCTTCTGCGCGAAGTCGAAAAGGGTCACGAAAACTGCCAAATTGGATCGTATCCCTTCTTTCGCGAAGGCAAGGTCGGCGCAAACTTCGTGATTCGCTCTACTAGCGAAGAAGACCTGAAAAGCTGCGTCGACACATTGACCGATGGGCTCGCAACCAACGGCTACGACTTTACACCCGGGGGCATCTAGCCACTCTGCAAGACGTTCCCAACGCCGCCTTAACCCTTCATCTTTATGGAGATGCGCGCGATGACGAAGGTCTATATCACGATTGATACCGAGTATTCCTCGGGACTGGTTACCGATCTGTCCAAGATGGATCGGCAGGACAATTTCTGCCGCTCGGTATCTTGCATAACCGCGGGTGGACCGGCGGGGATCACGCATAAGCTGGACTTGTTTGAACGCTACGGGATCAAAGCCGTATTCTTCGTCGATCCCATGCCGGCGCTGGTCTGGGGGATTGCTGCGATCGAAGATGTTGTCGCCCCCATCATCGAAGCAGGGCAAGACGTTCAATTGCATTGCCATACTGAATGGCTTGCGCTGGCCGGCTCTGCCAGCCCGCTTTCGTCAAAGCGCATAGGTCAGAACCTGTTTGACTTCCCCTTCGAAGAGCAATGCGAAATCCTTGCTTTCGCGCGCGACACGCTGATGTCTGCGGGCGCCGAGAAGCCCGTCGCCTTTCGCGCAGGAAATTATGGGGCAAATGACGATACGCTGCGCGCGCTTGCAGAGATTGGGATTGCTTACGACACTAGCCACTGTCCGGCCCTGCAACATGGGGCCGATCGTATTTCACTTGGCCCCAATGACCGTGATCCCGTCAAGCACCTCGGTATCATCGAGGTTCCGGTTGGAAGCATTGGAACGCTCGGCAATGGGCAACGCCATGCGCAGATCACCGCTCTCAGCCTTTTCGAAATGCGCGCCGCCATTCGCCATGCGCGGGACTGTGAACGCGACACTTTCACATTGGTCACTCACAGTTTCGAGCTCATCAATCGCCGCAAGCTCTCGATCAACCGGATCGTCCGGCGCCGGTTTGAAGGGCTGTGCAAAGCGCTTTCGTCAATGGAGGGCGTGTCGACAGCGACCTATCGTGACGACCCGCCGCGCCTCGCATCGAACCTTGCAGCCAGCTCTCCGCTTCCTGCGAATCCGATCCGAACCGGGCATCGCTATGCGGAACAGTTTGTCTCGAACACGCTTTACGGTGCGTTGTAAGATCCACCGATGAGCGCCAACGCATCCATAGATTTCACGGTGGGATCGCGGCGTCTGTTCAGCGTCGGGCGAGACCTCGCCGACTGGAGCTTTTCGCTCGAAGATGTCCTCGCATCGAGCGACAGGCAATTGCGATTGCCGGATACTGGTCAGCATGGGCTAAGGGTCCTGTCAGCTCCAATAGACATGGTTCCGGCCATCACTGCGCTGGCAAGACCGCTTGTGATGGGGGCGGAGCAACGGTACCGGCGGCACTACATCGATATGAGCGGCACCTTTGAGGACTATCTCGCTCGTTTCTCCTCAAAGACCCGTTCAACGCTGAGGCGCAAAGGCCGCAAGCTTGCCAAAGAGCTCGGTGAGTTCACAATCTCCGAGCATCGCAGCCCGTCCGAGATCGAGCAATTTCTCGACGAAGCGCGCCCGCTGTCTGCCAAGACTTATCAAGAGCGATTGCTCGACGCTGGGTTACCGGACACTGCCGAGGCACGCGCCGAAATGCTTCAGGCGGCTGAGCAGGGCCGAATGCGCGGCTTTCTACTCCGTGTAGGCGATGTACCGATCGCTTATCTCTCGCTGCCCGTTCACGGGCGAACACTGGTCTATGCGCACCTCGGCTATGATCCGGTTTTCGCCCGGCTGTCGCCTGGAACCGTGCTGCAGCTTGAAGCGCTTGAGAGGCTGTTTGCCGAACAGCGCTTCAAATATTTCGACTTCACCGAAGGCGAAGGCGCACACAAGGCAATGTTTGGCACTCACCATGTCGAATGCGCGAGTTTTGTGCTGCTGGATCCGACCCTGTCCAATCGGGCTTTGCTTGGTGCACGATCAAGCTTCGACAGTGCAATAAGCAGCGCCAAGGCTCTGGCTGAGCGTACCGGTGCGCTTGGGAAAGTGCGCGGCCTCCTGCGGGCCTAAAGCACGCTCTTCCAGAAAGTGAGCATGTCCTCGCGGAACAGGTCAGCCTGATCGCCGCGCGAACCGAGAGAGGCCCCGGTGACGAGAAACCCCTCTCGGGCCGCCCTCGCCATGAAATCGATATCGGTCGCCTTGGGATCGCTCGCCCCGCTGATCACATCAATGAAAGCCCCTTGATCATCAACATAGACAGTTGGGGCAGCCGGAGCGACTGCGGCATCCGGAAACTCCTCGATACCCTGCCTGCGGTCAAAGCTGTGCTCCGCATTTTCGAACAACCGGAAACTAACGTCGCCGCCTGTAAGCCGGATCGCCTGCGCATAGCCCTGCGCCTGTTGTGGGGAGCACCAATTGTCCTGCTCGCCGATCACGATCCGCATCTTGGTATTTCCGATAGCGGGATTGAGGAATTGCTGACCGCACCATGGATAGACACCATAGACACCGCGGATCGCTTCCCCCGATGTGAATACGCAGCGGTTCAGGGTGGTCATGGCTGCTTGCACCACTGCTGATCCGCCGCGACTGTGCCCCTGCAACCCAATCCGAGCAGCGTCGACTTCTGGCCGCGCAGACAATGCTTTGACCGCTGCAATTGCATCATAAGCACTGGCAGCAAATGAGAATTGCGTCTGATTGGCAAAGGTCGACGTCACGCTTCGCGCGCCGAAGGGATCAACGATAAAAGCGGCATACCCTTCGCCGCACAAAGTTTCGGTATGCATCAGATGGCTCTCGGCAACCCCGACGCTGCCAGGGACAACAATCACCAGCGGCAGCGGTGTTCCATCGTGATCAGGCGGCAGGAACAGCTTCCCGTCGATTGTCACCGAAGGGAATTCAAGCCCTGCAATGATCTCGTGAAAATTGGCAGGGTTTGCGCTTTCAAACTCGATCGCTTCGCCCACCGCGCCATTTGCGAAAACAATCTCTCGATCCAAAAATCTCTCAACCATAAGCCCTGATAGAGCGGATCAGGCGCACAGTCGACAAAGGGCCGAGAGATTGCTCTCCCGGCCCTTTGCAAATCCAGATCGAGTAGGAAAGGCTTAGGCGCCTTCGACTTCCGAAAAGTCGATCTTCAGGCCCGGGCCCATGGTCGAAGTCAACGAGACTTTCTTCACATACTTGCCCTTCGCGCCTGATGGCTTGGCTTTCACGACCGCGTCAGTGAGAGCCTTGAAGTTCGCTTTCAGGTCTTCATCCTTGAACGACAGCTTGCCGATGCCTGAGTGGATGATGCCCATCTTCTCAACGCGGAATTCGACCTGGCCACCCTTTGCATCCTTGACGGCCTGCTCGACGTTCGGGGTCACCGTGCCCAACTTCGGGTTCGGCATCAGGCCTTTCGGACCCAGCAGCTTACCCAGACGGCCGACAACGCCCATCATGTCTGGCGTTGCGATCACGCGGTCGTAATCGAGATTGCCGTTCTGCATGTCTTCCATCAGGTCTT
>CAYUCZ010000002.1:0-137572 GCA_964443505.1 uncultured Porphyrobacter sp. | reverse complement strand
TTTTGGCAAGGACCCGCGCGCATTCCGCGTTAACCCAGATGATGTAATGGTTCTTGAAAGGCGCGTCGCTATTCTTGGCGCGGTAGGCTGGATCGCATTGGGAATTGCGATTGCCGTCATTGTCGGAGTGCTCTTCTGATGGAATTCTTCGCCTCTTACACAGGAAGTGACTTCCTCGCCTTTTACGCGATCATGCTGGCCACCAGCGTGCTCGCAGGGATCTGGATCCCGGCCTTTCTGCGCGAAGAAGGGCGGCGCGGTGAACTGTCCGATGTTGAGGAGATCGCCGTGCTGGCGGGCGGGGCAAAGCGCCATGTCCATGCGGTGACTTCCTCGCTGTTTGCCAAGAACGCGCTGACAGAGGCGAGCAAGCACAAGCTGCGCGTCGCGCGTACCGAGGTAGGCGAAAGCGAATCTGAGCGAACGGTGCTGACCAAGGTCGGCGATTTCACGCTGGGCGAACTGCGCCTGACGCTTCGCAGCCGGCGTATGGCGATCGAGGCTGCACTTGAGAAACGCGGGCTTTTGATGAGCAGCCGCGATCTGACGGCGCTGCGCTGGGTTTCCGTCATCCCTTATGCCGTGCTGTTCGCAATCGGCCTGTACCGGCAGCAAGCGGGCGAGGAACTCGGCGAACCCACTGGCTTTCTTGTCGGCCTTCTCGCCTTGACCGTGGGATTTGCGATCTGGCGACTGCTGGCGTTCAACCCGCGCACACAGGCAGGCAATGCTGCGCTCAAGCAGTTGGAAGACCGATCAAGCCGGCTGAAGCGCGCCCCGCAAGCGAACGAGGCGGGCTATGCCGTTGCCATCTTCGGCACCGGCGTACTGGTCGGCACCCCATGGGAACCGCTCCACGCGATCCAGCGATCGGGCGGAGATGCCGGGTCAGGCGGCGATGGCTCTGACGGAGGCTGCGGTTCGGGCTGCGGCGGCGGATGCGGCGGTTGCGGGGGCTGATCGGGCGGCCTAAGTGACGGGAATGACATCCCTAAACGTAGCCATCTGCCAAGCCGCGCCAATCCCGCTCGATTTTACCGGCGGCATCGAAAAAGCCACCCGCCTTGCGAGTGAAGCGGTCGATGCAGGGGCGCAGATGGTCGCCTTTGGTGAAACCTTTCTGGGCGGCTATCCGCTATGGCTGGATGAGGCTCCAGGAGCAGCCCTGTGGGATCACCCGGGGACCAAGGCGTGCCACCAGATCATGCTCGACAATGCGATTGTACCGGGGGATGAGCGGCTGCTGCCCTTGCAGGAGCTGTGCGATGAAAGCGGCGTTTGCATCTCAATCGGCGCACACGAGCGGGTGCGCTCCAGCCTTTACAATAACCAGCTTCTGTTTCGCCCGGGCCAAGACCCTCTCGACCACCGCAAGCTGGTGCCCACCCATGGCGAGCGTCTGATCTGGATGCGCGGTGATGGCTCGACGATTGGCGTGCATGAGGCCGAGTGGGGCAATGCAGGCAATCTCATCTGCTGGGAGCACTGGATGCCTCTCGCGAGGGCCGCGATGCACAATCTGGGTGAGAGCGTTCACGTCGCCGCATGGCCGACCGTGCGTGAGGAATATGCGCTGGCCTCGCGGCACTACGCGATGGAAGGGCGCTGCTTTGTGCTGGCGGCAGGGCTGGTGCAGCACCGCGATGACCTGTTTGACGGCTTGGAGCGCGTGGGTGGGTCTGCTGAGGCTAAGGAACTGTTCGGGGCTATCGAAGGCGAGACGCTCAATCGCGGTGGTTCGATGATTATTGCGCCAGATGCGCGCGTTGTGGCGCAAGCGGGCGAGGGAGAAGAGATATTGCACGCGGAGCTGGACCTGTCGGAGCGCGGGCAGGGGCTCACGAGCCTTGATACCGACGGCCACTACTCGCGGCCGGACGTATTTGAGCTGAGCGTTGATACCCGGGCCAAGGATGGGGTGAATTGGGGGTGACGACCCAAACGACCCTCCAGCCGCCAGAGAACCAATTCGGTTTCGTTACGGATGTTCCTGACCCCTACACACCGTGGATCGTCTTGGCCGTCTTTTTGTCGATTGTGATTTCCATTGCCGCCACGGCCGCAGTCTTTGCGGCGAAGCGCTTTCGGAACACTCCCTTGATACTTCGAGCAATTGGTTCGGGCGTCCTGACTACCCTCACTCTGTTGGTTTCCTATCTGTTCGTGTGGATGTGGGAGAGGGGGAGTTCTTTCGCCGATGCACTGAGAGAACCAATCTATCTTGTCATTGAAAATCCATGGGAGGTGGTCGCATTGACTCTGCTTGGAGTTGTATCGGCATTTGTCGCTTCTCATGTGCACAATCTTGGAATGGCGAAGTTCGAGAGCTGAAGACATGACCTTCGCCGCCACCATCCTCACGCTCTAAATCGCTCCCCAAACGGTGTCGTAATGCGTATAAGCATGCCCGCGCGCCATTGAGGGTTCGTGCTTGAAAGTGTAAAGGCCTGTCTTGGTGATCGGGATCTCGATCCGGCCTGACCCTTCACCGCTCACGCGCTGCGCTGCATCGGAATAGCCGATTGTGAAAACCGGTTTCACATCGAAAGTGATACGGCTTTCCTCTGAATGGCTGGTGTAGTCGTAAAACGCCGTCTGCCCTTCAAACAGCAGCATATAAGGAACTCCGACATTGAAGCTCGCAAGGTCGACACTGGTCGCAAACTCGGTGTTGTTCTGCGCGCGGCCCCAGCCGAGATAAGGGAACAGGGTCGAGACATAGGCAAACACCCAGAGGCACAGCGCGGCCGTGAGAGTGCCAAAACTGGCCTTGAGGGTAGCCTTCTTGCTCATGAGAGCAATCATACGGGTCAGCGGTTAGGAATTGATTGAATGCATGCGGGCTGGCATGGGCGCGGGCAATGACCTTCGCAGCCATCTTTCTTGACGATGAGCGCGACCCGGCGGACGTCACATGGTTGGCATTGCCCAAAGCAGATTTCGTGATTGTACGAGATTATGAAAGCTTCTGCGCACATATTGTGCGGCATGGAATCCCTAGTTTCATCGCCTTCGACAACGATCTTGGGGATGGCATTCCAGAGGGAAGAGATTGTGCGAAATGGCTGGTCGAGCGTGTGCTTGACGGTGAGGCAGAGTTTCCCAGCGACTTCCAGTTTGAGGTGCACTCAAAAAACCCGCCCGCCGCACAGTTCATACGCCAGTATCTGAACTCCTTCTTGCAGAGCATGGACCATCCCAACTTCGCGCGCTAAGAGCCGTCCCAGATGACCTTCGCCGCCACCATCCTCACTCTCTATCCAGAGATGTTTCCCGGTCCCCTGGGCCAATCGCTCGCTGGCAAAGCGTTAGAGCGGGGGGATTGGTCTTGTGAAACGGTACAGATCCGCGACTTCACAACAGACAAGCACCGCACGGTCGACGACACGCCTGCTGGCGGCGGAGCGGGGATGGTGCTTAAGGCCGACGTGCTGGGAGCGGCGGTGGATAGCGTCGCGGATGCGCGTCCGATCCTGGCCATGACTCCGCGCGGCAAGCCCATCACTCAGGAGCGTATTCGCGAGATCGCCTCCGGCCCCGGCGTGACCCTTATCTGCGGCCGTTTCGAAGGCTTTGACGAGCGGTTGTTCGAGGCTCGCCCTGAGATCGAACAGGTCAGCCTTGCCGACATCGTCCTCTCAGGCGGAGAGCCGGCGGCTTTGGCCATACTTGACGCTTGCATTCGGCTGCTTCCCGGAGTAATGGGCGCGCCTTCAAGCGGGCATGAGGAGTCGTTCGAGGACGGCCTTCTCGAATACCCGCAATATACCCGACCTCAAGAATGGGAAGGGCGCACGATCCCCGAAGTGCTGCGATCAGGGGATCATGCGAAGATTGCGGCTTGGCGCAAAGCCAAGTCACAAGAGACTACTCGGTTACGCAGGCCGGATCTTTGGGAGCGTCATGGGGATGCTTCGGATCTGTCTGCCTCTGGCGCGCGGCGAAAGAACAAGGAACCGGACCAGTGAACCTGATCCAGCAAATCGAAGCCGAAGAAATCGGCAAGGTCGAAAAAGAGATTCCCGAATTCCGCGCGGGCGACACCGTGCGTGTCGGCGTGAAGGTGAAGGAAGGCAACCGCGAGCGTGTCCAGAACTTCGAAGGCGTTGTAATCGCGCGTTCGAACCGCGGCATGGGTTCAAACTTCACCGTGCGCAAGATCAGCTTTGGCGAAGGCGTTGAGCGTGTGTTCCCGCTCTACTCACCCATCGTTGACAGCATCACCGTGGTTCGCCGCGGTGTCGTGCGCCGTGCCAAGCTCTACTATCTGCGTGGCCGCACCGGTAAGCGTGCGCGTATCGCAGAGCGCCGCGAGAACGCGCCCAAGGCGTAAACGCTCGCACAAGCGAATTCACGAAGGGCGGCCTTGCGGGGTCGCCCTTTTTCGTTGTGCATGTTGATTTTCGCGGCGGCGATTGCGAGGAGAACCTCGATACAGTCACGAAAGGGCTCTCCTTGACATGCGCTTACCGATACTTGCCGCTGCTGCTGCCATCCTCCTGCCCACTCCAGCCCTTGCGGACGCGCATATGAGCGAGAATTCTCCCGAACTTACCTTTGAACGCGTGTTCGCCTCGCCATCGCTTAACGGCCCTGCGCCGCGTCAGGTGAAATTCTCTCCTGATGGCAAATATCTGACCCTGCTGCGCAATCGCGATGATGATGCCGCGCGCTATGATCTGTGGGGCTATGAGTTTGAGACGAGCGAATGGCGCATGCTGGTGGATAGCGAGGCCATCGGCACCGGCCGCGAGCTGTCCGAAGACGAAAAGATGCAGCGTGAGCGCGCGCGTGTTGGCAGCCTCAAAGGCATCATCACCTACCAATGGGCAAGCGATGGGTCCGGCGTTCTCGTGCCGATTGACGGCGACCTGTATTTCGCGCGGCTCGATGGAGATGTGCAGCGCCTGACCGACACCGAGGAAAGCGAGCTTAACCCCAAGCTTTCGCCGCGCTCGGGCTATGTCTCTTTCGTGCGCGATCGTCAGCTGTGGGTCGGCGAAGTGGGCGGTGAGGCTGCGCCGATCACGCCCAAGGAAGACGACACGATCCGCTGGGGCGAGGCGGAATTTGTCGCGCAGGAAGAGATGAGCCGTCTCACCGGCTATTGGTGGAACGGCAATGACACGCGCATCGCGGTTCAGCGCACCGATGAAAGCCCCGTTGGCATCGTCACGCGTGCGGCGATTGGCGCAACCGGCACGCAGGTCTTCGACCAACGCTATCCCGTGGCAGGCTCTGACAATGCGATTGTCGAACTGTTCATCATGGACCCTGATGGCGGCAACCAGGTCAAGGTCGATATCGGCGAGGAGACCGATATCTACATTGCGCGGGTTGATTGGGGCCCAGATGATTACCTCTATGTCCAGCGCCAGAACCGCGAGCAGACCGTGCTCGACATGCTCAAGGTCGATCCTGCGACTGGAGAGAGCGAGGTGTGGTTCACCGAAAACGCCGCGCGCGAAGAATATTGGATCAACCTGTCTGACAATTACCGCTTCCTGTCAGATGGCAGCCTGTTGTGGTGGTCAGAGCGCGATGGCTTTGGCAATTTTTACCGTTTTGACGGCAGCGATTGGACCCAGATCACCAGCCTTACCGAGCCTGTGACGGCGCTGGTCGGAGTGAATGAGAGCCGCGATCAGCTGTTCTTCACCGCAGTCGATGGCGTGTTGACCGAGCAGGTCTTCTCCACCAGCCTTTCAGCCGCTTCCGAACCGCAACAGATCACCGATCCTGATTACACCAATCAGGCAAGCATGGACCCATCGGGAGAGGTCCTGCTGGTCACCCGTTCTGCGCCCGATCAGCCTTCGCAAAGCTATCTTGCCGGCAGAAGCGGCGCGCGCCTGACCTGGATCGAAGAAAATGCGCTGTCGGAAGACCATCCCTACACGCCCTATCTTCTTAGCCACACCATGCCCGAATACGGCACGATACCCGCAGAGGATGGAACGCCGCTTCACTATATGATGCTTCGCCCTGACATGGAGCCGGGCAAGAAATACCCCGTCTTTTATTACCATTATTCAGGCCCCGGCCCGCAAATCGTTGACAAGGGCTGGGGCGGGGCGCTCGCGCAGGCCGTGGTCGACAAGGGCTATATCTGGTTCGCGCTCGACAATCGCGGCAGCGCGAACAGGGGCGTTGATTTCGAACAGCCGCTTTACCGCGCAATGGGCGGCGTTGAAGTGCGCGATCAGAAAACGGGCGCTGAATATCTCAAGACGCTCGATTTCGTCGATGCTGACAAGATCGCGATCTATGGCTGGTCATATGGCGGATATATGACGCTCAAGCAGCTTCAGGCTGATCCGGGTCTTTATGCAGCGGGTATTTCCGGCGCGCCTGTCACGCGCTGGGGGCTGTACGATACGCATTACACAGAACGCTTCATGGGCGATCCGCGCGTGGTGCCAGAGGCGTATGAAACCGCAAGCGCTATCCCCGATGCGACCAAGATCAGCGATCCGCTGCTCCTGATCCACGGCATGGCGGATGACAATGTGGTGTTCGAAAACTCATCCGAGCTGATCAGCGTGATGCAGGAAAACAACGTCGCCTTCGAGATGATGCTCTATCCCGGCTACACCCACCGCGTATCAGGCCCGCAGATTTCTCCGCATATGTGGAACGCGATGTTCCGCTTCCTCGAAGCGCATGGGGTGACGCCGCCTGAGTAAGTCTCAGGCGAGCCACTCCAGCGCTTTTGCCGCCACGTCATCAGGCGCTTCGACCTGCGGATAGTGGCCAATGGTCGGCAGCAAGTGGTGCCGCGCGCCGGGCACGACTTCGCGCCATTTGTCATAGGCATGTTTGCCCGAAACCGGATCAAGCGCTCCGTTGATCAGCCCGATTTTGTCCTGCGCGCCCACAAGAGCCGCCTCCCAGCGCGCCTTATGCGTTCGCCGGTCAGCGATGTAGTGAAGCAGCTTATGCATGATGCGATTGCCGGATTTGTGACTGATAAAGCTCCAAAACTGGTCAAGTTCTTCGGGCGAAGGTTTTGTGTCTGGGCCAAAGACTTGGGAGAAGCTTTGCCCAAAACGCTCCCGGTTCATCAACAAGCCCAAAACAAATCCGAACGGTGAGACACCGATCTTTTGCATTGTCACGGGACGGTGCTGATCGGGGAAGATGCCGCCATTGAGGAACACCATCTTGCCAAGCCCTGCTGCGCCTGTGCCATCCTGCTGGCGGGCGAGCAATTCCTGACCCACTGACACGCCATAATCGTGCACCAGCGCATCCAATTCACCGATACCAAGATGCGCAAGCAAGGCTTCTTGAATATCGGTTTGCAGATGGATCGAATATCCGCTGCGAGGCTTATCAGACAGGCCAAAGCCCAGCATGTCGCACGCAATCAGGTGGTGGTCAGCGCCCAATTCCTCCCAGGTCGCGGCCCAGTCCCACGCACAGGTTGGATAGCCATGGACAAGCAATAAAGGGCGCGCCGTCGCGCTTCCTCCGGTCCAATAGGCAATCTGATACCCTTGAAAGTCGAAATATTTGGCATTCTCGCGCCATTTGCGTGTATCGGCCTGCATGGTCTCTCCTCAAGAGACACACGCTAGCTGCCAGATGCGGCAGCGCAAGCTCGTTTCATTGGCCAAATTGACGTGAAGGAATAACCAAGTGGGCTACCGTGTAGCAGTCGTCGGCGCGACCGGAAATGTCGGTCGCGAAATGATGCAGATCCTTGCCGAGCGCGAATTTCCCATTGAGGAAGTCGCCGCTGTTGCGAGCGGCCGTTCGCAGGGCACAGAAGTGGAATTCGGCGACACCGGCAAGATGCTCAAATGCAAGAACATTGAGCATTTTGACTGGTCGGGCTGGGACATCGCGCTGTTTGCTGCCGGCAGCGGCCCTGCCAAGGAATACGCGCCCAAGGCCGCCGAGGCAGGTTGCGTCGTGATCGACAATTCCTCGCTCTACCGCACCGATCCCGATGTGCCGCTGATCGTGCCAGAGGTGAACCCCGATGCGATCGATGGCTACACACAGCGCAACATCATCGCCAACCCGAACTGCTCGACCGCGCAATTGGTCGTGGCGCTAAAGCCGCTTCATGACGCCGCGACGATCAAGCGCGTTGTCGTCTCGACCTATCAATCGGTTTCGGGCGCAGGCAAAGCGGGCATGGATGAACTGTTTGAACAAAGCCGCGCGATCTTTGTCGGTGATCCGGTGGAACCGGCCAAGTTCACCAAGCAGATCGCCTTTAACGTGATCCCGCATATCGATGTCTTCCTCGATGATGGTTCGACCAAGGAAGAATGGAAGATGGTGGTCGAGACCAAGAAGATCCTCGATCCCAAGATCAAGCTCAATGCCACGTGCGTGCGCGTGCCGGTCTTCGTTGGTCACTCAGAGGCGGTCAATATTGAGTTCGAGAATGAGCTGTCGGCTGAACAGGCACAGGAAATCCTGCGCGAGGCGCCGGGCATCATGCTTGTCGATAAGCGCGAGGACGAAGGCTATGTCACCCCGGTTGAATGCGCCGGTGACAGCGCAACCTATATCAGCCGCGTCCGCGAAGACCCGACGGTCGAAAACGGGCTGACCCTTTGGTGCGTGTCTGACAATCTGCGCAAAGGGGCGGCGTTGAACGCTGTGCAGATTGCAGAGCTGCTCGGGCGGCGGCATCTTAAGAAGGGTTAGGAAGATGCGGGCTTTGGTGATCGGCTTGGCGTTGTGCGCTCTTGCGGCGTGTGGCGGTTCTGATGTGCCATCGCCTGCAGAGCGGCTTAACGGATCGGGCGATGCCGCTGCGGCAGAGATCATTGATCCGGGCCAGGTCACGCTTTGGCATGATGGCCTGATTGCGGGGCCGGATGCGTTCTATTTCGGCGCTGGCCAGACCGAGATCGAAGCTGCGATCACCCGCGCTGTGGGAGAGCCTGTTTCCGCTGGCGACATGCCGGAATGCGGTGCAGGCCCGATGCAATTTGCGAGCTATCCCGGAGGGCTGTCGGTCAACTTTCAGGACGGCATCCTCGTTGGCTGGAGCCTCGATGGCGGGGCTGACAACATCGTGCTGCGCGGGGATATCGCGATTGGCACGCCGCGTTCTGACGTGGAGGCGGCGAGCGGGTTTGCCATGATCGAAGCCAGCACGCTGGGCGAAGAATTCATGCTGGGCGATGCGCTTGCCGGCTTCTTTGAAGAGGGCCGTGTGTCGATGCTTTATGCCGGGACGCAATGCTTCTTCAGGTAGTGCATTTGCTTTGAAGCGCGCTAAGGTGGGGGCATGACACTTTCAGCCGACCTGTTCTTCAGCTTCCGCTCACCCTATTCCTACCTCGCTGTCGGTCGATACCGCGCGATGACACAGGAATTTGATCTCGATATCACTTTGCGCACGGTCCTGCCGATTGCGATCCGGGATCCCGATATCCTGTTCACCGGCAACCCGGCAGCGCCGCGCTACATCGTGATGGATTGCATGCGTGCTGGCCAGTTCCTCGGTATCCCGATTGCCTGGCCCCGGCCTGATCCGGTGGTGCAAAACCTGATGACGCGCGAGATTTCCGAAGATCAACCGCATATCCACCGCATCTGCCGTTTGGGACAGGCCGCCACGCGCCGCGGCAAGGGGCTGGATTTTGCCGCAGAGGTCGCCCCGCTCATCTGGGACGGCAGCGTCGATGGCTGGAACGAAGGGGATCACCTTGCGGGCGCCGCGCAGCGTGCCGGGCTAGACCTTGCTGAGCTTGACGCTGAGGCGGTATCCGACGCCGACGCGCTTGATGCGGAGATCGCTGCCAATCAGGACGCGCTTGAAGCGGCTGGCCATTGGGGCGTGCCCACGCTGGTCTTCGATGGCGAACCGTTCTTTGGACAGGACCGGGTCGAGATGGCCAAGTGGCGGATGGAGCAAAAGGGCCTCACCGCGCGGTGATGACTGACAGTTTCGAAAGCTTTGACGGCACCCGCCTTGCGATCCACCGCGAAGGTGAGGGCAGGCCCGTTGTGCTGCTCCACGGCCTTTTCTCAAGCGCGTTCATGAACTGGACCAAATGGGGCCATCACACACGTCTTGCTGATGCCGGGTATGAGGCGATCATGCTCGATTTCCGCGTCCACGGCGACAGCGATGCGCCGCACGATCCGGCCTCTTATCCCGATGGCGTTCTGGTCCGCGACGCGGTGGCGCTGGTTAATCACATCGGGCTTGCGCCGGGCGAATATGACCTTGCGGGCTTTTCGCTGGGGGCCCGCACGGCGATCCATGCGGCTGCCAATGGCGCGCTGGAACCTGGCAGGCTCGCAATCTGCGGAATGGGGGTCGAAGGGCTTGCCGATTGGGAGCGCCGCGCTGCCCACTTCAAGCGCGTGATCGATGAATTCGACACGATCAAACCGGGCGACCCGGCCTATGTGGCGCGCACATTCCTTAAATCGCAGGGCGTTGACCGTGTCGCAGCGCGCCTGCTGCTGGACGCGATGGAACCGTTTGACCTTGCAAGCCTTGGCAACATCACGATCCCGACAGGCGTGATCTGCGGCGATGAAGACAACGACAATGGCTCCGCGCAGGATCTCACAGCGATGCTGCCTAATGCTCGCTATTACGAAGTGCCCGGCAGCCACCTCAACAGCGTGACCAAGCCTGAACTGGGCGAGGTGATTGTTGAGTTTCTGGAGAGCAACCGGTGACCAATAGAGTCGAAACGAGATACTGGCTGATCGGCGTTGGGATGCTTGTCGCGCTCATCGGATTCGAGATGATTTTCATGGGCGACAGCGCTTTTTCGATTGTCGACCATCAGGCCGCTGGCACAGCGGCGCGCGTGAATGAGATTCAGAGCACCTGGCACGATGAAGGGTATTTTGGTCTCCAGACATTGGGGATGATCGGCGACCTTGTCTTCATAGTCATCTACTCGATCGGAACGATGCGGGCAGGGCGCGGACTGCGAGCAGGGGCGAGCGTGATCACGCGCACGATTGGCCTGCTTGTTCTGGCCTTGGGCGGCGTCTTTTTCGCAACCGACATCACCGAAACCTCGCTCCAGCTTGTGCAGATGCTGATGAATGAAGGAAGCGATGGGATGGCCGGGATTGCCGCGTTCATGCAGCCGATCAAAGTGCTCGCATGGATCGGCAGCTTTGTTGCCGTTCTCGTTGGACTGCTTGCCAATCGCCTTTCGTCGAGAGCCGCTTGATCGGCATTGCGCGGGCGAGCAAGCGCAGAGTGAGGGAGATTTCGAAATGAAAGAGCTGCGCACACTCACACTGCCCACCGTTTGCCTTGCCTTGTCGCTTGCATCCTGCGCGGCGGCGCAAGAGCCTGCGGCGGTTGATCCTGCTGCCTCTGACACCGTTTCAGGCACGCTGTTTGTCACCCAGAAACGCGGCAATACGGTGTCCAAGGTTGACCTTGCGAGCGGCGAAGAAGTGTTGCGGCGTGACAGCTGCACCAATCCGCACGAACTCGCGACTTCGCCTGATGGCGAGCATGTCGCCTTGGGTTGTTATGGCGGGACCACGATCGATATCTTCCGCACATCTGATCTGGAGCGGGTGGCAAGCATCGATATCGGCGAGAATGCGCGCCCACACGGCTTGATCTGGCATGAAAACGGCGACATTTACGCCACCGCTGAAGGCAGACAGTCCGTCGCGTGGCTGAAGAACCCGCTTTCGGATGAGCCTGAGGTCATTGAAAGCGCGACGAATAAGCGCGGCAGCCATATGCTTGTCATCTCGCCTGATGCTCGCACCGCGTGGACCACTGATCTGGGTTCACGCACTGTCACCCGCGTGGATCTGGTCACTCGGCGGGCGCCTTTGTCGGTTACGGTCGGGGAGGAGCCTGAAGGCATCGACCTTGCGCCTGACGGATCGACCCTATGGGTATCGGCGCGCGGCTCCAATCAGGCCTTTGCGCTTGACCCTGTCACCATGGAAGTGCGCGAGACGATCGACACTGGCGCTTTCCCCTTGCGGCTTGCGATCCGTCCGCAAGGCGATGTGGCTGTCACATCAGACCTTATGGATGGCGGCCTGACTGTCATCGATCTTGCAACGGCAACGGTCACCGGATCAATCGCGGTGTCTTCTCCCGAAAGAGCGCAGCAGCATTTTCAGGTGACGATCCTGTGGTCTGATGATGGTGAGCGCATCTATGTCGCTGAAACCGCGTCCAACACGGTTGCCGAGGTTGACTATGCGAGCGGCGAAGTCTTGCGCCGTTTGCCCGGCGGAGAGGGCGGTGATGGGCTCGCGATCTTGCCGTAAAGAGTGTGCTCTGTGTCAAGCGGGGCCAATGATCATCACAGCTTTGCACTCGGATTTGAATCAGGATAGTCAGGACCCATGCGCATCAAGACTCTGATCGGCGGCCTTCTCGCTGCCTTCGCACTGGCTTCACCGCTTGCTCCATTATCTGCCCAACAGGTCACACAGCCAGCGGAACAACGCCCCGACTGGGTCAATCGGTTTGATGATCAGGTCATGCGTTTCATCCTTGCTGACCTCAACGCGCAATGGACGGTGGAGCAGGGGACGGATGGCTCGCTCACATACCGTGCGACCACGCAAGAGGGGATCAATTTCGTCCTCGCACCGCGTTCCTGTGATGCTCAAAACGGGTGCGTTGGCCTTGTGCTGATTGCCTTGTTTAATGATCTCAACGCGCCAAATGCGGCACGGCTTGATGCTTTTATCAACCAGTACAATGACCTGTATCCAACCGCCAAAGTGATGCGCAATCCGCAGGGCCTGGTCGCGCTGCAATCCTATATCAATGCAGCCTATGGCGTGACCTACCGCAACGTGCAGGCGCAATTGCTGGTCTTTGGTCAAAACATCACAAATCTAAGCCGGGCGCTGCTTGCCTTCGAAAACGGCCAATAGCGCCCATCAGCCGTCCTGCACACTCACGCCGCCTTCAGACTTGAGGTGAAACTTTCGGTTGAGCGTTCAAGGTTGCGCACGGTCTCGGACAGCGCGCTCGCCGCCTTGTCGAGCTCATCAGACAATTGCCGCGCCTGATCAGCGCGTTCGGCCAGCGCCTTGGTGCGTTCGATCATCTGATCGGCTTCACCCGCGGCATTGCGCGCGAATTGTTCGATCGTATCAGCCGACTGAACCTGATTTCCCATCCCATAGCGGATCGAACTTGCTGTTTCGCCAAGCTCGCTGATCGCGGAATCGATCGCCTGAAAGCTGCGTTCAGCCTCAAGCGTCCCAGACTGGACACCCTTCAGGAAAGTGTCGATTTCACTTGCTGCCTGGCTAGCCTGACCAGCGAGCGATTTGACCTCATGCGCGACAATGCTGAAACCGCGCCCGGCTTCGGATGCAGAGGCCGCCTCGATTGCGGCATTCAGCGAAAGAAGGTTGGTGCGTTCGGCAATCCTGACGATTGCGCGGGTGGCTTCACCGATTGTCTTTGATTGCTGGCTGAGCGAGCCAATGGCCTTGCCGCCGCCATCGGAGCGCAAATTGGCGTCTTGTGCGAGTTCGCTCTGCTTGCTGACCTTGTAAGCGATCTCGCTGATCGAAACCGCAAGTTCGGCGACCCCGGCTGCCACGGTGTTAGCCGCGCGTCCGGTCGATTCCGCGCCGGTGACAACATTGCGGGCTTCCTCGCCAGCATCCTGCGCGATCACATTGAGGTTGCGGGCGCTGCGTTCGAGCATTTCTGCAGTGCCAGCGACCGAATGCGCCACCGCGTTTACCGAGTGTTCGAATTCGGCAGCGATCCGTTCATTGGCTGACTTGCTCGCTGCGATGATCCGGGCTTTCTCCGCTTGGGCTTCTTCCTGCTGGTCTTTCATCTGGTCATCGGCCGCGATGAGCCTGTTATTGTTGTCCTTGATCGTCTCAGCCTGTTTTGCAGCCTTGGTTTCAAGTGCCTTGATACGCATCAGCGAATGCGTGAGAAGTTCTGTTGTCCAGTAAAACACAGTCGCGCCTGCGAGATAGGCACTTGTATGGAGCAAGAAGCGCGCGGTTCCGCCTTCGCCGAAATAGGCCCATTGCGGCATGACAAAGACAAGCACTCCCTGGTGCAGCACGACGATCGCGCTGGCTGCAATGATGGAGCGCACATCGCACAGCGGGATCAAGAGCGCGAGGGCGAGCATCACATACAGATGCGAGTCGAGCTGCCAGATATTGCCCTGCATCGCATAGATGAGCAGCGCTGGCTGTATACCAGCAGTCAGCCCGAGCAGCAGGCGGGTCCGGCTCGAGCAATCGCCTTTGACCGCTGCCCATGTCGGGATGAGGCAGACGAGAGCGCTGACCGTAGCCGCCTGAAACGCCACTGCTCCGAAAACCAGAGCCATCAGCGCAAGGGCAAAGACCACGATCCAGCTTGCCACGGCAATAAGGGCTACGCCCTTGCGGCGCAGATCAAGCACGCTTTCCGGCGGGCCCGATTGGGGTTCGTATGGGGGCGCGTCCGCGCCAGGGGCGCTCATCGCGCAGCCCTTTGGCTCATTGGACCGATCGCCGCCGCATTCGCAGCGAAGCTCGATGCAGCTTTTGCCGATTGGGCACGATCAGGCGCGCGATTGCATTGCATGCGCAGCGATATCGCCGAATTTGGTTAGCGGATGTGAGCGCGCGCCCTGCGTAATGGTCCTGTGCGGGAAGCTACCTGCCCGTTTTACCGGAACGGGGGTTCGTTGAACGCGCGCAATTTGCGCGAGTGCAGCCGGTCCCCTTCATCGCGAAGGCGCGCCACCGCTTCGAGCCCGATCTGCAAGTGAGCGGCAATCGCCTCTTCGTAGAACTTGTTGGCCTGACCCGGCAGCTTGATCTCACCGTGAAGCGGCTTGTCCGACACGCACAGCAGCGTGCCATATGGGACGCGGAAGCGGTAACCCTGAGCAGCGATCGTTGCGCTTTCCATCTCCACTGCAATCGCTCGGCTGTGAGAGAATCGCTTGGCGCTTGACGAATAATGCAGCTCCCAGTTGCGATCATCGGTGGTCACAACCGTGCCGGTGCGCATGCGCTGTTTGAGGTTTGCACCCTGAACGCCCGACACTTCCTCAGCCGCTCCTGCCAGCGCGAGCTGAACTTCGGCAATTGGCGGGATCGGAATTTCCGGCGGCAGGACATTGTCGAGCACATGATCATCGCGCAGATAGGCATGAGCGAGCACAAAGTCGCCGATCTTCTGGCTCGAACGAACCCCGCCGCAATGGCCGATCATCATCCATGCATGCGGACGCAGCACGGCGAGGTGGTCGCAGATCGTTTTGGCATTCGACGGACCAACGCCAATGTTAACCAGCGTAATGCCTTTGCCGTCCTCGCGAATGAGGTGATAAGCGGGCATCTGGTGTTTGCGCCAGGCGGTGTCATTAAGCTGTGCCTGCGCGTTGTCGGTGCATTCGCCAATGTCGAGCCCTGCTGCACCTTTCAGCGCAGTGTATCCGCCCTCACAGATCTGCTGCGCGCCCCAGTTCACGAACTCATCGACATAGCGGTGATAGTTGGTGAACAGGATGAAGTCCTGAAAATCCTCGACCTTGGTGCCAGTATAGTGCGCAAGGCGGGCGAGCGAGTAATCGGTCCGCAGACCATCGAACAGCGACAGCGGCATGTCGGTGCCTTCGTCAAACTCGATCCCGTCGGCAAGCTCATCCCCGATCAGGGACAGGTCGGTTGAAGGGAAGTGCTGCGCAATCTCCTGCGGTGCGATGCCAACCATGGCCGCACCTGCTTCGCCGTCGAGCACATAGGGGAAGGGGATTTCCTGGCTTGACCGGCTGACGGTCACATCAATCTCGTATTCGGCAGCGATCAGTTCCAGCTGTTCACCCAGGTAACGCGCGAACAGGTCCGGCCGGGTGATCGTGGTCGTGTATGTCCCCGGCAATTCCAACCGGCCAAATGCGCGGCTTCGATCCTTGGGATCGCCCACTCCTGAATAATGCAAGGTCAACTGGGGGTAAGCGTAGCTGCCATCCTGGCGCTTTCGCTCTGGTGGGATCGTCCCGTTCTTACCAAACTCGATCACGTCCGCCCGCAAGGTGGAGACGGCATCGTCATAGTGCTGCTGCAATTGTTCAAGGATAGTGGGGATTGGGGTCATTCAAATGTCCTTCTTGTTGTTCTTGGTCGTTATTTAGTGCCTGTGAGGGCCTTTTACAAAAGGGGCGCGAAGGTCGTGTGACCCTCGCGCCCTTTTGTGTCTCGCGTGTGAAAGCGAAGAGCTGTCGTATGATCGGACCTAAAGTCAGTCAGCGCTCTCTTCGGTTTCATCAGCAGCAGCCTCTTCGGCGTCTGCTTCAGGCTGAGCGCCGTCTTCAAACAGCTCTTCGGGGATTTCGCCCGGCTCAAGTCCTGCATTGTCGATACGCGTGTCTGCTGCCGCTTCTTCGATCTCGCGCTGCTCTTCAGCGAACAGCTGAGCGAGAACGTCGATGCCTTGCGATTGCAGTTCAGCTTCGTCGTCAGAGCGGGCCACGTTGGCTTTGACAGTCACGTGCACCTCTGGGTGCAGAGCAACAGTCACATCGTGCATGCCGATCGTCTTGATCGGCGCGCCCATGATGACCTGCTTCTTGTCAACCGAGTGGCCCTGTTCGTTCAGGCCAGCGACCATGTCGCGCACATTGACCGAACCATACAGCTGGCCAGCGTTCGATGCTGCTCGGATGAGGACAACCTCAGCGCCTGCAACCTTTTCGCCAAGGCCTTCAGCAACGGTACGCTTCTCAGCGTTTTCCTTTTCGAGGCGCTCGCGGTTGGCTTCAAACACAGCCTTGTTGGCTTCGTTTGCGCGCAGGGCCTTCTTCTGCGGAAGCAGGAAGTTGCGGGCATAGCCATCCTTGACGGTGACAACATCGCCAATCGTGCCGAGCTTCTCGATGCGTTCGAGGAGAATGATATCCATGGGTCCTTCTCCTCTTACTTCACGATGTACGGCAGAAGGCCGATGTGACGCGCGCGCTTGATCGCTTTCGCAAGCTCACGCTGCTTCTTTGCAGAAACGGCCGTGATGCGCGACGGCACGATCTTGCCACGCTCTGACATGAAGCCCTGAAGCAGGCGCACGTCTTTGTAATCGATCTTGGGGGCGTCCTTGCCGCTGAACGGGCAGGACTTGCGGCGGCGGAAAAACGGGCGGGCCATCAGTCGCGCTCCTCACGAGGTTCACGGCGCTTACGGTCGCGCTCGTTCTTGCGCATCATCACGCTGGGGCCATCTTCGTGTTCATCGACACGGATGGTCATGTAGCGAATGACGTCTTCATTGATACGGGTCTGGCGCTCAAGCTCCTCAACCACCGTGCCCGGGGCATCGATGTTGAGCATAACGAAGTGCGCCTTGCGGTTGCGGTCGATCTTGTAGGCGAGGGACTTAAGGCCCCAAGTTTCGGTCTTGGTGACCTTGCCTTCGTTCGCTTCGACGATTTCGGTCGCCGTGGCCGCCAGCGCGTCAACCTGGGCCTGCGAGAGATCCTGACGCGCGAGGAAGATATGCTCGTAAAGAGCCATCTCGCGTTCCTTTCATTTCACGCCGATCGCTGGCTTATCCCGCGCGGATCGCAGGGGCCCCTCCGGCTTTCTTTGTAACCCTCCCCGAAGAAAGGGTTGCGCGCACATAACGAGTTTGGTGGGGAATGCAAGTCTTGTGCGCTGTGCAAAGCACGGGCAGGCGGGTGAGCAAGGGATAAAGAGGGAAGATCGCAAATGCCATCAGGATTGGTCGCGCTGCTTGATGATGTGTCAGTGATCGCGCGCACGGCGGCGGCTTCGGCGGACGATATCGCCATGGCGGCGGGCCGGGCGGGTTCGAAGACCGCTGGCGTTATCATCGACGATGCCGCTGTCACGCCCAGCTATGTGACAGGTCTATCGCCATCGCGCGAACTGCCAATCATCTGGTCGATCACCAAGGGTAGCCTGTTCAACAAGCTGGTGATCCTGCTTCCCGGCGCGATCTTGCTTTCCGAATTTCTCCCCTCGCTGATCATCTGGATCCTGATGCTGGGCGGCGCTTTCCTGTGTTACGAAGGCGCGGAAAAGGTGATGGAAAAGCTGGGCGGGGCGAAACACGGCAAGACCGTTGAAGATGAGATTACCGATCCCGCCGCTTTCGAGAAACAGCGTATCGCAGGGGCGGTTCGCACCGACCTTATCCTTTCTGCCGAAATCATGGCGATCACCTTGAATGAGCTCGACCTGCCAAGCTGGTGGGAGCGCGGTCTTGCGCTTGCGCTTGTGGCATTTGTGGTGACCGTTGCGGTTTATGGAACGGTCGCGTTGATCGTGAAGATGGACGATGTGGGCCTGCGCCTGCTGCGAGAGAGCGAGGTGACTAGCGTGCGCCGCTTCGGCGTCTTCCTGCTGAGAGCCATGCCGCAGCTGCTTACCGCACTATCGTTTATCGGCACGATCGCGATGCTTTGGGTTGGCGGCGGGATCATTGTGCATGGGACGCATGAGATCGGTTTTGACCTTCTCTATGACATTGCGCACGGCGCCGAATATGCGGTTGCCGGTGCAGCGGGCGCTTTGTCTGGTCTTGCCGGCTGGGTCACTTATGCAGGGATATCGGCGGTCATCGGCCTTGCACTAGGCGCAGTGATTGCGGTTCTGCTGCACCGGGTCATCGGATATGAGGGGGCGCATTGATGGCGCAGCCATTGACACTTTACACCTGCGCCGGATCGCGCGGCCAGCGCGCAACCTGGGCAGCCGAGGAGGCAGGCGTTGAGCTTGACCTCAAAGTGCTCCCGTTCCCGCCGCGCCACCTTGCGCCTGAGTTTCTCGAGATCAATCCGCTGGGCACGATCCCAATGCTGATCGATGGCGAGGCGCAGATGACGGAAAGCTGCGCGATTGCGCATTACCTCGCGGTGAAGGCGCGGCGCGATGATCTGGTGATCGCGCCGGGTGAGCCTGACTATGCTGAATATCTCGACTATACCTATCACGCTGATGCGACGCTGACTTTCCCGCAGACGGTCTTTATGCGCTTTGCGATCTTTGAGAAGGCGAAGGGCTGGGCCGATGCGGGCGAGGCCTATGCCAAATGGTTTGAAAAGCGGTTGGTGAAGATCGAGCAGCGTCTGGCCACGCGCGAATATCTGTGCGCCGACCGCTTTACCGTCGCGGACATCTGCATCGGATATGCGCTGATCCTGTCAAAATCGGTTGGCCTTGATGACCATGTTCCCGACAGCCTCAAAGCCTACCGCGACCGACTGACCTCGCGTGAGGCCTATAAGCGGGCATTCGAGCGCGAACAGGCTGGGCTCAAGGCGCTGGGTTAGCATTGTTGCTCAGCGACTGCTTCCAGGAGTGTTGCCTTGTGAACGGGATGTCTGAAGCTGGGGGTGAAAGCTGACAGAGTCCGAGCTCTGCGGATTGGGGTGACTAGCCGGGGCGGGACATAGCACGGATCACGCCGCGTATTTCCGCCAGACCCTTCATCCTTCCAATCGCCGAATAGCCCGGATTTGTCTCCTTCGAGATATCTCCCATCATCAAATGGCCGTGATCGGGTCGGATGAATATCTCACGTTTTGTGGCCTGCTCATTGGCGAGCAGATTACGGATCACGCTGAGCATATCGATGTCGCTGTCCAAATGGCTCGCCTCAACAAATGTGCGTGGCTCCTCAGGGTCACGCGAAACGCCGCGCAAATGGGCAAAGTTAATGCGATCCCGGTATTCGCGCGCCATTTGCGGCAGATCATTGTCGGGCCGGCTGCCAAATGTGCCCACGCATAGTGTCATACCGTTAGAAGGGTTTGGTTCAGCCTCGAAAAGCAGATCAAGATCTGCCGGTGTGCAAATCACTCGGGGAAGCCCAAACATGCTCCATGGTGGATCATCCGGATGGATCGCGAGCTTCACATCAAGCTTCTCTGCGGTCGGCAGAACACGTTTCAGAAACTTGACGAGATTTGTGCGCAGTTGCTCATGGCTGATCCCGCTATAGCGCGCCAACATCGCGCGAAAATCGTCCAGCGAATAGGCATCTGTCATCTTGCCGGGAAGCCCGGCGATGATCGTGTTGGTAAGGTCGGAAATATCCTGCGCTGACATGGATTCGAACGCAGCGCCCGCGCGGGCCAGCTCGGCTTCGCTGTAATCTGCGCCTGCGCCCGCTCGCTCGAGGATGAAAAGATCAAATGCCGCAAAGCGGTCCTGATCAAATTTCAACGCATATGCGCCATTCGGAAGCTGGTGTCGGAGGTCTGTTCGCGTCCAGTCAATAACGGGCATGAAGTTGTAGCAGATGGTCTTGATACCCTCCGCCGCAAGGTTGCTCATGCTTTCGATCCATGCATCAATATAGGCTTCGCATCCGGGCATAGCGATTTTGATGTCATCATGCACAGGGATGCTCTCGACCACGGTCCAGTGCAGCGTCGATCCCTCTACATTGCCCTGCTCGACCAAGGAGCGATGCGCTGCAATCCTCTCGCGTGGCCATGGCTCACCAATCGGAATATCGTGCAATGCGCTCACGACATCAGTCGCGCCTGTTTGGCGAATCTCTTCAAGGGTCACCGGATCATTCGGCCCAAACCAGCGCCAGGACTCGCGCATTACACCCGCTCCATCAAAGCATGCCCATCAGGCCCTGAAAGCCCATATAGCCGGTGACTAGCGAGAAAAGGAATATCCCGGCAAGTCCGATATTGGTCAGCCAAGAATTGCGATATTCGCCCATCAGATCAGCGCGATTTCCGAGATACAGAATGCAAGCAACAGTAACTGGCAGTAGCACAACATTGAAGGCCTGGCTTAAAATCAAGACCAAGACTGGTCTTGCATCGAACAGCGGGACGACAAGCCCAAGCAGCGAGATGATCCCGACAAATAGGCGGTATTTCCAAATCGTCATATCGCGCGGCGTGCTGCGAAAATCGCAAATGAGCCAAGGAATGAGAATAAGGTTCGGGAACTGAGAAGAGACCCCCGCCGCGATAATCCCGATGGCAAAGATTGAGACAGCCAACGGTCCAGCGAGAGGCTCAAGCAACCCAATCATTTGTGACGCCCTGTCGAGCGTAATACCTTCGACAAACAGACTGCCCGCTGCGGCAGCCATTATTGATGCGCTGATGACAAACATCATGATCGCCGCAAATGCCGCATCGCGCCGTTGTTGTTTGTCTTGTGCGATGGTCCAGCCGGCTTCCTTCACAAGGCTCGTGCGCATGATGAACAGGCCAGAAAATATCGTGGTGCCGACCATCGATGCGATCAACAGCAACGGTCCAGCATCGGTCGATCCTGTGTTAGGTACGGATGGCACTAACCCCGCCGCCATAGACGAGACAGGCGGCATGAGGATGAAGAAATTGAGCACGAAGCAGACGCCCATCACAGCTGCGACCACAGCCAGTATCCGCTCGAAGACCTGAGTGTGGCCGCTCCAGAATATGAAATAGGCGACCGAGCAGAAGAACGCTGCCCAATAGAGCGGCTTTATGCCTCCGGGGATGAAAGTCTTCGACCATTCAAAGCTGATTTCGGCCACTATCCCCATCACGCCCATAAGGCTGGCAAACACGCCTACGCCAAGGGCGACAATGAAGAACAGCCCGACGGCTGGGTGAATATGTTTGCGAAATGCCTCGAGCGCTGTCTCGCCCGTAACCAAGGTGTAACGACCATAGGTTGCAACCATCAGATAGGTCGCGGCGCAGGAGATCAGGACTGTCCATAGTAGCGCCATGCCGAAGTTTGCGCCAGCCGAAGCCATGGTCGTGACGCTGCCGGTGCCAATGTTAAAGCCAACCAGGAAAATTCCTGGAAGAAACAGAGCGAGCATTGTTTTCCAGCCCCGCGCGCTGCTTTCGTCGGTCACCCTACTTTACCAAAGTCAGACATTATCAGCTCCTCTCCACTCGAAGGGACTAAGAACTGCTGTCGCTTTTGTCTAATGTTCATCGGAAGGTGAAAAGGATCGCAATCGTTTGACCGCAAATGGGTCGATTGCGGACTGTCCGCTTTCGTCGATCCGCGGTCTTGGAGCGTGGCTACGCCGCCTGATCCTCGCTTACCGGCCTTGCTGACAACTCCCGCCGCAAGAGTTTGCCGATCGGATCGCGGGGCAATTGGTCGACGAACTCGATATAGCGCGGGCGTTTGTAGCCTGCGATCTTGTCCTTGAAGCGGGCGGAGATTTCCTCGCGGGTTAGCGTTGCGCCCGGTTGCAGGACGACGAAGGCTTTCACTGCCTCGCCCCATTTTCTGTCGGGCACGCCGCAGCATCCGGCATCAGCGACCTCGGGCATTTCAGCGAACACCGCATCGACCTCTGCCGGATAGACATTCTCGCCGCCTGTCTTAATTAGCTCCTTTGCCCGGCCAAGCAGATAGGCGAGCCCAATCTCGTCCATCGTGCCAAGGTCGCCGGTGCGCAGCCAGCCATGGCCAAGCGCTGCCTCGCTCGCTTCTTCGTTGCGCCAATAGCCGAGCATAACCGAGGGCCCGCGCAGGCAAATTTCGCCTTCCTCCCCGGGGGGCAGTTGATTTCCATCGGGATCAAGGATCGTCATCGACACATGCGGCATGGTCCAACCGATGGATCGGGGGTGCTTGAGCATGTCGGGATAATCGATGAAGGTCGCAAAGCCGCACACTTCAGTCTGGCCATATCCGCCCACAACCCGCGCATCCCATTCGGTCTCGATAAACTCGTAGATTTGCGGGCGCATGCCAGCACCGCCAGTATAATTGGTGAGCGGCATAACCCCGTCGCGGATCGGCTCCATCGCCTGCCAGGGGAAGCAGATTGTCGGGAAGGCGCTGGTCGTGGTGCACGCCTCGCGGTGGACCAGATCGAGCACGGCACCATTGTCATCATCGCGCCCGGCAAACACGCTCGTCCCCCCGCAGGCGAGCATGGCTGCGACCTGCTGCATGCCCACGACGTGGAACAGCGGGTTGATCGACAACAATCGTTCATCGCGGGTGAAACCGCGCCTGACGCTGAATCCAAGCGCGGAAGAAGCGATAGCGCTGCCCGACTGGAGGCAACCTTTGGGTCTTCCGGTCGTGCCGCTTGTGTACATCATGTAAAGTGGGCGTTCGGGCGCAAGCTGATCGGGCAGGTTCGCGATGTGATCGCGGGTGACAATATCCTCGAACGCGGCTTGGGGATCGTGGGCTTCGTCCACTTCGATCACTTCGCCGGCCTCGGCCTCAGCAAGAAGAGCACGGAAACGCGGGTTCACGAAGGTCATGCTGGGTTCGGCATTGCCGCTGATCCACGCGATTTCGCCCGGCGCGAGGCGCCAGTTGAGCAGCACCGCAATGGCGCCAATGCGTCCGCAGGCGAGCAGGATCGTGAGATAGGGCGCACCGTCAGTGAGCAGAATCGCTACCCTATCGCCCGGACCAATGCCCCTGGCGATCAACCAGCGCGCCAGACGATCAACGCGGATATCGAGCTGCGCATAGGTGAGCCGCTGCGCGCCATCGATTGTGGCTTCGCGGTGAGAATGCTGCGTTGCGCAAGCGGCAAGCAGCGTGTCGAGCGAGAAATCACGGGCGTTCATGCACGCAGGAATAGCGCGCTGCCACGCACCGCTCCATCAGCGATTTTGCGAAGGCGCGTCCAATTCAGCGCCGCATTTGGTGCACAGCCGGTTGGGCCAGGGTACAACAAGCATGCCTCTGAAAAACAGGTTCTTGCCGCATTCAGGGCAGTTGAAGCTGAGCATGCGCGCATTGGCAAGAACGAGCCCAAACCCCGCAATGCCAAAGGCGATCGCTGAATGGCCGAAAAATCGTTCGCTCAACATCACGAATACAATCGCAACGACAAGCGCTCCGGCCATGAACCATGCGTGCCGCGAAGCGTGGTCATAAACGCTCATCCAAGCCGCTCGAATATGCTCTTGGCAAAGTTGCTTAGTGTATCGTCGCGCGCGCCCATGATGACAATCCGATCGCCGGGCTGGGCGAGTTCGACGATGCGATCCCCGCAAGCTTCGCGTTCAGGGATATGGTGCGCGGTGCCGCCGTGCTGTTCGATCAGTCCGATGATGCGCTGTGTGCCTTCGCTGCGGTCGACCGTGCCGCCGAAATAGACCGGATCGCACATGATCGTGATGTCATCATCGCCAAGCTCGCGCGCAAAGGTTTCTGCCAGTTCGTGGCCCATCTGGCGCAAGGGGCCGTATCCGTGCGGCTGGAAGAAAGCGATCACCCGGCCTTCGGTCGCTTTCAGGGTGCGAAGCGTTGCTGCGCATTTTTCAGGATTATGGCCAAAATCGTCGATAACGGTGATCTCGCTTGGCGTGTTGCCGACAACGTCAAAGCGCCGCGCGAGGCCCTGAAAGGTCCTGAGCACATAGACCGCCGATTTGACCGGTATGCCCGCTGCGCTTGTTGCGGCAATGGCGGCAAGCGCGTTCGACAGATTGTGCAGCCCCGGCATGGGCAGGATCAACGGGAACACTTCGCGGCTGCGATTGTCGATCACGGCGGCTCTGATGCCAAGCGGGCTTTGATCGATGGAATCGGGTTCAACGGTTATGTCAGCCGATTGGTTATGCACGGCAAAGCTGACGTGATCGCGTGACCGTTCAACCAATGCGCGCGATTCCTCATCATCGAAATTGATCACGCCGCGGCCGGATTCGGCGAGATAATCACCAAACAGGACCCGCAGCTCTTCGATCGATTTGTGATCGAGGCTGACGTTCAGGAGCACGCCAATCGTGGGCTTGTAGAGCGCGATCGAACCGTCGCTTTCATCGACCTCGCTGACAAAGATACGCGGGGAACCGATGCGCGCGCTGGCAAAGGGATTGGTGTTATCAGCAAAGTTCTTCATCACCGCGCCGTTCATGACACTGGGGTCATAGCCAGCTTCGGCAAGGATCCATGCGATCATGCCGGTCACGGTCGATTTGCCTGACGTGCCTCCCACGGCAATCGAATAGCCTGCCTCGTTGAAGAAGGTGGAAAGCAGTTCAGCGCGGCTCATCCTCTCGCAGCCGAGCTGTTTTGCGCGGGCCACCTCTGGCACGGTGTCTTCGACCGCGGCTGATGCGATCAGGATCTGATCAGGGGAGGTGATGCCGCTGCCGTCCTGTGGGAACAAGGCAAAGCCATTGTCTGCAAGCCAGGCGAATTTTTCAGGCGTGCGGCCCTGATCATAGGAGCGATCAGACCCGGCCACTTCAAAGCCATGCCCGCGCGCGATCTGGGCGAGCGGGAGCATGCCCGATCCCCCGATCCCGCAAAAGAAGAAGCGGCGCCCGTCCAGCGCTCTTTCGTCGGTGCGATCCATGATGGCAATCGTTATGGGGTTGCAAGCAGGCTGACAAGCGCCATAGGCTTGGCAAATGACGAATATCGCCATCTGCGCGCCGGCAACGCCGATCACCCGCGATCACGCGGCAGCACTGGAGCAATTGGTTGCAGATGAGTTTCCTGCGGCGCAGGTGACGTTTCACGACCAATGCTACGCATCGCACGGGCATTTTGCTGGCGATGATCTGACCCGGCTCAGCGCCTTGCTGGATTGTGCAAATGATCCACAGTTTGATGCGGTCTGGTTTGCACGCGGTGGCTATGGCTCCAACCGCATTGCCGAGGCGGCAGTGGCGCAGATGAATGCGAGCGCGCGCCAGAAGACTTATGTCGGCTTTTCCGATTGCGGCTATCTGCTCGCTGCACTGTATCGCGCGGGGATAGGGCAATGCGCGCACGGATCGATGCCGGTCAGCGCGCGCTCTGACACAGGGCGAGAGGCGGTACGGCGGGTCCTGCGCTGGTTTGGCGGGGACAATTCGGGCCTTGAACCAAGCCTTGATGGTGTCACCCCGGCAGCCGCGTTCAACCTTATCACGCTGGCAATGCTGGCAAAGACGCCGACCATGCCTGATCTTTCTGGCCATATTGTCATGGTCGAAGAGGTGTCGGAACATCTTTATGCGATTGACCGGATGTTCTTTGCGCTTGCTGGCAGCTTGCCGCGCATTGCCGGGTTAAGGTTGGGCGCGATCACTGCGGTGCCGGAAAACCATGTCGAATTCGGCCAGAGCGAGGAAGAGATCGCGCGCTATTGGTGCGACCGGATGGGCGTGCCCTATCTCGGCCGCGCTGAGATCGGGCACACATCTGCCAACAGGGTTGTGCCATTCGGTCTTGCAGGGCCAGCGAGCGGTGCCTAACGGCGCTGGCCAACAGGAGGTTTCACAATGATCGCATTCGTATTCCCGGGACAAGGTAGCCAGAAGGTCGGCATGGGGACAGAGCTTGCCGCCGCCAGCAGTGCAGCGCGCGAAGTGTTCGAGGAAGTCGATGACGCGCTGTCCATGAAGCTATCAGCGATCATGACTGAAGGGCCTGAGGACCAGTTGACGCTGACCGAAAACGCGCAGCCTGCGATCATGGCTAATGCGATTGCCACTTTGCGCGCCTTGGAAAGCGAGTTTGGCGTGACGCTATCCGACAAGGGCGCGTGTGTCGCTGGCCATTCGCTTGGCGAATACACCGCGCTGTGCGCTGTCGGCGCGTTCGACCTTGCGACCACCGCGCGCCTGCTCAAACTGCGCGGGCAAGCGATGCAGGCGGCTGTTCCTGTGGGCGAGGGTGCGATGGCGGCTCTGCTCGGCGCCGATATCGAGAAAGCCAGCGCGCTCGCCGCCGCCGCCGCCGAAGGCGAAGTCTGCGAGGTTGCCAATGACAATGACCCCGCTCAGGTGGTGATCTCTGGCCACAAGGGCGCGATTGATCGTGCGATTGCTCTGGTGAAAGAGCACGGCATCAAACGCGGCATTGCGCTTCCGGTTTCTGCCCCGTTCCACTGCTCGCTTATGCAGCCTGCGGCTGACCGCATGGCTGAGGCGCTGTCTGAAACGCCTCCGGGTGCGATGAGCCTGCCGGTCTATGCCAATGTGACAGCGGCCAAGGTGACCGATCCAGCCGAAGAGCAGGAACTGCTCGTCAAACAGGTCACCGGCCGTGTGCGCTGGCGCGAAAGCGTCGCAGCGATGCATGCAGGCGGTGTCACTCAGTTTGTCGAACTGGGCGGCAAGGTGCTCGGGCCCATGATCCGCAAGATTGCCGGTGAGGCCGAGATCGCCAGCCTGATCACGATGGAAGACCTTGAAGGGTTCGCAAAGACGCTTTGATAATATGACATTCAGCTTCGCATGCACAAATTCGATCTGTTGATCGGATGAAGGGAGAGGTCCGATGCTGAATTTCTTTTCGAGCAAAGCCCAGGCGGTAAGCTTTGGCATGATTGGCGCGCTGCTGGCGGGTATCGGCGGATTGACCACGTCAGCGGCCCCGCCACGCCCTGACGAATCTGATGTGCCGATTACAGAACCCGGCCTGCGCGGTTTTGCAAGCGAACAAGACCTAGACCGTTTCGCAGCCAAAATGGCGGCTCGCGAAAGGGTGCGACGAGAGGCAAATGCAGGCGTCGTATACTCTCTCGATGTTGCCGAGCCCGCGGCAGAGGCGGCTGAGAGCGAAAGCATCACAAACACGCAAGAAGCAGGCGTTGATGAAGGCGGCATCGTCAAGAATGTCGGCGACTTCCTTGTGGTCCTCCGCCGTGGGCGGCTCTTCACCGTTCGCACAGGCAATGGTGCGCTGGAGCCGGTGGACGCAATCGACGCATTCCCACCGGGCAAAGAAGATCCGCGCGATACTTGGTACGATGAGATGCTCATCCACGATGACCAAGTGATCGTGATTGGCTATTCCTACGGCGAGTTCGGAACCGAGCTTAACCGGTTCACAATCTCCGAATTTGGCGAGTTGAGGTACCACGACACGCACTATTTGCGCTCAGGCGATTACTACTCTTCATCGAACTATGCCTCGCGCCTGATCGACGACGAACTGATCCTCTACACCCCGCTCTATGCCTATTGGAGCGATCTTGATGTGAGCCTGCCCGCCATCCGCAAGCGTGATGGTGGCGCGCAAGTCTTGGTCCAGCCTGAGGATTTTCTTGTCGCTGAGCCCTATCGGTCGGGGCGCTTCGAGCTCGATATGCTCCACACCGTGACCCGCTGTGATCTCTCCACGCCAGCACTCGAGTGTTCAGCGACAGCGATTGCGGGGACGTGGAGCCGCGCCTACTACGTCTCGCGCCAAGCCGTCTATACCTGGACAGGGAGCGCGCAGAGCGATTGGGGTTCGAGAGCAAAAAGCACGCCGGGTCAGCTCTACCGTATCCCTCTCGACGGGTCGCGCCCCGGCGCGGTGCAGGTCGCAGGCGCACCGGTTGACCAATTCTCATTTGCTGAAGACGCCGAAGAGAGTGTCCTGCGTATCCTTTTGAGAGACGTTGGAAATGGTGAAGGCATGTGGGCGAGCGAGTTCAGCGTCGGCGGCGTCTCGCTCGCAACCATCGCGTTTGACCAGTTCAACCGTGGCAGCAGCGCGCTCGTACGTCAGCACTATCGCGAACTGCCAGAGGTGGAGGGATGGCGCCTCCATAACCGTTTCGTCGGCGACTACGTCCTCTATTCGGCTGGCGCCTATCGCGAAGAGGCCGCAGATTCCTTTGTTTATGCGGTTCCCGTGGATGGACGCGATGCACAAAGGATCGAATTGCGCCACGGCGTGACGCGATTAGATCGCATGGGCAGCGATGGCGTTGTCGTAGGACCGTCTAGTGACGGGAAGCTGGGTTTTACTTCGCTTTCACTTGGCGCACAGGCAAAGGTCGCAGACACATACATGCTCGCAGGGGCTAGCGAGGGAGAAATGCGCAGTCAGGCTTTCTTCTACAGGCCCGACCCCGGCAGCCGAGATGGTCTTTCGGGAATTCTTGGCCTTCCGATCTCTCGCAGGCTTGAGCGCGACGGATCTGAGTTCCTTGGATCGGGATCGGCTATCGCCTTCCTGCGGCGTGACAGCCGCAACCTCAGTCGGGCGGGGGAGCTTGCTGCGCGGTCGGAGAATGCGGGCGATGACAATTGCATCGCTTCATGCGTGGATTGGTACGGCAATGCTCGACCGATATTTATGCAAGGCCGGATTTTCGCGTTAATGGGCTATGAGATTGTCGAAGGGGGCATGGCGAATGGCCGGATCAGCGAAAGACGAAGGATCAGCTTCGCGCCTTGATATCCAAACCCGCTGGATCACCACCGGAAATGCGAATCTGCTCGAAAATATCGCGCCGGGCACATTCGATCATGCGATCGATCCGGATCGGTTGGCGCGTTATCTCGCGGGGCCTGCGAACTGGATGGCGGTGGCCTTGCACGATGGCCTTGTCGTGGGGATGCTGATGGCGGTCATCCACGATCATCCGGACAAACCCACCGAACTGTTCCTTGACGAGATTGGCACAGGCGACGATTGGCGTCGTCAGGGGATTGCCCGCTTGCTGATGCAGAAATTGTTCGAGCGGGCCGATACAGAGGGAATAGAGGAAATTTGGCTGGGGACTGAGCCGGACAATCACGCCGCAAATGGTCTCTATCAGGGATTCAAGCACGAGCGCGAAGACGCCGTGATCTACTATTTTGATTGGTGAGGAGCCGTAGATGTTTAGACTCGATGGATTGAACGCGCTGGTAACCGGGGCGAGCGGCGGGATCGGATCAGCGATAGCCGTCGCGCTGGCCAAGCAAGGCGCACGGGTCGCTTTGTCAGGCTCAAACGGGGACAAGCTGCGCACTTTTCGCGAACAATTGATCGCGGAAGTCGGCTCGCCCGAGCATGGCGATCATGTTGAGATCACCTGCAACCTGTCTGACACCACTCAGGTTGAAGAACTGATCCCGGCAACGCTCGACACGCTGGGCGGCATCGACATTCTCGTGAACAATGCCGGCATCACCCGCGATGGCCTTGCGATGCGGATGAAGGATGATGATTGGGACAGCGTGGTCTCGGTCAACCTAGAGGCCGCCTTCCGCCTGATGCGCGCATCGACCCGCCCGATGATGAAAGCGCGCTTTGGCCGGATCATCAACATCACCAGCGTCGTTGGCCATACGGGCAATCCGGGTCAGATGAACTATTGCGCAGCCAAGGCAGGCCTTACCGGCATGACCAAGAGCTTTGCTCAGGAAGTCGCCTCGCGCGGGATCACTGCCAATTGCATCGCGCCCGGCTTTATCCGCACCGCGATGACAACTGCGCTTGATGAAAAGCAAACCGATGCAATCAATGCGCGCATTCCGATGGGCAAGATGGGCGCAGGCGATGATATCGGTGCGGCTGCAAGTTTCCTTGCAAGCCGGGAGGCGGGGTACATCACCGGCGAAACGATCCACGTCAATGGCGGCATGGCGATGGTCTAAGGACGGCTAAGGAGAGCGGCGATGCGGCATTTGATACTCGCAGCAAGCGGTCTTGGGCTTGCACTGGCCGCGCCTGTTCCTGCTGCGGCGTAGCCTCAAAACATCGCGCCTTGCATCAAGGAAAAGGCGCCCGAGGGGATTTCTAAAGAGCTTGTCGACAAAATCATTGTCGATCTGCCTGCGGGAAACGGGTTCCAGCCATCAGAAAATGTCACAGCTCAGGCGCTTATCATGCTGGCCGAGTGTGCACCCTGGATTGATGCCGAGGATCAATTGCAGGTCGAAGTGTTCGCGCAGGGTTTTGTTGCTGTGCTGATGCGCGGTGAGGCTGGTAGTCGCCTTTTGGCCAAGGGCTTCGATCCCGGTCGGATCGATGCGCTGTTCACGCCTCATCTGATGACCATGCCGCTCGACGATCTGAATTTCACGACTCTGCGCTTGCCGCCGGAGATCCAGCGGGAAGCGCGCGATCTGGGCCAGTCGGCGATCGCGGAAACGGGCCTCCCAACCGAGACCGCACAGGCCTTGTTCGTTACCTATATGATCGGGCTGGTGGGCGATATCGCGCTGCAAAGGCGATTTCCGGCTTCTTGAGCGGCGATCAGGGCCCCTCTTTCCCCTTATCCCCAAGGGAATCCCTCCTCGTAAAGCCACAAACTTGCCCGTATTGTCATGAGCGCTAAGGTTTTGCTGACTAAACGGCGCTGGTGGGGCGATTCCGGCCTGTCGGAGCCAGCAACTACAAGACGATAGGTTCAAGCTGATGAAGGCTACGATCGAACGCGCGACGCTCCTGCGTTGTCTCTCTCATGTTCAATCGGTGGTTGAACGCCGCAACACGATTCCGATCCTCTCCAATGTGCTGATCGATGCATCGGATGGCGGCAGCGTCAAGGTGATGGCAACCGACCTCGATCTGCAAGTGGTCGAAACGATGAGCGCCTCTTCGGTCGAAGCGCCCGGCGCGATCACGGTATCCGCGCACCTCTTGTTCGATATCGCGCGCAAGCTGCCTGACGGGGCGCAGGTCAGTCTTGAAACCGCGGAAAACCGGATGGAGATCAAGGCAGGCCGCGCGCGGTTCAAACTGCCAACGCTGCCGCGTGATGATTTTCCGGTCATCGTCGAAGGTGACCTGCCCACCAGTTTCGAAGTGCCCGCGCGCATTCTGGCTGAGATGATTGACCGCACGCGGTTTGCAATCTCAACCGAGGAAACGCGCTATTACCTCAACGGCATCTTTCTGCATGTCACCGATGATGACACGCCGGTCCTGAAAGCGGCCGCGACCGATGGCCACCGGCTTGCGCGCTTTACCCTGCCGCGCCCCGATGGGGCAGAGGGCATGCCTGACGTGATCGTGCCGCGCAAAGCGGTGGCTGAACTGCGCAAGCTGCTTGAAGAAGCGCTGGATGGGGCAGTTCAGGTCGATCTGTCTGCATCGAAGATCCGCTTCACGCTTGGCGGGGAAGGGGGCGTTGTCCTCACCAGCAAGCTGATCGATGGCACCTTCCCTGATTACAGCCGGGTCATCCCGACCGGGAATGACAAGCTGCTTAAGGTTGATCCCAAGCTGTTCTTCGAAGGCGTTGACCGTGTGGCAACGATCGCCACCGAAAAAACGCGCGCTGTGAAAATGGGATTGGACGCGGACAAGGTCACGCTGTCTGTGACTTCGCCTGACAACGGCAACGCAGCCGAAGAATTGATGGCGAGCTATTCAAGCGACGGTTTCGAGATCGGCTTTAACGCGAACTACCTAAAGGACATCCTTGGTCAGTTCGACGCAGAAGAGATCGAATTGCACCTTGCCGATGCCGGCGCGCCGACGCTGATCCGCGAAAGCGACGAGAGCCCGGCGCTTTACGTCCTCATGCCGATGCGCGTGTGATGCGCATTGCGGGGGGAATCATCGCTGCCACGGGATTGCTGATCCTCGGCACTGCGAGCCTTGCTCAGGAAGAATCGGGCGGCACCCAGGCCTTCACACCCGAAGATGATCTCGACTGCGCCATGTATGTCGGGGCGTTGATGGCTGAAACGCAGGCGGAGATGACCCCTGAAAGCCGCGCCGCTCTGACAAGCGCTTTTACCTATTTCACCGGACGATACGAAGCCCAGCGCGGCACTGGCCTGACTGAGGCATTCACCGCGCGCTATCCTGCATATGCGGCCTCTGATCCCAACCAGATAGCTCAGACATGTTCGGTTCGAATGGCGGCGTTTGGTGCGCGATTGGAACGCGCGGGAAGGGCGATGGCAGAGCTTGCGCCGACACTGGCCGAAGACGACGCAACACAAGCCGAGACCGATCCGGCCCAATAGCGCATTTTTGACGCGTATTGCTGTGGGCAGGCGCGTTTCAATTCGCTACGTTTCGCTTTCAAACAGGAGAGAGCGAGAATGACCCTTTCACAAGTTCATGTCCGCAAAGATGCACTTGGCGATGCCGCGCTGGTTGAAACGGATGAGGCGCCGCTCGCAGACGGAGCCGTAAGGCTTCAGGTGGAGAGCTTTTCCGTCACCGCGAACAACATTACGTATGCCGTGGTTGGTGATGGCTTTGGGTATTGGAACTTCTTCCCGCCAGTGGGCGGCGACACCGATGGCAAAGGCATCGTGCCGATGTGGGGCCATGCCAAGGTGATCGAAAGCAATTCGCCTGACATCGCGGTTGGAGAGCGGGTCTACGGCTATTTGCCGATGGGATCGCACCTTGATGTCGTGCCGGGCAATGTCACAGCGGCAAGCTTTTCGGACATGACCGATTATCGCCAGCCGATGAGCCCTGTTTACAATGGCTATTCGCGCCTTGCTGCGGACCCCGAGCATGATCCCGCGCGAGAGAATGAGCGGATGATTTATGGCCCGCTGTTCAAAACCGGCTTCATCATCGACTATTTCATGCGCTCTGAAGATTGGTTCGGCGCAGGCGAAGTGATCATGACCAGCGCATCGTCAAAAACCGCGATGGGCCTTGCCAGCGTCGCCAAACAAAACTCGCCGCATATCAAGCGGGTTGGGCTTACCTCTGAAAGCAATGTCGATTTTGTCGAAAGCACCGGGCTGTACGACAAGGTTCACACCTATGACGAGATCGGCCACCTCCCGCTGCACGATTGCGTGACGGTCGATTTTGCCGGCAATGCGGAAGTGCTTGGCAAGCTGCACCATCACTTTGGCGACATGCTGAAATATTCGTGCCTTGTCGGTGCGACTCATATCGAGGCACGCAGCACGCACGGCGATGACACGCCTCTGCCCGGCCCCAAGCCAACCTTGCTGTTTGCACCGGATCACTTTGTGGCTTTCTTCAAGGAGCATGGCCCCGAAGAAGGCGGCAAGATGATCGCCAAGACCTGGCACGGTTTCCTCAGCGCGGTTGAGGGGACCGTTGATATCGTGGCGCTGTCGGGCCTCGATGCGGCGCGTTCAACCTATCTTGAGATGATCGGCGGCAGCGTTGATCCATCCAAGGGGATCGTGGTCGAACCGTAAGGGTTCATGCCAGAGCGGCGGAGTATCACTCCGCCGCTTCGGCAAGCTGTGCGCGCTGTGGACCGCGGATCAGGCCGCCTGGCGTTTCACCGGTCCATTTGCCTGCTTCGAAAGTTACCTCGCCGCTCTTGATGGTGAAGTCATAGCCGTCGGCCTTTTGCAGCAAGCGCTTGCCGCCTGCTGGCAAGTCAAAAGCGAGCCACGGGCGGCCGAGCTTCAGCCGCTCCATGTCGATCACGTTGAGATCGGCCAGATAGCCCGGCGCGATCAGCCCGCGATCCTCAAGACCATAAAGCATCGCCGTGTCGCGGCACTGGCGTTTGATCGCGTTTTCAAGGCTGATCCGCTCGCCGCGCCTGCGGCTCTTCACCCAGTGTTCAAGCATGAAGGTGGGCGAGGCAGCATCGCAGATCGTCCCGCAATGCGCGCCGCCATCAGACAGCGAGTTCACCGTATCATCGGCGTGCTGCAGCGCGTGGAGGAAATCGAGGTTCCCATCTGCATAGTTGAGGATCGGCAGATAAATGAACCCGGTCGCATCCTCGCGGCAGAGCATCTCATAGGCATATTCCTGAGGGTCCATGCCGGCGGCCTGCGCGCGCGCATTGACGCTGGCGCTCGCATCGGGCTCATAATCGAAATCTGGGTCCATTTCGTACTGCAAGGCCCAGCCTTGCGAGATCACCATGACAACAGGAAGGATATCCTGCGGCGCTTCGCTGTAGTCATTGGCCTCTGATAAGAGCTGCGCCTTGAATGCAGGATCAAGCAGCTTGGCCTTCTGCTCTTCCCACGGCAGGTCTTTGATCGCCTGCCAGCTTGGGCGGAAGGCAAACGGGTTCACGGTCCCCTGCCACGCCATGATGATGCCATTTCCGCGCAGGGCAATCTGCGCAACGATATTGGCGCCATTGTCGTTTTCAGCGCGCATCTGGCTGATCTGTTCGTCGAGCGAGAGCTCCTTTGCAATCGACTGGAGCGCGGCAAAGGTTACCGGAACGCCCGCCTCACGACTGAGCTTGCCCATCCATTCAAACTCGTTCCATTCGCGCATCAGATCGCTGGCCATTTCGAACACGGCATGGCCGCCCGCCTGCTGGCCGCGGCCCATTGCATGGCCGATGGCGACGAGTTCTTCGGGTGTCGCGGTGGTGCCGGGCACAAGCTCTCCGTCGACGGACTTGTGCAGAACCGTGCGCGAGGTGGAAAAGCCGAGCGCACCAGCCCGCACGCCCTCTTCGACAATGTCCGACATGGCCTTGATGTCGTCTTGCGTGGGCACAGCGCCGGGCTGTTCGCGGTCACCCAGAACATATGCGCGCACCGCGCCATGGGGCACGTGGGTGCCGACATCGACCGTACGCGGCATCTTGTCGAGCGCGTCGAGATATTCAGGGAACGTCTCCCAATCCCATGTAATCCCTTCGGAAAGAGCGGTGCCGGGAATATCCTCGACCCCTTCCATCAGGCTGATCAGCCATTCATGGCGATCGGGCTTGGCAGGAGCAAATCCGACCCCGCAATTGCCCATCACAACCGTGGTCACGCCGTGCCAGCTTGAAGGAGCCATCTCCTGGTCCCAGGTGGCCTGACCATCATAATGAGTGTGGATGTCAACAAAGCCCGGGGCGACGATCTTGCCGCTTGCATCGATTTCCCGATCCGCATCGCCGGTTACGGTTCCGACTTGCGCAATCAGCCCGTCCTTGACCGCGACATCTCCGGTGAAGCGCTGTGCGCCGCTTCCGTCCACGATGGTTCCGCCTCTGATAATGAGGTCGAATGCTGGCATGATATGTCTCCTCTCTCAGTCACGGAAAGTCTCACATCGAAACTGGATTGTCCAGATATTGGCGACTGACGGGCCCGCGAGGGAAGAGTCTCGGAAATGAGGCGAAGCGGGGGTAGGGAAAGGCGATTAAAGGAGACCCGATTCCATGAAGACCCCCGCACATTTCCTCGCAGTTTGCGCCGCGGCATCGCTCGCATTGGTCCCGATTGTCGCTCAGGCGCAGTTCAATAAGGGACCGTGGGAAATGCCGGCGGCTGACGGCGTGTCGGCGCTGCTTGATTGCCACGAAGAGGCGGGCCGGACGATCATTTCGGCCCATCGCGGCGGGCCTTCGGCTGGCCTGCCGGAGAATGCGATTGAGACGATGGACGCGGTGCTTGCTGCGATCCCTGCGATCATGGAAGTCGATGTCGCGCAAAGCCCGGATGGTGTGCACTATCTCATGCATGACCGCACGATTGACCGCACCACCTCAGGCGAAGGGTCCGTGACCGACGTCAATTGGAGCGAGATTGAAAAACTCTATCTGGTCGATGAAGCAGGCTGGGAGACACCTTACCGCGTGCCAACGCTGAAAGCCGCGCTCGAATGGGCCAAAGGGCGCACCGTGCTGCAGATCGATTTCAAACGCACCGCTGATTATGCCGAAGTGATCGATCTGATCCGCGAAACTGGCAGCGAAGGCAACGTGATCCTGATTGCCTATTCGCTCGAATCTGCAAGCCGGATGCTCGAATTGTGGCCCGGTGCGCCTCTGTCACTCTCGCTTAGCGATGTGGACGATCTGGTCGCTGCACGCGAGGCAGGGATTGCGGATGAAAACATCATCGCATTTACCGGCACGCGCATTCCGCGTCCGGAGCTTTATGCCGCGCTTGACCGTGAGAACATCGAAGTGATCTTCGGCACGCTTGGCCGCTCGCCAAACTCGATCGACAATGTGATCGATCGTTTCGGAACCGATGAACGCTATGCCGAACTCAGCCGTGGCGGGGTCGACATCATCGCAACCGATCGCCCGCGCGAGGCGGCAGCCGCTCTTGCCGACGCGGGCCGCTTGCCAGAGGCGGGGCAGTGCGGGGTCAGCCGCAAGGGTGGCTAGCCCTGATCGGCCTGTGATGTTAGCCAAGGCGAATGGAGAGAGAACCAAGCTGGAACCCGCCCGCCGATAGCGGCATCGCCATTCGCTTTGTCGAAACGAGCGGTTTGACATTCGAAGTCGCCGAGACGGGCGAGGGCGATCATCTGGCTTTGTGCCTCCATGGCTTTCCGGAACTGCATTTTTCCTGGCGCCACCAGATGCCTTTGCTTGCCAAGAAGGGGTACCGCGTCTGGGCTCCCAATATCCGCGGATATGGCGCAACCGACAGACCCGAAGGTGCGCGCGAATACGCGATGGATCGGTTGACGCAGGATGTTGCTGACCTGATCGATGCAAGCGGGGCAAAACAGGTAACCTTGTTCGCGCATGATTGGGGCGCGATCATCGCCTGGGCCTTTGCCATTACCAAGCTGCGTCCGCTTACACGGCTGGTGATCATGAACGTCCCGCATCCCGGTGTTGCGGCAAGAGAGATCCGCAAATGGCGCCAGTTTTCAAAGAGCTGGTATGTCTTCTTCTTCCAGCTTCCCAAGCTGCCTGAAATGATGCTTGGGCGCGGCAATGGTGCAGCGGTTGGCCGGCTGATAGCGGACACCAGTTGCAACAAGGATCGCTTTGGCCGCGAGGTGAGAGCGATCTACACAGCGGCAGGAAACCGGCCGGGCGCGCGCACCGCTATGGTCAATTATTACCGCGCGCTGCTGGGTCATCGCGACACGATCGATATGGGCGATCTGACAGTCGATGTCCCAACCTTGATGGTGTGGGGAGAGGAAGATGTCGCTCTCAACATCCATTGCACCGAAGGGACCGAGCAATGGGTGAGCGACTTTACCTTGAAGCGGCTACCGGGCGTATCGCACTGGGTGCAGCAGGATGCACCCGATGAAGTGAACGCGATTTTGGCCGACTGGCTGCCTGACGCCCAGGCTCAGGCTTAGGCTTAGGCTTAGGCTTAGGCTTAGGCCGCGAGCTCTTCTTCTGTTGCCGGGCGATCAAGGAATTCGCGGATCGCCTCGACGCTTTCGTCCTTGTGGCTAAGCAGGAAAAGGTGCCCGCCGCCTTTCATGATCTTGAGCTCGCTGTTGGGGATCAGCATGTCGAGGAACTTGCCATTGGCAAGCGGCACGATCGCATCGTCATCGCCCATCATGATCAGCGTTTCCTGATTAAGCAGGAAAGGCAGGGCAGGCGCGCTGGTCCATCCGATCATGCACAGCAGTTGATACATGTATCCGCGCGGTGATGGGGGCCGCAGGCGCGCCATATGGCCGCTTTTGCCGGGGCCGCGTCCAAGGCCTTCGCCATAAAGGGTCTCGAAATTCTTCATCATATAGTCGGTGTCGACATAGCGGCGCGGATTGGCCATTTTCGTCAAAGCCTTCGGATTGCCCGGCACCATCAGCATTCCGGCACTCGTCGCGATCAGGATCACCCGGCGCGTGCGGCCCGCATGCTGCATCGCAAAATGCTGTGCCATGCCGCCGCCCCAACTGATTCCCATCACATCGACATCTTCGACGCCAAGCCGATCAAGCAATTGGGCTGCGGTCCAACTCATCGTGAAGGGGTTGTAGGGCATGAGCGGATCAGGCGATTCGCCAACGCCAGGCATGTCGAACATGATGAAGGGACGCTCTGGCAGGGCATCCACCAGCGGGGCGACCGCTTCGATGTTAGCGCCGATCCCGTTGAAGAACAGAACGGGCAGATGGTCAGACGGCTCATCCAGCCTCCAGCGCGCAACCCGTAGCGTCCGACCGCCCACTTGTTCCATCGTGACGACCGCATTCTTCATTGCATCGCTCATGTCCGAGATCTTCCTTTTCGCGCACGTGACCCGCGCTTTTAGTGGGTGAGAGGCACATATCGCAGATCCCTTGCGACACGTGCCTCCCATAAGCTGTTATTGTTCCTTGGGTTGCCCCTTATCAGACTTCTTCGACGACGTAGAGGCCCGGTGCGCTTTCCATTGCCGGATGGGCCTTGCTGCCCACAGTTTCGGGCGCAGCCACCTGTTTGCCAGAACGCTTCTGGATCCATTCCATCCACAGCGGCCACCAGCTGCCCTTTACCTCTTCGGTTCCCTGCAACCATTCATCGGCGGTCGCCGGGAGCTTGCCCTTCTTCTTCTGAACGAAATACTTCGCCTTGGGGTTGCCCGGAGGGTTGAGGATCGCTTGCATGTGGCCGCTTTGCGAAAGGACATAGGTCACGTCCTTGGAGCCAAACAGCTGGGTCGAACGGTAAGTCGCCTTCCACGGGGTGATGTGATCGGTCACACCGCCAAGGATGAACAGGTCAGCGGTAACCTTGGACAGGTCGATCTTGTGATCGGCCATTTCGACCTCGCCCTTTTTGGTAAAGGCGAGCGTTTCGAACAGGGTGAGGAAGTCTCCCATCAGGCTGGAAGACAGGTTGGTTGCATCCGCATTCCAGAACAACACGTCGAAAGCCGGCGGGTCCATGCCGAGCAGGTAATTGTTGATCACATAGTTCCAGATCAGATCATTGGGGCGCAGCCAGGCAAATCCGCGCGCAAGGTCATCGGCCTTGATGATGCCCTTCTTTGCAGCACGCTGTCGCGCGAGCTCCATGCCGTTTTCGCTGACCAATGATCCGGCCTCGATATCGGTCGGCTTGGGATGAAGCACGCACACCATCAAGGTCAACGTGCCAAGGATGTCGTTACCGGTTGCCGCGAGTTTGGATGCAAGCACCGAGGCGGTCTGCCCGCCCGAACATCCCGCCGAAACGTTGACCTTCTTCGAACCGGTGATCTCTGAGGTGACTTCAAGCGCTTTTTCGCAAGCGGCAATGTAATCGTCCATGCCCCAGTGGCCTTGCTCCTTGGACGGATTGCGCCAGGAGATGACGAAGGTCTGAACACCGTTATCGACCTGCCACTTGATCACCGATTTTTCCGGCGAAAGGTCGTTGATATACATCTTGTTGATTTGCGGCGGGACAGTGAGCTGCGGCGTTTCGTAGACCTTGTCGGTCGTTGGAGCATAATGGATCAGCTCCATGATCTCGTCGCGATAGACAACGCTGCCTTTGGAGGTCGCGACGTTCTCGCCCAGCTTGAACGGGCGCTTGTCGACCTGGCTGACCATACCCTTGTTATGGACGAGATCGTTGTATGCGTTCTGCAGACCCTTGATGAGGCTGAGGCCGCCTGAGTTGATGATTTGCTTTTGTGCGGCCGGGTTGCCTGCAAGAGTGTTGGTGGGGGCAAGGCCATCGAGAATGATGTTAGCGATGAAATTCGCGCGGTTGCGCTCAAGATCGTCAAGCTCAAGCTCTTGCAGCCAATTGCTCATGCCTTTCTGGATCGCGAGATAATATTGCGCACCGGCCCGGAAAAACGGGTTGTACTGCCATGCCGGGTCCATGAACCGCTTGTCTTTGGGGTGAGGGGCAAGATCGCTTTGCCCGGTCATGATCTTGACCATGTCTTCACCCATCGTGCGCGCATGGCGCATCGCGCGGCCCGGGTCTGATGCGGTTTCGCGCAGCAACAAGGCGACAGCACCGACGAAATCTTCCCTTGCAAGCCCGACCAGCGGACCCAGCGCATTGGTCGACTGCGCAGCTTCGTTTTCAAGCGTTACCTTGGTCTCAGACATTGTCTTTAATCTCCATCCCCTCAGCGCCGGGTATCCCACCCTTTGCACACCCGGTTGGACCTCCGAGCTTTGACCTCATCATTGACCAACAGTCTTCCGGTTTGCAAGGTTTCTGCCGCTTCAGCGCGTGACTTACAGAATGGCGGTTAGCCTGCCTTTCTTACATAGGTGAGATGATTAGCGGTTCGTTCACCGTTTTTCTCTAAGTGCTTAACGACTTACAAAGGATGTCCTTAAGCATGGCTGGTTTGTTCAGCAGACGATCACTATCGCAAAGTGGGCGTGGATCAGGCGCACATAGCCAGAAACAGGCCAGGTTTTCGCTGCGTTCGAGGGACGGTGACGCCGGCCGGATGGGCGACCTGTTGTGCTCGCTCGAAGATGCCGGGCTGGGCTGGTTTTGGGAATCCGATGCTGATGGGTGCCTCACCTATATCTCAACCCCTGCCTTGGATGCGATTGGCTGTAAGGAAGAGGAATTCGTCGGCAAGAAACTGACCGATGTGCTCGCCACTGATGAAACTTTCGGTGCGGACAATTCGAGACCTCTCAAGTTCAGGCTCAGCTCGCGTAGTCCGATCTCGTGCCTTAATGTCAAGGTGACTGCCAGCACGAAACAGGTGTGGTGGGAGATCTCTGCTGGTCCGCGCCTTGATGCCTCCGGCAATTTCCTCGGCTATCACGGTACAGCGCGCGATGTGACAAACTCGCTGGCGGAAACGCGTGAGGCAGAACTTGCCGCGCAGTACGATTCGCTGACGGGTCTGGCCAATCGTGCCAGAATGACTCACCAGCTTGAGCATATCCTTGCGACTTTCAAACAGGCCAAGCGCTCTTGTGCGATCCTGATGATGGACCTCGACCGGTTCAAACAGGTCAACGATACACTCGGCCATCCGGCAGGCGACGAACTGCTCGTTCAGGTGGGCGACCGGGTTAAGAGGATTTTCGAGCACCGCGGTGAAATCGGCCGTTTGGGTGGTGATGAGTTCCAGATCATCCTTCCCGACGTCGATGATCGCGGGGAATTGGGCGAGCTTGCAAACCAGCTCGTTCAGATGATTTCGCAGCCTTATTCGATCTCTGGCAATCGGGCGATCATTGGCTGTTCGGTCGGGATCGCAGTGGCCCCTTATGACGGAGTGGAAGCCGACGAACTGGTCAAAGCCGCTGACCTCGCGCTGTATTCTGCCAAGGATAACGGGCGCGGGAATTACAAGTTCTATTCCGCCGATCTCAGCGCCGAGGCGGATTTCCGCAAACGTATCGAAGACGATTTGCGCGACGCCATTATCAAGGATGAGCTGCGCGTTCATTATCAGCCCATCGTCGATCACAAGACTCACAAGGTCGTGTGTCTGGAAGCCTTGCTGCGCTGGGAACACGCGCATCGCGGCTTCGTCTCGCCCGGCGATTTTGTGCCGGTTGCAGAGGAACTGGGCATGATGCCGGAGATCGGTGAATGGGTTCTCACGCAGGTTTGCGAAGACTTGTCGCAATGTCCGCGCGACATTCGCGCGGCTGTGAACGTTTCGCCCCTGCAGCTTGGCAGCGAAGACTTTGTGGAAATGGTGAAGAAGACCATCACCGCATCCGGTGTCGAGCCTGCAAGGATCGAGCTGGAGATCACCGAGAGTGTCTTCTTCGGCGATATCGATAGCGTGCTCGAATCCTTCAAGAAACTGCGCAAATTTGGCGTGAGGCTGGCGCTTGATGATTTCGGCACGGGTTATTCATCGCTCAGCTATTTGCGCAATGCTCCGTTCAACAAGATCAAGATCGACCAGAGCTTTGTTCGCGGATGTGCAGCCGATGATGGCAATAACGGCCTTCTGGTAGGCGCGATTGTCTCCATGGCAAACGCGCTTGGCATGGAAACAGTGGCCGAAGGGGTTGAAACCAAAGACGAATTGGCGACCGTTTTGCGGCATGGGGCGACTCAGCTTCAAGGTTACCTCTTTTCAGGCGCGCTGACCTTTTTCGAACTGCTTGAACGGTTCGAGGCCAAGGAGCTTGAGTTCAAACCCCTTGGGCCTGAACGGTATCGCGCAGAGCGGCGTACCGAATTCCGCAAGATCGGACTGATCCACGGCAACAGCCGCTACACCGTGATCCTGCGCAATCTGTCGCAGACAGGTGCTATGATTGACGGATTGCTGGAAGTGCCGATTGGCACTGACATCGTGCTTGATCTTGGCGGAGGACAGCTGGCGGTTGCAACGGTTCGCCGGTCGGAAGGTTCGACACAGGGCGTCGAGTTTGAAACACCGCTGATCAAGAACGGTGCCGATGGGCTGTGCACGCGCCACCGAGTCTCGCCATATCAGATCGAGGCCGCTGGCCGCGGCTTTGGCGCGATCAACGATTCCGCTGTTGCGGCGATGACCGGTGCCGGAAACGCGCAGAAAGCCTTCCTCGAAGTCGATATCAGCCGCTACGTATGTGACTGACTTTGCCAGTCGCAATGGCCTTTGGCGCGTGATCGCGCACAAAAACGGCGCGTTAAGCTTTGTCTTTAGCCAAAAAATAACCAACCGGATTTACGGCTAGTGAAGGAAGCAATGGTGCCTCGACCGAGGCACAGCAAGAGGAAGTCACCAGGTGCCCCTTAAGGGTTTCTTGTCATCGAGAGGAAGCGGCCGATCCGCTGCCAGCGCGCTATCCGATAGCGAAAAGCTGGCCATGCTCGATGAGCTTGAACAATCGGGTCTCGGCTGGTTCTGGGCCAGCGACAAGGACGGGAACGTCACTTACCTCAGCGCCGCCATCGCCGAGCGGCTCGACCTTGAGCTTTCCGACATCATTGGACAACCGCTTGCCAGTGTATTCGTATCGGCAGACCGTGAGGGCCGCACCAAGTCGCTTTCGCTGATGCTGGGCGCGAGCAAGGCGTTTTCGGGCATGGCCGTGCGTGCTGAAAAGCGCCCTGATGGCGCTGTCTTGCGGCTATCGGGCAAGCCGGTCTTCGAAGGCAAGAAATGTGTCGGCTTCCGCGGGACCGGGACTGACATCACCGAGGAATACTTCCGCGAGGAAGAGACAGAGCGTCTTGCAAAGTACGATTCGCTGACAGGGCTTTCCAACCGCCACCGGATGAAGCATCTGATCGAAACCACGCTGACCGCGTTTCAGTCAGCCAAGCGCAATTGCGCGGTGATGATGCTTGACCTCGACAAGTTCAAGCATGTCAACGACACGCTCGGCCATGCGGCAGGCGATGAATTGCTCAAACAGGTTGCTGACAGGCTGAAACGATCGATCGAGGTCGAATGCGAAATCGGCCGGCTGGGCGGCGATGAATTCCAGGTGATGATCCCCGATCACGATGATCGCGGTGAGCTTGGTGAGATCGCGATGAAGATCATCACCATGCTCAAACAGCCCTATTCGCTTGACGAAGGCCGGGCGATCATCGGGTGTTCGGTGGGGATCGCTATCGCGCCGCATGACGGGGTGACGATGGATGAGGTTGTGCGCTCTGCTGACCTTGCGCTGTATGCAGCCAAGAATAGCGGGCGCGGGCAATATCGCTTCTTCTCCGGCGAACTTGAAAACGAAGCGATCTTCCGCCGCCGGCTTGAAGAAAACCTCGGCAATGCCGTGCGCGAGGAACAATTGTTTCTCAAATACGAACCCATGGTCGATGCCGCGAGCGAGACTGTGCGCGCGCTCGAAGCGCATATCTGCTGGAACCACGAACAGCGCGGCGAGATTGACGAGATCGAGTTTGCATCGATCCTCGACGGGTCAAGCCAGGTCGGCGAAGTGGGGCTTTGGGCGATCCGTGAGGCCTGCCAGCACGCCAGCACCTGGCCCGATAGCGTAAGAGTGGCTGTGAACGTTCCCGTGCCACTTTTCGCGTCAGAAGGCTTTGTCGATGCGGTTTCGGATGCGCTTGAAGCAGCCGATCTGCCCGCTGCCCGGCTTGAACTTGAAATCAGCGAGGCGGTGTTCTTTGGCGACACCAATGTCGTTGACCGCACTCTTGCCCAACTGTTCAAGCGCGGCGTTCGCCTGACGCTTGATGAATTTGGCTCTGGCTATTCCTCGCTTGCCTATTTGCGCCGCGCGCCGTTCGATACGATCAAGATCGACGAGAAACTGATTTCCGAAGCCGAAGAGCACGACACCAAGGAACTGGGCCTGATCCGCGCGATTGTCGCGCTAGCGGGTGCGCTCCAGATGGACACGATCGCAAACGGCATTGAAAGCACCGAGCTGTTCGACCGGCTCAAGCAATGCGGCGTCAAGTTCATGGAAGGCTCGATCTATTCAGAGCCGGTGACCCGCGACGTGGTCGAAGCAGAGCTGGTCGGTGAAGCCTGGAAGATCGCGCCTAGCGGTGATCGCACCAAGCGCGCGCGCCGCCGCACCGTGTTCCGCAAGATCCAGGTCATCCATGATGATCATTCCTACGAAGTGACCCTGCGCAACCTGTCGAAGACCGGTGCCCTGATCCAGGGGCTTGCTGAAGTGCCCAAGGGGACACAATTCGTGGTCGATCTGGGCGGCGGCCAGCTTGCCGTTGCGACCGTGATCCGCACCAATGGCGATATTCAGGGGCTCGAGTTTGAACAATCGCTGATCGATGATGGTTCGGGCGGTCTGTGCACGCGTCACCGGGTCAGCCCCTATGCGCTTGCCTCAGCCGGCGCGCCGCTCGCCGCGCTCTCGCAGGGTGACTATAAGGGCATGCAGGGCGGGGGCCTTGGGCAGTCGGGCAGCATCCCGCAATTCGCCTATGCCCCGCCACCGCGCAACGAGGCGGCCTGAGCCTTCTTCACAGGCTTGCAATTTTCGCGAATGACAGGCGCGTGACGGATCGCTAAACGCGGCCCAAATGACTGACCTCTCCCGCATCCGAAATTTCTCGATCATCGCGCATATCGATCACGGCAAGTCCACGCTTGCTGACCGCCTGATTCAATTCACTGGCGGCCTGACTGAGCGCGAGATGTCCGAACAAGTGCTCGACAATATGGATATCGAGCGCGAGCGCGGCATCACAATCAAGGCGCAGACCGTCCGGCTCGACTACACGGCCAAGGATGGCGAGACCTATCAGCTAAACCTGATGGACACGCCCGGCCACGTTGACTTTGCATACGAGGTGAGCCGCAGCCTTGCCGCATGCGAAGGCGCCTTGCTGGTCGTTGATGCAGCGCAAGGGGTTGAGGCGCAGACGCTTGCCAATGTGTACCAGTCGATTGAGCACGACCACGAAATCGTATCCGTCATAAACAAGGTCGATCTTCCCGCAGCAGAGCCCGAACGCGTGAAGGAAGAGATCGAGGAAGTGATTGGCCTTGATGCCTCTGAAGCTGTCTTGACGAGCGCGAAGACCGGGATCGGGATCGAGGATGTGCTCGAAGCGGTGGTCGCCAAGATCCCCGCACCTCAGGGTGAACGCGACAAGCCTTTGAAAGCGAGCCTCGTCGATTCCTGGTATGATCCCTATCTCGGCGTTGTCATCCTGGTTCGGGTTATCGAAGGGGTGCTGACAAAGGGTCTCAACATCAAATTCATGCAGGGCGGGACGCAGCATCTGGTTGACCGGGTTGGCTGTATGCGCCCTAAGATCGAACATCTGCCAGAGCTTGGACCGGGCGAAATCGGTTTCATCACCGCGCAGATCAAGGAAGTCGAGCAGGCGCGCGTCGGTGACACGATCACCACGGTCAAAGGCGGCGCGGTTGAAGCGCTTGCAGGCTACAAGGAAGTCCAGCCGGTTGTCTTTTGCGGCCTGTTCCCCGTCGATGCAGCGGATTTTGAAAAGCTGCGCGAAAGCATCGGCAAATTGCGGCTCAACGATGCAAGCTTCAGCTTCGAGATGGAAAGCTCTGCCGCGCTCGGATTTGGTTTCCGCTGCGGGTTTCTTGGGCTTTTGCACCTTGAGATCATTCAGGAACGCCTCAGCCGCGAATATGATCTTGATCTTATCACCACCGCGCCTTCGGTGGTGTATCGCGTCCACCTCAACAAATCGAAGACAGAGGATGCGACCACGCTCGACATTCATAACCCGGCTGACTGGCCGGATGTGACGCGCATCGCGGCGATTGAAGAACCGTGGATCAAGGCGGTGATCTATACGCCTGACGAATATCTCGGCGCGATCCTCAAGCTGTGTCAGGATCGGCGCGGCATCCAGACCGACCTGACGTACGTCGGAGGCCGCGCACAGGTGACCTACGAACTGCCGCTTAACGAGGTGGTGTTCGATTTCTACGACCGATTGAAATCCATCTCGCGCGGCTATGCGAGCTTTGACTATGAGCAGGTTGGCCTTCGCGAAGGCGATCTGGTCAAGATGAACATTCTGGTGAACGCAGAACCGGTCGATGCCCTGTCGCTGATCGTTCACCGCTCTGTCGCTGAAGAGCGCGGGCGCGGCATGTGCGAACGGTTGAAAGACCTTATCCCGCGCCACCTGTTCAAGATCCCGATCCAGGCCGCGATCGGCGGGAAGATCATTGCGCGCGAAACCATCGCTGCTCTGCGCAAGGATGTTACGGCCAAGTGTTATGGCGGCGACATCACGCGCAAGAAGAAGCTTCTGGAGAAACAGAAGAAGGGCAAAGCGAGGATGCGCGAGTACGGAAATGTGAGCATCCCGCAAGAGGCATTTATTGCCGCGCTGCGAATGGGCGAAGAATAATAAGCTCCCGATAAAGCGTCAGAATTACGCATTTCTGCGGTTTCTGGCGCGCAGTGCTGTCCTTTGAGTGCGTCCAGTCCGAAAACGCTGCCAATCAGCGCGTGACAAGTGCACCGCTTGTCGCTTTAATCCTCTGCGATTCGGTGCATTTTTGGGGGCATTCATGACTATCGATCGGCTGGCCGCAGTAATTTCGGCCTTTTTCGCACTCCTGCTGGCCAGCGTCTCACCCGCTGCGGCGCAGGATGATAACCGGCCCATCGTCGGCATTGCGCAGATGGAAGACCTGTCTGGCGGCGGCAATGCAGACAATTTTGTCGCGATGATCGAAACCGCGATCATCTCTTCGGGCAAGTTCCGCATTATTGAGCGCGCGCGGCTTGCAACCCTGATGGAAGAACAAGGTCTTGCACTTGGCGGCACGGTGACGACCAACCGTCCGGGCCAGGTTGGCGGCTTTGAAGGGGTCGATTATCTCGTTTACGGTACGATCTCCTCGATCTCGGCGACCAACCGTTCGGACATTGGCGGCAGCATGCTTCGCGGTTTGCTGGGCGGCAGCCGGTCAAGCTCGCCTGATTGCTACAAGACGCGGGTTCGCATGGAAGCCGATATCCGCATCACCGACACCAATACGGGTGAGGTTCGCTATGCCACGCGCATCAGTGAAGAGCAGGATTCAGCAACCGTATGCGGCGGCGGCAGCCAGATCGACAGCTCCGCGCTGCTTCGTTCATCGGCTGATCAGATCGCAACCGGCCTTGTCACGGCAATCTTTCCGATCCAGGTCGCAGCGATCCAGGGCGATGGCACGGTCATCCTCAACTTCGGACAGGGCGCTGTACAGCGCGGCGACTTCCTGATGATCTTCGGCGAAGCAACCGAAATTCCTGATCCGTCAGGCACCGGCACCATCCGCATTGATGGTGAGCAGTTCGGCGCAATTCAGATCACCGACGTGCAGACCGGCTTTTCCCGTGCTGTTCAGGTGACGGAGTTCAGCCAACCGCTTCAGGTTGGCGCGATCGCTCGCCCGACCGACCGCGATACGGTGCGTGCGCTTGAACGGGCACAACGCCGCAGGCGCTAAGGTCTTTTTGCGAATGGGGCGGGGCGATCGCATGTCCCGCCCGGTGCGCCGCTTGAACGAGAGCGGTGAGTGAGGGGGAAATGATGAGAGCCTTTTTTGCCAGATTGGCAGTCGCATTGGGAATGCTCGGCGGATTGTTCGCCATGGGCCTCACCCCTGCCAGCGCGCAGGATGAAACCCGCGTCAGGGTCGGCTCCATCACCGCCGGTCAATCCTGCACCACTTATCGCAATTACTCCGGCACACGCCTGACGTATAGCGAGGCAGAATATGCACGCTATTGGGGCGCGGCAGCGGCGCGGCGATACTATGCCACTCACACCACATGGCGCAGCTGGGTGGTGAAGGATTGTCAGGACAATTTCACCAGCCTGCGCGGCACAGTCGAAGCCTCGCTCGCCTCAACCGGACGGATCACCGTTGGGCGCGGCGGTTATGTGCTCGACATTCAAATTTCGAACATTTCCTCCACCCCGCCTGCAACGCGCCAACCGGTGCGCGGGGATGCCTCTTATCGCACCAGCTGGGGCACGGCTCTGGTCACCGCTGACTACACCTTGCGCGATCGCAATGGCGATACGGTTGATGGCGGCGTCATCACTAAGCGGATCGAGATGTCGCGCACAATCGACACCAACCGCATGAGTGTCTCTGTCAGCGAGCCGGGTGCGGCGGTTTATGATCTGATGCAGAACGAAGTGGCGCTTGCTGTCGCGCGCGAGGTGACCTTCACGCTTGAACCACCGCGCGTGATCGCTGTCGAAGGCGACCGGATTGAGATCAATTATGGCAGGCCGCTCGTGACGCTGGGCGACCGGCTGGACGTGCGCAAGACGCGCGGAGTGGGCTCGATCCGCTACCGCGTTGTCTCAGCAAGCGACAGGGACGCGGTTGCCGAAGTTGATGGCGATAACGACACGTTCGATATTGAGCCGGGCAATCTTGTGACCTTCATCGAGAAGGACTCCGACGCTGCCAACAGCCGCCGGTTCCAGCGTCGACGCCTGCCCTAGGGCCACAGCCCAAATCGACCACAGGAAAAGCGTCAGGCTTCACTTGGCGTTCAGCGGGACGGTGGCTATACGCACCTGTCATGACCACTAAGCTCGCTTTGCGTACCCGCCTGTCCCGCGCTGCCCTGTTGGGCGCGGCTGTTGTTACCCTTGCTGCCTGCGGCGGCGGTTCTGCTGATGAAGATGTGGCTTACGTCGCACGCGACGTCGAATCGCTGTATGCCGAGGCCCAGCGCCGGCTTGATCGCGGCAACACAACGGTTGCCGCTGCCTTGTTTGATGAGGTGGAGCGCCAGCACCCTTATTCTCCCTGGGCCCGCCGCGCGCAGTTGATGAGCGCTTTCTGCTATTACATCGCGCGCGACTACAACAAGGCGATCCAGAACTCGCAGCGCTTCCTGTCGATCCACCCGGGTAACAAGGATGCGCCTTACGCCTATTATCTGATCGCTCTGTCTTATTATGAGCAGATCAGCGACGTGAACCGCGATCAGTCGATCACTGAACAGGCTCAGGTTGCGCTTCGCGAAGTGAACCGCCGGTTCCCGCAGACCGAATATGCAGCCGACGCGCGCCTGAAACTTGACCTTGTCGCTGATCACCTTGCTGGCAAGGAAATGGAAATCGGGCGCTTTTATCAGCGTTCGGGCCGTTGGCTGGCGGCGCAGTTGCGCTTCCGCAACGTCGTTGATCGGTTTGAAACCACCAGCCACACACCAGAGGCGCTCTACCGCCTGACCGAAAGCAGCCTTGCCCTGGGCATTCGCGAAGAAGCGGTGAAGTATGCCGCTGTGCTCGGCGCGAACTATCCGGGCAGCGAATGGTACGAAAAAGCCTTTGAGCTTGTTGATGAACACGCGACGGGGATTACGCCCAGCTAAGCAGTCCTCGCCTGATGACGGGCGAGCGCGATTGGGTTAGAGCCATCAGGCAATGCTGACCCGCCTGTCGATCCGCAACATTGTCCTAATCGAAGCGCTCGATCTCGATTTCGGGCGCGGATTGGGCGTTCTGACTGGTGAAACAGGGGCAGGTAAGTCGATCCTGCTTGATGCACTGGGCCTTGTTCTGGGTGACAGGGCAGAAACGAGGCTGGTGAGAGCGGGCGAAGACAAGGCGAGTGCGACCGCCAGCTTTGATTTTGCCGAGCTTCCAGCGCCCATCGCCGAAGCGCTTAACGATGCTGATCTTGAAATTGAGCCGGGCGAGCCGCTGATCATCCGGCGACAGATCAAGGCCGATGGTGGGTCAAAGGCATTCGTCAATGATCAGCCAGCCAGCGTAGCCCTGCTGCGCGCGCTTGCACCCTCGCTCGTTGAATTGCACGGGCAGCACGATGACCGAGGACTGGTCAATCCGCGTGGGCATCTGGCGCTGCTTGATCGTTTCGCCGGCACGGACCTGGCTCTGCTTGAGCGGCGCTGGGCAAGCTGGGCCAAGGCCGAGGCGCGGCTCTCCGAAGCGCGCGAGGCGGTTGAACAGGCAAAAGCGGATCAGGATTTGCTGATCGCACACCTTGCTGAACTCACCACGCTTGAACCGCAGGCAGGCGAAGAAGCGCGTCTCGCAGCACAGCGTGCGGACATGCAAAAGGGCGAAAAGCTGTCTGGCGAGCTCGAAGATTTGCGGCACATCTGGGAAGGGTCGGATTCTCCGCTCGCTTCGCTGCGGGTGGCGGCGCGCAAGCTTGATCGGATTGCGCAGCAGCATCCGCTGCTTGCCGAAGCGCTCGCCGCGCTTGATCGCGCGGTGATCGAAGCAGGCGAGGCAGAGGAAAAACTTGAATCGGCTGCAGAGGCGCTGGTCCATGATCCGGCTGCGCTTGATGCAGCGGAAACGCGCCTGTTCGAACTGCGCGCGCTGGCCCGAAAGCACCGCTGCGAGGTTGATGCGCTGCCGGAACTGATGCGCGAAATGCGCGCCAAGCTCGACACAATCGAAAGCGGCGAGGCCGAGCTTGACGCACTCGAAGCCGCTGCAAAGGAAGCGCGCGAAGCCTATGGCGAGGCATCGGGCATGGCGCATGAAGCCCGCGTCGAGGCGGCCAAACGGCTCGACAAGGCGGTAGCTGCTGAACTTGCACCGCTTAAGCTGGATGCAGCCCGTTTCCTCACTGCGATTGGCAAATTGCCGCCTGAAAAATGGGGCAAGCTCGGGATGGATTCCGCCGAATTCCTGATCGCGACCAATCCCGGCGCTGATTTCGCCCCGCTTGCCAAGATTGCATCAGGTGGTGAGCTGTCGCGCTTTATCCTCGCGCTCAAGGTTGCGCTCGCAGAAAAGGGCGGGGCAGCAACGATCATCTTTGACGAGATTGATCGGGGAGTTGGCGGCGCGGTTGCGAGCGCAATCGGAGAGCGTCTGGCACGTCTTGCCGCTGACGAGGGGCAATTGCTGGCTGTCACTCACAGCCCGCAAGTCGCTGCGCGCGGCGGAACGCACTACCTCATCGCGAAGGCATCGAGCGGAACAGTCACAAAAACGAGCGTCGTTCTGCTCGATGAAACAGGCCGTCAGGAAGAAATCGCGCGGATGCTATCCGGCGCAGAAGTCACGCCAGAAGCAAGAGCTCAGGCGGACCGTCTGTTGGAGGGGGTATGAGCGAGGACGGCGATGAGTTGGCCCAGCTGTCAACAGGCGAGAGTGTGATCCTTGCCATTGCGGCGCTGTTCTCGCTGGTTGGCACGCTGGTCGGGCTTGCGGGGTTGTTGATGTGGGGGATCAGGGCAGCCGACATGCTGTTTCCCGGATCAGGCGATGCGCCTCCTGCGTTTGAAAGCTTTGCGCCTTATCTCACGATCTTCAATTTCGTGCTCACCGTGCTCATCACCATGTGCGGCGTGTTCAACCTCATGATCGCCACGCGCGGGCGCGAATTCCTGACCAATGGATGGAAAAGCTGGCTGCTATTCTCCGCGATCAGCGTGGTTGCAGCGATCCTGTTTTTTGCAATGCCCGGTGCTGCATAATGTCAGCTAAACAATTGCGCCCGGTCACCTGTGCCGCTTGCCCGAATGGGTGCGATACCCCATCTGCTGATCAGGATTGAGGAGCAGGAGCGACAACCCATGGTAGATATTGAGACGATTTTGATAGCTCTGGTCCTGTCACCTTTGTTCGCAGCGGTTGGCCTGACGACGGTTGTTGCCTTCGGATTGATGGGAATCCTTGGCCTCGTGTCGGAATGGAGCTTCAAGCGGATTTTCTTCACCTCGTTCCTGCTCGCGCTTGCCGCGCCGATCATGCTTGGCGTTGCAACGGCATCGGCAATTGCAGACGGATCGCTTCAGCGCGAACTGCGCGAAGGCATTGCGCAGGTCTTGCCCGGATCAGAAGAGATCGGCCGCAACTGGCAGGAAATCGGGCCGCGGGTTGAAGAGGTGCGTAACGAACTCGACGCGGGCGAGATTACCTCTGACGAAGCGCGCGACCGCATCGAACAGGTGATCAATGAACAGACCGGGATCGAGGTCAATCTTGATGGTGTCACAATCGATGGTGAGGCCAATGTCATCCGGATTGAAAACGACTGAGGCGCACGTTCGGGGCTGATCGATGGGTGATGCAAGTGACATGACCGAAGCTGATGCGGCGAACGAGTTGATGCGGCTTGCGCGTGCCATTGCGCATCACGACAAGCTCTACCACGCCGAAGATGCGCCTGAGATCACAGATCAGGAATATGACGCGCTGGTCCGGCGCAATCGCGAGCTTGAAGAGGCTTTTCCGCATCTGATCCGGCCCGATAGCCCGTCGAAAAAGGTCGGGCACGAAATCGCCGCTTCGCCGCTCAGCAAGGTCACGCATGAGGTTCGTATGATGAGCCTCGACAATGCCTTCAACCGCGAGGAGGTGGAGGAATGGGTGGCGCGCATCCGGCGCTATCTCAACCTTTCAGCGGACGAACCGGTTGCGATCACGGCTGAGGACAAGATTGACGGCTTGTCCTGCTCGTTGCGCTATGAAAATGGCGCGCTTGCGCGGGCTGCGACGCGCGGGGATGGGCAGGTGGGCGAGGATGTGACCCCCAATGTCGCGCATATCGCCGATATCCCGCAGCAATTGCCCGATGGCGTGCCCGAAGTCTTCGAAGTGCGCGGCGAGGTCTATATGTCGCGCGCAGATTTTGCAGCGCTCAATCAGGCGCAGGAAGAAACAGGCGGCAAGATCTTCGCCAATCCGCGCAACGCAGCAGCGGGTTCTTTGCGGCAGAAGGATGCAAGCGTCACCGCGCGGCGACCGCTCAAGTTCTGGGCCTATGGCTGGGGCGCTGCCTCGCGCGTCCCATGCGAGAATCAGCACGAGATGATGCGCATGATCGAAGGGTGGGGCTTCCCGCTTTCGCCCTTTCTCACCTCCACGCAAAGTGTCGATGCCATGATCGCGCATTATGAGGAGATTGGGCGGCAGCGGCCTGATCTTGGCTATGAGATTGATGGCGTGGTCTACAAGGTTGACCGGCTCGACTGGCAACAGCGACTTGGCTTTGTCGCCAAGGCGCCGCGCTGGGCGCTTGCTCACAAATTTCCGGCGGAAAAGGCTCAGACCACGCTTGAGGCGATCGATATCCAGGTTGGGCGGACCGGTAAGTTGACCCCGGTTGGCAGGCTTGCCCCGGTTCTGGTGGGCGGGGTGACAGTCACCAATGTGACGCTCCACAATCGTGACGAGATCGAACGGCTCGGTGTGCGTGCGGGCGACAGGGTGGTGATCCAGCGCGCAGGCGATGTGATCCCGCAAGTGGTTGAAAACCTGACGCGTGATGAAGAGCGAGAGCCCTTTGCCTTCCCAGACCGCTGCCCAGAATGCGGCAGCGAAGCGGTGGCAGAAGAGGGCGAGGTTGATGTGCGCTGCACAGGAGGCCTGATCTGCCCGGCACAGCGTACCCAGCGGCTTGAGCATTTTGTCAGCCGCAAGGCGCTCGATATTGATGGTTTCGGGTCAAAGACCATTGCCCAGTTCTTTGCGCTGGGATGGCTTGAAAGCCCGGCGGATATCTACCGCTTGAAGAACCGCCGCGAGGATATTCTCGCGCTCGAAGGGTGGCAGGACAAGTCTGTGGACAATCTGTTGGCGGCTGTGGAAAGCAAGCGTTCGCCTGATGCTGCAAGGCTGCTGTTTGGCCTTGGCATTCGGCATGTGGGCGAGGTGACGGCGCGCGACCTTCTCAAGCACGTTCACGAACTGCCGGCCTTGCGCGCAATTGCCGAAAGGGCGCGCGCGGGAGACGAGGATGCGGCAAGCGAACTGACCGCAATCGACGGGATTGGCCCAAGCGTGGTTCAGGCGCTTGGCGACTTCTTTCATGAACCGCACAATGTCGCGGTGTGGGAGGATATTCTCAGCGAAACTACTCCTCCGCGATATGAGGTGGAAACGCTCGACAGCCCGGTTGCAGGCAAGACTGTGGTGTTCACTGGCAAGCTTGAAACGATGAGCCGGGATGAAGCCAAAGCGCAGGCTGAACGGCTCGGCGCCAAGGCCGCTGGCTCCGTCAGCGCGAAGACCGACCTGCTCGTTGCAGGGCCGGGTGCGGGATCAAAACTGAAGAAAGCCGAAAGCCTCGGTATCGAGGTGGTCGACGAAGCCGGGTGGGCGGCGATTGTTGAGCAGGCGGGCTAGGACCTGAACAGGGGGGCGGAGATGAAGGCATTTCGCGAAAGTGACAGATTGGGCGGGGTGTTCTTGATGGTCGGAGCGGCCTCGTTGTTGTTCATTATTGTTGAATACATCGTGGTCACCTCAGGGGCACCGGACTTCAGTCAGATGCCAGAGCGCGCGGCCTATTATCTTGAACAATATCCTACCCTTGCACGCGGTTGGCACTTCGAAATTCTGGCGATGGTGCTGGTCGGCGCTGGTGCAATGATGCGGCTCGATACGCGCGGGAAGGCGGGATGGGCGCTGAGCACAATGGGAATTGCCGCTGTCCTACCGATGTATCCGCTGATGATAGGCGGATATCCCTTGGTGCTGGAGGCGGCGCAGGATGACACCTTCGCCTATGCCGTCTTGAATGAAATCGCCTGGGAGATTTTTGTCGCCGGAAACATGATCCTTTCGCTGGGGCTGGCGCTCGCATTCTGGCTGGAATGCAGGGCACCGTCCCAGCGCGCGCCGGTCTGGCTTATGTGGGTCGGCTTTGTGTCGAACCTTGCCGCGGGGTTGGGCTTTGTTGCGATATATGCCGGTTTGCCTGTGCAGATCAGCCAGGCAGGGCCTTTTGCCTTGCTGGGCTTTCTCGCGCTCGCAATGTTCGGCGCGTTTCAGGCGTTCAAACGAACCGACGCGACGCAGGTATAGTCGATGGACCTCCTGAATGAACTCCACCCCCAAGCGCTGCGCATCGCCACGCTTCTTCGCGAACGAGGCGAGAAGGTCGCGGTTGCTGATGGCGCGACCGGTGGCCTTATCGCAGCCAGCCTTTTGACGATCCCCGGCGCGCTCGACTTTTTCGTTGGTGGCGGGGTGGTCTATTCGCTGAGGGCGCGCGACGTGCTGTTTGCTCTCCCGCGCGAGGCTTACAAGGGCATGCGCGGTGCGAGCGAGGACTATGCCTTGCTGCAAGCGCGCGCGATCCGCGACAATTTCGGCGCGGACTGGGGCATCGCTGAAAGCGGCTCTGTTGGCGGATCAAGCCACCCGACAGGCGCGCCTGCCGGGACAAGCGTGGCCGCCCTAGTTGGCCCCGCAGGCGAATTCACCCAGCTCATCGAAACGCACAAAGATGATCGAATTGGCAATATGGGCGCTTTTACGGTCAATGCGCTCGGCCTGCTTGAGACCAGTCTTTCAAAATAATTTGCACGCAATTGTCGAATCCGGCTTGCCCCGTTCGTCTTCCTGTCAGAGCCTCGCCAAAGCGGCGCGGCCTGCAAAGGAGAATGACACATGCAATACATGCTGCTGATCAACGAAGATGAAAGCATCTATGAAGGCGAGGATGGCGCCAAAGTGATGGAAGCGACGCTCGCTGGACATATGAAGCTGATCGAAGAGCTTTCGCAAAGCGGGCGCGAATGGTCTGGCAATCGTCTGAAACCCGGAGCAACCGCGACGACGATCAGATACACCGCAGGTGAAGGCACGCTTCACGATGGCCCCTATGCTGAAACGCACGAGGAATTGGGCGGGTATTACATTGTCGATGCCGATGATCTCGACAGTGCGATCGAATGGGCACGCAAAATCCCCGTGCCCGGCAATGGCGCGGTCGAAGTGCGCCCTGTCTGGCCTGAGGAAGAGTGACCCTCGGCGAGCAAATCGCAGCTGCACGGCCGAGGGTGATTGCTGCCCTGGCCGTGCAGTTTCGCGATCTTGATCTTGCCGAAGATGCCTTTGCTGAAAGCGCTACCAAAGCGCTGCAATTGCCTGATCCACCAGACCGCCTTGCCGGATGGCTGTTCGTTGCCGCCAAGCGCAAGGCGCTCGATATGATCCGCAAGCGCGAGGCAGAGGGCAGGGCAATCGCCGATGCAAAGCCGCTGAGTGACATGGCCGACATTATCCAGCTTCCCGAACCGATCGAAGATGAGCGCTTGCGGCTGATCTTCATCTGCTGCCATCCTGCGCTTGCGCTGGAGGTGCGCACGGCGCTTGCGCTCAAGGTCATATGCGGATTGCCGGTAGAGGTGATTGCGCGCCTGTTTGTGACATCGCAGGCGACCATGTTCCAGCGAATCACCCGTGCCAAACGCAAAGTGCAAGAGGCTGGGATCAGTTTTGAATTGCCCCCTCGCAAGGCCTGGGGTGAGCGGCTTGACGCTGTTCTGTTGACCTTGGAACTGGCTTACACTGCTGCCTATCAGGACGCAGCAGGGGAATTGGATGCCGAGTTGTCTGAAGAGGTTGCGCGGCTCGCGGCGATGGTCGCAGAATTGCTTCCAGATGAGCCTGAGGTCCTGGGTCTCGCCGCTTTGGTATGGCTCGCCTCATCGCGCGAAAAAGCGCGGATTGATAGCCGTGGAGCGATGGTGCCGCTGTCGCGTCAGGATTGCGCGCTGTGGAACTACGCCGCGATCGATCGCGCGAGGCAATGGCTTGACCGGGCACACAATTTTGGAAGAACCGGCCCCTATCAGGTCATGGCCGCGATCCAGTTGACACATGCCAGGCGCGGGTTCGATGGCACGACCGATTGGCAAGCCATTGTGAAACTCTATGATGCGCTCGCGATCATGCGTCCCGGAGCGATGGTGTCGCTCAACCGTTCGCTTGCCTTGGCGAAGGTCGAGGGCGTGCAGGCAGGTCTGGACGCGCTGCAATCGATCTCTGGTGACAGGGTGGAAAATTCACGCCCGTTTCAAGTCGCCCGAGCCGAGTTTTTGACCGAGCTTGGCAGGCTGGACGAAGCGAAAGGCGCTCTTGCCAAGGCCCTTTCGCTTGACCCGCCGCGCGCCGAACGGTTGTTTCTGGAAAGCAAGCTTGCGGGCTTAACGGCTCTCTAGCTGCGGCACCCATTTCATCACGCCGCCGGGGAAGGGTGACCAAAGGCCAATTGTCACGCCCGCTGCCGCCAATTGGTCGCTGGTCCACTGATTGCAGGTGTTGGCGATGTGATAGGTTCCGCGCGCTGAATAAAAGACATCGTTTGCGCCATATCCGGCTAGTGTCTCGCGCTCATCCGCAGGAGCAAGGTCGCTCAGGATCGTGCGCGCCAGCGCGGCATATTCGTGCGGGCGAAGGTGGAGCACCCGGTAATCATCCGAGGGGGCAGGGCGGACATAATGCGCAACGTGCAGCACGCCTTCGCCTCCTGTCATCGCGCGCAGCACGGTGATCGGATTGACGTCAGCCCAAGTGGGGGTTTCGAGGAAGAATTTGCGTTCCCCCCAGCTCACCGCAACGTGAGTGTAGGCCCGGCTTGATGCAGGAATGTCGCTTGCGGGAAAGACACGCCGCCAGTCGTGTTCGGGGGTGAGAAGGGGCATGACAATTTCGGTGTGAACGCCATTCGTCCCGATCAGGATTTCGACTGTGCGTTGTTCGCCCGGATCCGGCTCTTGCCAATCGGAATTGCGCGGAATTGAAGAGCCGACCCATCCGGCAAGCGCGAACAGCATGACGCTGGCGGCAAGAACAATTCCAGTCCAGCGCGCAGCCGCGATCGCGACGTTAGCGGGCACGTCGACGTCTGAACCAGAGGATGGCCCAGTCCCCACGCTGCAACCGTGCGACCGGCATAAAGCCCGCACTGCGATAGGCGCGGCGAACCTGGCGTTCCTGCTCACCTGCCAGCAGTCCTGCGAGCAGAACAGAACCGCCCGGCGCAACTGCGGCGGCAAAATCAGGCGCAAGCTCAACCAATGGTCCTGCGAGGATATTGGCAATCAGCAGGTCATAAGGCCCGCGCATTTGCAGCAATTCATCATCCATGCCGTCGGCAATCACCATCGCCATTTCGCCCCGGCCAGTGCCAAGCTCTATCCCGTTCAATTCAGCATTGTCAGCGACCACATCAGCGCAGATGGCGTCGATGTCCGAGGCGGTTGTCTCGGCATAGGGCCACAGCTCCATCGCAGCAAAGCCAAGCAGGCCCGTGCCCGTCCCGATATCGGCGATCCTGCGGGCAACGAGCCCGCGCGATTTCATGGCTGAGAGCACTTCGAGACAACCAGCGGTCGTCTCGTGCTGCCCCGTGCCAAAGGCCTGGGCTGCCGGAATGGCAAAGCTGATGGCATCGGGGTCTTCGGGAAAGTCAGGCGTGTGGACATAGAAACGGCCTGCGCGGATCGGCTCAACGCCTTGCTGACTGAGAGTGAGCCAGTCTTGCTCATCCAGCCTTTCAACGGCGATTTCGGGCGCTTTGCCGCCGAAAAGTCCCGATAGCGCTTGCTTTTGTGCGGCAGCCGGTTTGCTTGGATACCATGCCTCAAGCACCCAGTCCTGCGGGCGATCCTCGGAGATCTCGCGGCCTGAGATTACGAGGTCAAAATCCCATTCTTCAAGCTCGTCATGTGCGAGTAAGGCGGCCTGAACTGCGGGTTTGGGCGCGAAGGCAGAGAGTTTCCAGCTGGTCATTGATTTGCCCCCGCTTCGCGCTCAAGCCTCGCGTTAAGGCGGCGCTCAGCCGCCGCTGCGTATTCAGAGCAAGTTATGCCGCCTTCAATGCGTCCGGTTGACGCACGCTGGTTCATGAAGCTGGCTGCTGGGTGGGGGGTGAGCAGGATATCGCAGCGCTGATCCATATTGCCCAGACGTTCTATGCCTTTGCGGAATTCCGCCACATATGCCGGGTGTTGGGAGAAACGATAAGTATCGCTGCTAACCGCTGACATGGAATCGGCATAGACGATATAACGGCAACGGCGACCTTCGCATGTTTCCCAAAAGTATGACTTTGCACCCGGCGTGTGCCCCGCGGTGGTAAAGTGATAGATTTTTAAGCCGCCGACACGGACAGATCGGCCTGATACGATTTCGAAACCGACTTTGACGGGCGTCATTGAAGGGTGGATTTCAAACTGAGGATCGTCGGGGCCAACGTTCCCGCTTTCTAAAACCCGTTTCGCCGCTGGGCTTGCCCCAATTGTCGCCCCGGTTCGCTCCACGATCTTCGCATGACCACCGACATGATCGAAATGTTCGTGGCTGCTCAAGAGGATTTCGACATCCTCCAAGGCAAAACCAAGTCGGACGATATTGCCGAGTACGACGTCCGAGCCAGCCTCAGTGCCAGAATCAATAAGGACGTGCCCGTCATTTGAGGTGATCAAGATCGCAGCAATTCCGCATGTGCCTACGTAGTACGTGTTGCCGTGAATGCGGAAGGGCTGGGCTGGCTTATCCCAATCGTCCCACGGTTCGCATTCTTCCGCAAATCGCAAGGTGTCTCTTTGTTTCTCCTCAGCGTCGCTGAGAGGTCGTTCGGGTGCAGCGGAGGTGGAACCGATGCTCGCAAGAATGGCCAAAGCTGTCAGAACACTAACGAACAAAGCTTGCTCCATTGGCGTCGATTACCGCGCCGGTCATGCTTGCAGGGGCATCGAGCGCGCAGAAGGCAATGATGCGCGCGATTTCTTCGGGCGTTGCGACGCGGCCCAGCGGGATGTCAGCCAGCAGACCCGCGCCGCCGCGGCTTTCGAGATAATCGCCTGCCATTGCTGTGTCAGTAAAGCCGGGGGTTATCGCAAAGCTCAGGATGCCTTCAGCGGCATAAGCGCGCGCGATGGTCTTGTGCATCGCGACCATCCCGCCTTTGGCCGCCGCATAATGCCAATGGCCGGGCGAATCGCCTCTGTACGCCGCGCGGCTGGCGACATGGACAAGCCGTCCGCGTATCCCATGATCATCGGCAAAGCTCGCCTGCCAATGGCGCACCGCAAACCGGCTTAACTGGGCTGCTGCTGTGAGATTGATGCGCAAGGTGTCTTCCCAGGCATCAAGCCATTCGATGTCGGACCTGTCGAGGCGGTTGTTTTCGAACAGGCCGGCATTGTTGACGACGGCGGCGATACGCCCGCCGCTGCGATCAAGCGCCTCTTCCCAAAGCAATTGCGCGGCCAAAGGATCGGAGAAGTCCGCACCAATTCGACCGGAATCGCTGCTGCGTGTCTGGTGCCCGATCACCTCAATCCCGCGCTCAGCCAAGGCGGACGCAGCCGCTGCGCCGATTCCGCGGCTTGATCCGGTAACGAGAATTGCAGTCATTAAGCGCCCCTTTACCCGACCCTATCCCAATTCGTGCAATCCCCTATCCGAATTTTTGCAAGCTGAGTCGAGCGCTCCAGCCTTGCCTTGCCCGACCGTTGCGCTAAGTGGGTTTGGGGGCAATCAAGACAAATGGGATCATCATGAGCCAAAGACCGCTTTCACCGCATCTCCAGATATGGCGGTGGGGACCGCATATGCTGGTATCAATCCTTCACCGCGTCAGCGGCGATGGAATGGCATTGGTAGGACTTGGTATCCTCGTCTGGTGGCTAGGCGCGCTGGCGAGCGGACCGGAAGCCTATGAGACATTCCTGTGGGCCGCGGGTTCACCGCTTGGCTATGTCGTGATGATCGGCCTGACCTGGGCGTTCTTTACGCATATGATGAGCGGCCTTCGCCACTTCGTCCTTGATATCGGTGCGGGCTATGAGCTTGACGTCAATCGGTTCTGGTCGATTGCATCACCGATTATCGGCATCGCGCTAACTGTCGCGGTGTGGGGATACATCCTGTTCGTGAAGGGGGCCTGATCCATGGGTAACGGTACTTCCATCGGAAAAGTGCGCGGCCTCGGCTCTGCGCATCACGGCGCGCATCATTGGCTTGCCGCGCGCACGACCGCAATTGGCAACCTCGTGCTGATGACCTGGTTCATCATCAGCCTGCTGCTGCTTTCTGATTACAGCTATGCCAGCGTCACGGCCTGGCTTTCGCAGCCGATTGCGGCTGTGCCGATGATCCTGCTGGTGATCAGCGTCTTTTATCACGCCCGCCTCGGCCTTCAGGTGGTGATCGAGGATTACATCCACGAGCCGGGTTCGAAATTCGCGCTGCTTTCGGCGCTTAACCTTGCAGCATTTGGTGGCGGCGCCTTCGCAATCTTCAGCGTCGCCAGCCTCGCACTTACAGGAGCCGCCTGATGGCCAGCACTTCCGCAGATGGCGCCGGTTTGAAGGGCGCGTACAAGATCGTTGACCACATCTATGACGTGGTCGTCGTTGGTGCAGGCGGTTCGGGCCTGCGCGCAACCACAGGCGCTGCCGAAGCCGGGCTTCGCACGGCCAACATCTCGAAAGTCTTCCCAACCCGTTCGCACACGGTTGCCGCCCAAGGCGGGATCGCGGCGAGCCTTGGCAACAATTCGCCTGATCACTGGCAATGGCACATGTACGACACCGTCAAAGGGTCGGACTGGCTGGGAGATCAGGACGCGATCGAATATCTCGTTCGCGAAGCGCCGCAGGCGGTTTACGAGCTGGAACATGCCGGTGTGCCGTTCAGCCGCAATGATGACGGCACGATCTATCAGCGCCCGTTTGGCGGGCACATGCAGAATATGGGCGAAGGCCCGCCGGTGCAGCGCACCTGCGCTGCTGCTGACCGTACCGGCCACGCCATGCTTCACGCGCTCTATCAGCAGAGCCTGAAATATGATGCGGACTTCTTCATCGAGTATTTCGCGCTCGACCTGATTATGGCGGATGTCGACGGTGTGCGTCAGTGCGTTGGCGTGCTGGCGATGTGCCTTGATGATGGCACGATCCACCGGTTCCGCGCTCAATCGGTTGTTCTGGCAACAGGCGGATATGGCCGCTGCTATTACACCGCGACTTCCGCTCACACCTGCACTGGCGATGGTGGCGGCATGGTGCTGCGCGCTGGCCTTCCGCTGCAGGATATGGAATTCGTCCAGTTCCACCCGACCGGGATTTACGGCGCAGGCGTGCTGATCACCGAAGGCGCACGCGGTGAGGGCGGCTACCTGACCAATTCCGAAGGTGAGCGTTTCATGGAACGCTATGCCCCATCGGCGAAAGACCTTGCCTCGCGCGATGTGGTGAGCCGTTCGATGGCACTCGAAATGCGCGAAGGGCGCGGCGTTGGTGCAGAAGGCGATCACATTCACCTGCACCTTGATCACATCGATCCCAAGGTTCTCGCAGAGCGTCTGCCGGGCATCACTGAAAGCGGCAAGATCTTTGCCGGCGTTGACCTGACCCGCGAAGCGCTGCCGGTGACGCCAACCGTCCATTACAATATGGGCGGCATTCCGTGTAACTATCACGGACAGGTCGTCACGATTGGCGCTGATGGTGATCCCGATTGCGTTGTACCGGGGCTCTATGCCGTGGGCGAGGCGGCCTGTGTGTCGGTTCACGGTGCGAACCGTCTTGGCTCAAACTCGCTGATTGACCTTGTCGTGTTCGGCCGCGCAACCGGCCTGCATCTTAAGGACACGCTTACTCCGGGTGCAAAGCAGCCTGAACTGCCTGCTGACAGCGCTGACCTTGCTTTGGGCCGGGTCGATCATTTCCGCCATGCCGAAGGCGGATCGCCGACCGCAGAAATCCGCGCTGACATGCAAAAGGGCATGCAGAAGCACGCCGCCGTCTTCCGCGACACCGCGCTGATGGACGAAGGCGTGAAGCTGCTGGCAGAACAGAACAAGCGCATGGAAGATATCCACGTCACTGACAAATCGCTGATCTGGAACTCTGACCTCATCGAAACGCTCGAACTCGACAATCTGATGAGCCAGGCCAATGTCACCATCGCTTCTGCTGCAAACCGCAAGGAAAGCCGCGGCGCCCACGCGCACGAAGACTTCCCCGATCGCAACGATAGCGAATGGATGAAGCACACCGTCGCATGGTTCGAAGGCTGGGGCGGTCAGGGTGGCGACATCAAGATCGATTATCGCCCGGTCCACGAATACACGCTCACTGACGATGCCGAGTACATCAAGCCAAAGGCGCGCGTGTACTGATGTAATGCAAAGCGGCGGCTCACACGGCCGCCGCTTGCTTCAACCCAATTTGGTTGGCTGGCTCGGTCGCCGCCTGCTTAAGCCGCGCAGTCCGTGATCGCTGGGTCGAGCGCGCGGGGCAGCTTTTCAACCTGGGCAAGCTTGCGTCCGAACAGGCCAATCGCCGGAGTGTGAGCGCGTTCTGGCGCGCAGAGCGAAACTGGCTCTGGCGCTGGCTTTGTCATCGTGGTCATCTTGTGCTCCTTCGTCATGCGGCGATCCGAAGGACATGCGGGTCGCTTGAACACAGCCCAAATACCGGGCGATCACAGGCCGCGGATTGTAGAGAACCGTCACTAGGAACAATTGTCGGATCACTACAATTTCTCGCAAAGCAGGTGTAGCGCGCGCACTTGACGCGAAGTGCTTGCTCGCGGAAACAACGCTTATGATATCTCGCGTGTTTTCCCGAAGTGCCATGGCAGCAGCGATTGCCGCGCTTGTGTTGGCCAGTCCATCCCAGTCACAGGAAAACCCGAACCAGCCGCCAGAGCACACCGAACCGTTTCCCAATCTTGGTTCGGGGCAGGATCGCGATTCGATCCTGCAAAGCCTTGAGCTTGCGCCTGAGCTTAATCGGGGTGTGCCTGCGCGCGTTCTGCTCGATCAGCGCCGCCGATTGTCGCGTTCGCTCGCCGCGTTGCAGCCGCAGCGCGCCGGAATTGTCGATGCCTATGTCGTCACCGTCGCGCTCGACAGTGATCCAGTCTTTGCGCGTGAGGCGCGCGAGGCCGGGCGGGTTCTTGCCAATCGTTATGGAGCGCAAGGGCGCAGCATAACGCTTGCCGGGCCTGATGGGGTGCGCGATGATCTTCCGCGCGGATCGATCGACAGCTTGCTTGTCAGCCTTGCACATATTGCAGAGGTCATGGACACCGATGAAGACGTGCTTGTGCTCTATACCACCAGCCACGGCAACAAGCTGGGTCTCGCCTATCATTATGGTGACACAGGCTACGGCGTGCTGTCGCCATCTCGGCTTGCCGATACGTTTCAAGAGCTCGGGATTGAGCGGCGTATCCTGATAATATCTGCGTGCTTTTCGGGTGTGTTTGTCCCGGCGCTTGCTGGCCGCGATACCGCAATCCTGACCGCTGCCGCGTCAGAGCGGAACTCATTCGGTTGCCAGCCAGAAAATGACTGGACCTTCTATGGCGATGCCTTGATCAATCGCGCCTTGCGTCAGCCGCAATCGCTTGCAGAGGCAGTGCGCGAGGCGGGGCGGATGATCGCCGGATGGGAAAGCGAACGGCGGCTGCTCGCCTCGCTCCCGCAAAGCGCGTTTGGGGCAGGGGTCAGCCAATGGTTGCCCACGCTTGAAGCGCGAATGCCGCAGGTTGCGACTGCACCTGTCGGACGCCCTGCTAACGCCGAATGATCACTCGCTCGCCGGTTCCTCTTCGGATTCGACCCGGCGCGCATCGATGATCGTCACCGGATCGGCAAGGATCTGACCGACCATCATGCCTTCGCCCTTGTTGGGATCAGCGGGAAGGGCATGGATCGCAGAGACAACCTCCATCCCATCGATCACATAGCCGAACACGGCATAGCCGTTCTTCCAGATGGGATCATCCGAATCGGGCTGGGCATCTAGGCCGATCTGATCCGCAAGCATGATTGAAAAATCGCCATTGGCAGTGCCCGGTTCGCCCATCGCCATCGACAAGGCGCCATTGGTGTGTGTGAGGCCTGTCACATTCGTCGGCTCATGCTCGATACCGGGAAGAATGCGATTCGGATCGAACTGCGTCCCGCCCTGGATCAGGCCATTGGGCATGGGTTCGCGATTCAGCTTCATCGCGCGGTAGAATTTGGTCCCGTCGAACCGATCCTCGTCAATGTAGCGCAGGAAATTGGCGGTCGTGATCGGCGCACGCTCGGTTTCCAGACGGATCGTGATCTCTCCCATGGCAGTGACAAGCACCACGTCGGTGGTCTCGTAGTTGACCTCAGGTTCGGGCGTTGCTGCGACCAGTGGCTCATCCACCTTGATCTCGAACTTCATCAAGAGGTTGCGCTGATTATCAGAAAAATTGTTGTCTGAGACGATGTAAAGGAAGGTCTTGCCGAACTGTTCGCGCACTGCGAGCCCTTCGAAATTGTCGAGGGTGAGGGGGGGAAGAAGGGTGGCGAGCACTTCCGGGGCGCCCCCTGGGGGAAGCAGCAGGATCGCCGCGCGGTTGCCGTAGTCTGGGCGATAGCTGCGGAAGAGGACGTAGCAAGTGCCATCCGCTTGGCAGGCGGCCCCTGTGGGCGCGCCGCCATGCTCGATCAGTTCGTGGGGAGGGGCGAGTTCGAACTGGTCGGCACCTTGCTCTCCTCTAAGACTGCAATTCGCCTGACCGGGCGTGTAGAATTCGACGCAGGCAATTGTCGCACCCCGGGCACTGGCCAAGGCCTCTACCCCTGCGTTTTCGCCGGCAATTGGAATTCCTTCGGCCAACAGGTCCATACTTTCGAGGACAGATTCAGGCAGATCATCATAGCGCAGCCAGCGATGCTCTCGCTCAAAGCTGACCAGCCAATTGCCGTCTTTGTCGCGGGTGATTGCCTCGGCATCGGCATTGTCCTTGCCGCGCAGCCTTCTGCCGCGCTCATCGCGCAAGGGGCCGCGCGTGATCGACAGAATATCGACCAGACGCCCGTTGATCTCATCAGGCTCCAGCGTCAGCCAGTGCCCGTCATCGCTCACCGCATAGAGCCGGTCCTCATGCCATTGGAGGCCTGAAATGCCGCCGATCTCTTCATCACCGGGCTCAATCACAACCCCGCCGCGATAGATCAGTTCGCCAATTTCGGTGACTTCGGGGTCGTTCGGATCAAGCGCAACCGTGTCTGTGATCGCGAAGATTTCATCTTGGGCAAGGGCAGGCCCAGTGCCAGCAATTGCCATCATAGCCAGAAAAGCGGTTCTCCATGTCATTCGTCCGTTCTGATGAACCCTTTGACGAAGAGCAAGCGGGGAAAGGCGCTATTCATGTGCCAGAAATGTTTACATTCGTAGTCGTAATGACTACAGACGTAATCAAGCGAATGGAGGAAGGCTTGAGTAAGTCATCTGATACCAGTCCCGGCAACAACCCAGAGCGCATCAGCGAGGCTGAACATGCTGTGATGGAAGTCCTTTGGGACAAAGGCACGGCAAGCGCTGCTGAAGTGTGCGAAGCGGTGCTTGATGAGCGCGGGTGGAGCCTTGCAACGGTTAAGACCCTGCTTTCGCGGCTTGTTCAGAAGGACGCGATCGGAGCTCAGCCCGATGGACGCCGCTATCTTTATAGCCCGTTGATCGCCCGCGAGGACTATGTCGGCGGCGAATCGCGCCGGTTGGTTGATCGCCTGTTTGGTGGCAAAGCAGCATCTCTGGTTGCACACCTTGCTGAAACCGAGGCGCTGACCGACGATGATCTCAGCGAGATCGAAGCGCTGCTGAAGGAGCTGAAGCAATGACCAGCTGGCTCCTTGAAACGCTTGCCTGGACGGCTGCGCTTATCGCAATTGTCCTTCTCCTTCGCCGACCGGTGACGCGCTGGTTCGGTCCACAATTTGCTTATGCCCTTTGGGCGCTTCCCGCCTTGCGGTTGCTCATGCCCCCTATTGAGCTGCCTGCATGGATGAAGCCTGCACCAGAGCCAGCGACGAACAGTGTCGCTGTGCCTGAGGCGACCCAATTTGTGATCCTCGACCCCGTCACTCCAGTTGCGACACAAGATGGACCTGCGGGTACAGAGGCGGCGGCGACCGATGTTTCCACCCAATTTATCCCTGTGCCCAGCTTTGATATCGGACCCTTTGTCGAAGCTGGTCTTGTGGTGTGGCTCATCGGCGCCGCCATCTTTCTTTACATGCGCTTTGCTGCCTATTTCCGCCTGCGCGACGAATTGCTCGACGGGTCAAAGGATGTCGGGCGCGAAGGCAAGGTGCGTTTGATTGAAACGCCGGGGACCAATTCCCCACTTGCCTTTGGCGTGATCGACAAGGTCATCGCCTTGCCTGAAGGGTTTCTTGCCCAACCTGATAGGCAAGCGCGCGATCTCGCGCTGGCGCACGAAATGGCGCACCACAAGGGCCGCGATCTGCTGGTCAATGTGCTGGTCCAGCCGCTGTTCGCCATGCACTGGTTCAACCCGCTTGGACGATATGGCTGGCTTGCACTGCGGCGCGATCAGGAAGCGGCCTGCGATGCGCGCGTCATGGCCGAACGTCCGCCAGAAACCTTGCCCGAAACGCGCGAAGCATATGCCAATCTCATCGTCAGCTTTGCCGCTGCACCTTCGATCGCACCCAACCACGCTCTGACAGCCCCGATGGCGTGCCCGGTGCTTGGTGAGAAATCGATAATTCATCGTTTGAGGAGTCTAAAAATGAACGATACCCCCAAAAGCCGCCGCCTTGCTGGCCGGCTGATGCTGGGCGCTGCGGTGGTTGCCCTGCCGCTGACCGCCTCGATCAGCTACGCTGCAAGCGAAATCCCCGCTCCGCCGGCACCCTCGGCTGCGCCGTCGGTCAATTTGGCGCCGCCTGCACCGCCTGCGCCCCCTGCCGCACCCGTTCCCCCTGCTGCGCCGCTGGTGCAGGAAATTGAGGAAGTCGATCCCGATATTGATGTCGAGATTGAGGAATCTCAGGATGGGCGCCGCAGCGAAAACGTCTTTGTGATCCGCACGGATCGGGACGGCGAAACGCATGAACGGCGCTGGGTCGAAAAGCACGAGTGGCAAGGCGAACACGGCCAGCACGGCATGAGCGATGAGGACATCGAGCGTATCATCATCGAAGTTCGCTCTGGCCTTGCCGAAGCTCAGGCAGAGCTCGACCGGATGCCGATCATCATCGAGCAGGCGATGGCCTCTGCCAAGGAAGGCCAGCAAATGCGCACCGTCGTTGAAATGAGCTGCGACAGTTCAAGCGATGAAGTGGCCACCACGATTGAACGCGCTGACGGGACGCAGGTGGTCAAACTGTGCCAGGCGCGTGTCATGACGCACGCTCTTGAAGGTCTGCGTGAAGCGCGCGAAGAAATCGCAAAGAACGAGGAGATGTCAGCAGATATCCGCGAACGCGTTCTGCGCGAACTCGACCAGCAGATCGAACGCTGGGAACGCCGCGCTCGCTGATCGCAAGCGTCAGAGCTCGGGCGCAGACGCAAGCCCCCGACTTGCGTCAACACAATGGCCGGTGCGGATCTGATCCCGCACCGGCCAATTTTATGCCTGCTTGTGGTTTGAACCTATTCGCGAACAGGCAGAACCGGCGGTTCCGTGCGCGGACGTGCAGGATAATTGCACCCGCGTTCGCGGCCGACGCCTTTCAGGAACCCGCGCCGCACCATTCCTGCGGTGACAGCGCGGTTAAACTCGCGGCGTTTCTTGTTCGCGCCAGAAACTTCGCGCACAAGCCCGCGAAAGGGAATGAAAGAGCCGACAACGCTTTGCGCCACGCGGCCTTCGCTGATCCCCCCGCCATCACCATCGCTGGGAATATCAAAGTCATCGCCCAGCACATTGTCGAGCGCGGCAATCTCGGCGACCAGATGATTGCAGCTGATCAATCCGGTGAGCTCATATGGGGCCGCCGCTGCATCGACCAGAACAGCGGGCAGATCGTCGCTGTCGATGTTGAAGTCTTCGAGCGGCGTGCGCGCCACATCCATCGCGTCAGGTTCATCATCTTGTGATTGCGCCTGGGCAGGAGCGAGCGTCAGCAGCGCCATCGCGGCGCCTGTCACCATGGTCTTAGCGGAAGTCGAAATATACGTCGCAAGCCGAATCATCAGCGCTCTCCAATCCTCGTCGCAGCGCATCCATGCGTTGGCGACTGGTGCCGTGGGTGAAATTTTCCGGGTTAATGCGTTGGCCCGCATTGCGCATCAGCGTGTCATCGCCAATTGCGCTTGCGGCACGAAGTCCCTCTTCCATATCGCCCGGTTCGATCCGGCTGCGGTTCTTGCCCGCCCACACGCCTGCATAGCAATCCGCCATCAACTCCATCCGAACCTGCAATTGATTGCTTTCGCGCGGATTGCGTTGTTGGAGGCTGCGGACTTGAGCGGCAAGGCCCGTGACGTTCTGGATGTGGTGGCCGTATTCGTGGGCGATCACATAAAGCCGCGCAAAATCGCCGCCGGTCCCGCTCATCTGGGCAAGCTGATCGTAAAAGCGTGTGTCGATATAGATGCCAAGATCAGCAGGGCAGTAGAACGGCCCGGCTGCAGATGTTGCGCTGCCGCAGCCTTCGGTATCGACCCGGCCTGTGCGATAAAGATCAAGCGTGGGCTGTTCGAAAGGGATACCTGCGCGGGCAAACTCAGGCTCCCAGGTTTCGTTGAGGCTGGTGAGCGCGTCGCATGCTTCGCGCGCATAAGGGCCCATCGTGCAAACCTGTTCTTCGGTAAGGTCACCGCCTGGTTGCTGTGAACTGCTCTGGGTTTGCTCAATCCCGCCGAGCACTGCGATTGTCTGACCCGGATCGATCCCGAAGACGACCGCACCGATCAGCGCAATCACGATCGTTCCGCAGCCAACACCGCCCGCGCGGCGCATGCCGCTACCGCCATTCGAAGAGCGCACCTTGATCTTCGAGGTGTCAAATCGATTCAGTCGCACCAGATACCCCCAGAGCCGAACTGCAAGACATTCAAATTGCTGGACAGACCCGGTCTGCGTCGCGAATAGGTGGCTTGCAAACCTACAAGTGCAGGAGTTGAAGCGAATGCTCAAGAGCGAAGGCGGTTCAGACGCAGCGAAAGGCGTCCTTGACGGCAAACGGGCCCTTGTAACAGGGTCAACTTCAGGCATTGGCCTTGCCATCGCCCGCGCGTTCCGTGCCGAAGGCGCTGATGTGGTGCTCAATGGCTTGGGCGATCCCGATGAGATCGCCGTGCTGTGCGATGAGTTGGGCGCGAGTTTTGCGGGCGCCAACCTGCTCGACCCGGCAGCGATTGAAGCGATGATGAGCGAGATCGGCCCGGTTGATATCCTCGTCAACAATGCCGGAATGCAGCATGTCTCTCCGGTAGAGGAATTCCCGACTGACCGCTGGGATGCGATCATCGGGCTCAACCTGTCAGCGGTGTTCCACACCACCCGGCTTGCTGTGCCGGGAATGAAGGAGAAGGGCTGGGGACGGATCATCAACACCGCGAGCGCTCACTCCAAGACCGCTTCCCCGTTCAAGTGCGCGTATAACGCCAGCAAGCACGCGGTTAACGGATTTACCAAGACGATCGCGCTGGAGCTTGCGCAGACCGGTGTGACAGCCAATTGCATCAGTCCCGGCTATGTCTGGACCCCGCTGATCGAAGGGCAGATCCCCGACACGATGAAGGCTCGAGGATTATCGCGCGATGAGGTCATCAATGATGTCCTGCTCGCAAAGCAACCGACCAAGAAGTTTGTTCAGCCCGATGAAATCGGCGCGCTTGCGGTGTTCCTGTGCCGCGAGGAGGCAGGCAATGTGACAGGCGCAAACTGGAGCATAGACGGGGGATGGACCGCTGAATGAATAGTCGGGGGCGGCTGCTATTCACGCTTGCCTTGGGGCTGCTGCTTGCAGGGTGCGCGCGCACGCCTATCGCCAGCATAACCCCGGCAGAACGTGAGGCGATTGCCGCCACCCTGATGCGCGACATCGAAGTGCTGGCCAGCGACGAGTTTGGCGGGCGCAAACCTGGCACTGATGGCGAATTTCGCACGGTCGAATTTCTGATGCGCGAGATGCAGTCTGCCGGACTGGTATCGGGCACCAATGATCCGGGAAGCGCATGGCGTGCGCCGGTTGAGCTGTTGAGCCTGCGGTTGGACGGCGGCACGGTCAGCTTTGATGTTGGGGGGAGGACTATCGAGCTTGAAGATGACGAGGCCGTCATCTTCACAGGCCGATCGCGCAATTTGCTGGCTGATGCCGAAATTGTGTTCCTTGGCAACGAGGCGGGCGAAATCCCGCAAGAGGTGGTCGAGGGCAAGGTGGTCCTGCTCCTTGACGATTATGGGATCGACGCAAGCCGAAGCGTGAGCCTGCTTGAAAAGCGCGCGGCTGCCATTCTCAACGTGGTCGATAGCGAGCGCAAGGTTGCGCAATTCGCCAGCGCGATTGGTCAGGAACGAATTGGCCGACTGAGCGATGAAGCCGATCTGTTCGAAGGTTATGTCACTGCGCGTTCCATGGCGCGTGTGTTTGGCACATCCCAATGGTCAGCGCTGCGAACCAATGCGGCGATGGAAGGGTTTCAGCCCGTCATCCTCAATGCAAAAGTCTCGATGGAAGCGACCGCTTTCCGACGCGAATTCACCAGCTACAATGTGATCGGATTGCTGCCCGGCACGGTGCGCGGTTCAGGCGCGGTGCTTTTGATGGCGCATTGGGATCATCTTGGCACTTGCGCTGAAGAGGGGCCTGATACGATCTGTAACGGTGCGGTCGATAACGCCTCTGGCCTTGCGGTCATGCTCGAATTGTCGCGGCGTCTGGCAGCCAAAGGGCCACATGATCGCGACATCTATGTGCTTGCCACAAGTGCAGAGGAACTCGGCCTGTTTGGCGCGCGCGCATTTATCGAGAACCCGCCAATGCCGCTCGCCACGATCACGGCGGCATTCAACTTTGACACGGTTGCCGTCGCGCCTGCCGGTACGCCGGTTGGCTATATCGGGGAAGGGCGCACGCCTCTTGATGAGACGATCAAACAGGTTGTCACGGCGAGCGGGCGCGAGCTGGGCAATCGCGACTTTGCTGAAAGTTTCCTTCGCCGCCACGATGGCTGGGCCTTTCTTGAGCAAGGCGTCCCCGCGGTGCTGCTGTCGAGCACTTTCAGCTCGGCAATTGTGGCGGGGCCTTATCTGGCGGAGAATTATCATCGACCCTCTGATGAGGCTGCTGAGATCGAACTTGGCGGTGCGATCGATGATCTATTGCTGCATGAGGAACTGGTGACGCGGTTTGCGTCTACCCAGCTCTATTCGCCGCCAGAAGAGTAGGCATTGCGCAAAACTCCGCTGATAGCTTGGCCTCAGCCCTAGCGCCGAGCGTCAAGCCGCCCTACAGGGACGTGCACGATTCGCTCCACCCCAAGGAAAGCCCACGTGCACATGGAAATCCCTCTCGGCCTTACTTTCGACGATGTTCTCTTGCGACCAGCAGAGAGCAATGTGCTGCCGAGCATGGCAAACACGCAAACCCAGCTGACGCGCGAGATCGGGCTCAACATCCCGATCCTTTCCTCTGCCATGGACACCGTGACCGAAGCGGACATGGCGATTGTGATGGCGCAGCTGGGCGGGATTGGCGTGCTTCACCGCAACCTTGATGTTGAAGAGCAATGTGCAGCGGTGCGAGCGGTGAAACGGTATGAAAGCGGCATGGTCGTGAACCCGATCACGATTGGCCCGGATGCTGTGCTTGGCGATGCGCAGGCCCTGATGGACCAACACCGCATAAGCGGCATTCCTGTAACCGATGCGGGCGGCAAGCTGGTCGGCATCCTGACAAACCGCGACGTGCGCTTTGCCGAAAACCCAGCCCAGCCGGTGCGCGAACTGATGACGACAGAAAACCTGGCGACTGTTCCGCTTGGCACCAGTCAGGACGAGGCACGCCGCCTTTTGCATCAACGCCGGATCGAAAAGCTGTTGGTGGTGGACGATGACTACAAGTGCATCGGCCTTATCACCGTCAAGGATATCGAGAAGGCGGTGACGTATCCCGACGCGACCAAGGATGCCGCTGGGCGCCTGCGCGTTGCGGCTGCGACCACGGTGGGCGATGCTGGCTTTGCCCGCACCGAAGCCCTGATCGATGCCGAATGTGATGTCGTCATCATCGACACCGCTCACGGCCATAACAAGGATGTTGGCCGCGCGGTTGAGCGGGTGAAAGCGCTCTCCAATTCGGTGCAGGTCGTCGCTGGCAATGTCGCCACGGCTGAAGCTACGCGCGCTCTGGTTGATGCGGGCGCAGATGCGGTCAAGGTGGGCATTGGTCCCGGCTCAATCTGCACGACCCGCGTCGTGGCAGGCGTTGGCGTGCCGCAGCTTACCGCAATTATGGACAGCGCCGCAGAGGCCGCCAAATCGGGCGTTCCCGTGATTGCAGACGGGGGGCTTCGCACATCAGGCGATGCGGCCAAGGCGCTTGCCGCTGGTGCTTCAAGCGTGATGGTCGGATCCATGCTGGCGGGAACGGCGGAAAGCCCGGGCGAGGTGTTCCTGTATCAGGGGCGCTCGTACAAATCCTATCGCGGCATGGGCTCTGTCGGCGCAATGGCGCGCGGCAGTGCGGACCGTTATTTTCAGCAGGATATCTCGGCTCAGAAATTGGTGCCTGAAGGGATCGAAGGGCAGGTTCCCTTCAAGGGACCGGCAGCAGACGTGATCCATCAGTTGGTAGGCGGTATCAAGGCGGCGATGGGCTATACAGGTTCTGCGACAATCGACGATCTCAAGACCCGCGCGCAGTTTGTGCGGATTACCAATGCGGGCCTTTCGGAAAGCCACGTTCACGATGTCGCGATCACCCGCGAGGCACCCAATTATCCAACACGCTAAGGCCGTTCGATGACCCCGGCAGCACGGGTCGAGGCAGCGATTGAGCTGCTTGACCAGATCATCGACGGCGCGCGCAGCAAAGGCGCACCTGCTGACCGGTTGATCTCCGAATATTTCAAGGCGCGCCGCTATGCCGGATCAAAGGACAGGCGCGCGGTGCGCGAGCTGGTCTATCGCGCGGTGCGGTTGTGCGGCCCTGTCCCGCAAACCGGTCGATCAGCGATGCTGGCCCTTGCCGGTGAGGATGCAAGCCTTGCCCCTTTGTTCGACGGATCGAACCACGGACCTGCGCCAATTGGTGAGAATGAACAGCCTGCCGCAACGGGAATTGCGCCGGCATGGTTGGCACAGGCGCTTGCTGCGTCAGGTGTTGATGGGGAAGAGGCCGCGGCACTGCTTGGCCGCGCTCCGCTAGATATAAGGGTCAACGCACTCAAAGCGCACCGCGACACGATTGAATTGCCGGATGATGGCGAGGTGCTCTCGGCACCCTTTGGGCTTCGTTTTCCTTCGGGCACACAGGTGGAACAATGGCCCGCCTTTCGCGAAGGCATGATCGAAATTCAGGATCATGGCAGCCAGTGGGTGTGCGAGGCAATCGGCGCGCAGCCGGGTGAGACCGTCATTGATCTGTGCTCAGGGGCAGGGGGCAAAACCCTCGCGCTGGCGGCAAAGCACTCCAACGCGATCAGCCTTGTTGCAGCGGACACCGACAAAAGGCGGCTTGGCAACCTTGCTCCGCGTGCGAACCGGGCAGGAGCGCAGATTGACCAGACCGTCTTGCTTGATCCGGGGCGCGAGATGGAGGCTCTCGCCAATTGGCAAGCGCAGGCTGACATAGTGCTCGTTGATGCGCCGTGTTCAGGCTCTGGCACGTGGCGGCGCAATCCGGAAAGCCGCTGGCGGCTCGATCAGGCCGAGCTTTCCCGCTTGACCCAATTGCAGGCACATGTGCTGGATATCGCAGCCCAATTGCTGCGTCCGGGCGGCGCTTTAACACTCGTTACATGTTCGCTTTTGGATAGCGAGGGTCCTGACCAGATTGAGGCGTTTCTTGTACGGCACAAGGGCTGGGAAGCAGAGCCGATCGACCTGCCCGTTGGTAGGCCGCGCGGTAAGGGACTGCGCCTCACTCCGTACCACGACGGCACGGACGGCTTTTTTGTCGCAAAGCTGCGTTTACCATGCTAGCTCTTTGGAGTTATGGCTAAGCCTTCGCCTCTCCGGCTTGCTGCCTCCAAGGAGCTGATCATGCGTTTCGCGCCCGCTGCCGCTGCCCTTTCGCTGTTTCTCGCAACCACTGCGAGCATGTCGAGTGCGGGTGAGCCCAAGGCAGATCCGCGCGCTGAGATGCTGATTGCTCAGGGCGAACTGGCCTTGGAAACGGGCGATACGCAGGGCGCCATCGACGCATTCGAAGCGGCATTGGCAGTCGATCCGGATTACACGCCGATCCTGCTCAATCTTGCAGAAGCCGCCCGTCAGGATGGCCTGCAGGGCAAGGCTATCCGCTATTATCGCGAAGCGCTCAATCGCAATCCTGATTATTTCGCAGCTATCTCGGGTGAGGGTGAAGCGCTGGTTGAAAAGGGCGCGATCGAAAAGGCAGAGCGAAACCTTGCCCGGTTGGAAAGCCTGTGCGGTCAAAGTTGCCCTGAAACCCGCGCGCTTCAGGCGCGGATTGCCGCTGGGCCGCCTGCGCGCCTTGCGGCAGACACTGTCGAGGACGGCGCGGCTAGCAACTGACAAGCGAGGGAAGTGCCATGCTGACGCTTCACCATCTCGAATATTCACAAAGTTTCCGGATCCTGTGGCTGCTTGAAGCGCTTGGCGCTGAGTATGAGCTGAAGAGCTACAATCGCGATCCTGAAAGCAATCTCGCGCCTGATGACTACAAGGCGCTTTCACCGCTTGGCACTGCACCCGTGGTGACGGACGGTGATCTGGTGCTCGCAGAAAGCAATGCGATCATCGACTATGTACTTGATGCCTATCCCGATAGCGATCTGCGTCCAGGCGCAGGGCATGCTGACCGCGCGCGCCATCTGTTCTGGTTTCACGCGTCAGCCGGATCGCTGATGAACCTTCAGGGCATTGCCATGGTGATGAACCTGCTTGAGATGCGTTCCCCGTGGCCGATTTCCTCACTGCTTAAAGCGGTGTTCGGGCAGGTGCGCACGATCTTCATGGAGCCGCGCAACAAGGCGATGTTTGATCTGATGGATGCTGATCTTGGCAAGCAGCCCTTTTTCGGCGGGGACAATCTAACGGCAGCCGATATCACTTTGGTCTATCCGATGTACGCCGCGCGCGACAAAGGCATGTTCGAAAACTATCCGAATATCGAAGCCTGGTTCGACCGGATCGAGGCGCTGCCTTCCTTCATCGCCGCCCGCGCCAAGGACGACCGTGATCGGATCATCTTCCGTTTCGAGAAGTGATCAGATCAACGGCGCGAATTGCGCTACCAATTGCTCATAGACATTGCGTTTGAACGGCACGATCAATTCGGGCAGCTCGCGCGGTTCAACCCAGCGATAGGCGTGAAACTCCGCCGGATGATGCGCCTCCAGATTGATATGCGCATCGGTTCCTGAAAACCGGCCGAGATACCAATGCTGGATCTGCCCGCGATACTTGCCCTTCCAGACCCGGCCTAACAATTCAGGCGGTAGATCGTATTTGAGCGGTTCGGATGATGCTGCGATCACGCTGACAAGGTCGGCTCCTATCCCGGTTTCTTCCTCAAGTTCGCGCAGGGCTGCGGCCTTGGGGTCTTCGCCCTTGTCGATCCCGCCTGGCGGCATTTGCCAGAAACCATGTGCGCTCGGATCAATCCGCTCACCAACAAACACGCGGCCCTGCGAATTGGCGAGCATGAACCCGGCACACGGGCGATACGGCAAGTCGGTCAAGCCTTGTTCTCCAGTGCGAAAGTCATGGCAGATGTGATCCGTTCAAGGTCGCCCTGCGCGCTTGGCACGGCCTGCCTGATATTGGTGAAGGAGTGAGTGACGCCCTTCATCTCGATAAAGGTCACGCCAGCCCCGGCTTCTGCCAATGCGCTGGCATAGTCGCGGCCTGAATCGCGGATCGGATCAAGGCTGGCGGTGACCACAATCGTCGGCGGTGCCTTGGTATGGTCGCCAAGGATCGGAAATCCGCGCGGATCACTGCGATCTGCCTGATAGGCCGCGTCAAAGAACTCGATTGCGGCTCTTGTCAGAACAAAGCCATCGGCAAACTGCTCGAAGCTGCTTGATCCTTCAACCGCGCTTGCGAGCGGAAAGATCGGCACTTGCAGATCAATCGGGACGTCAGCGGGATTATCAGCAAGCAATTGGCCGATAACGATTGTCGCATTACCGCCGGCGCTATCGCCAATAGTCACAAGGCCTGTCGCGCTCCTGCCAAGGTCCTGCGGTGAGGATGCAATCCAGCGGGTCGCCGTCTCGCAGTCCTCGATGGCTGCGGGGAAGCGGTGCTCTGGCGCAAGGCGATAATCGACCGCGACAACGGGCAGGTCGGTGAGCGCTGCGATTTCGGTGCACAGATTGTGGTGCGTATCAAGATCGCCAATCACAAAGCCGCCGCCGTGATAGAAGACGATTACAGGGCCTGCCTCACGCGCCTCGCGAGCGTCATACAGGCGTAGCGGAATGTCCCCTGCCGGGCCCGGACAGGCAAGATCGCGGATCACGGCGAGTTCGCGCGCCGGGCGATCTGCCATGCCGTGCAGCGCGACATAGGATTGGCGCGCTTCTTCCAATGTCATGTCAGCAAGCGCAGGGCCTTCCATCGCGGCAAGCGCATCCAGAAAGGCCTGCATATCGGGCCGGACAAAGGGGGGCGTGTCAGTCATGTTTGGCTCTCTCTCGTTCAAACTTGTGAAGGGGATAGAAGTTTGAGCGAGCGATTTCCACTCGCTTTGATGCGCGCGCCCGGTTAGGCCAAAGCCATGGATAATCTGACGCATAGCCTCGTTGGTGCCGCGATGGCGCAGGCAGGTTTGAAGAAGAAAACCGGCCTTGGTCTTCCAGCTCTCGTGATCGGGGCGAATCTGCCTGATGTGGATGCCGCCTGTTTCTTCTGGCTTGAAGGAACAGAGCATCTTGGGTTTCGGCGCGGGATAACGCATGGCCCGCCCGCATGGGTGCTCTTGCCGCTCGTACTTGCCGGATTGCTGTGGGCATTTGATCGTTGGCAGGCAAACCGCGGCAAACGTCCAAAAGATCGCCTGCCGGTTCACTTTGGCTGGCTCTATGCGCTCAGCTTCATTGGCTGCATTTCGCATCCCGCGCTCGACTGGCTCAATGTCTATGGCATTCGTTTGCTAGAGCCGTTCTCGTCGCAATGGTTCTATGGCGATACGCTGTTCATCATCGACCTGTGGCTGATAGCGATACTGGCGCTCAGCCTGTGGTTTTCGGCGAGGAATGAGAAACGCGGCGGCAACTGGACCCGTCCGGCGTGGATCGGGATGATTGCGGGCCTGTTTTACATCACTCTCAACGGTGCGATCACATGGTTCGACAACAACACTGGCGGGAAATTTCGCGAGCCCTATCCCGCCGAGTACATCTCCTCGCCCGTGCCGTTTGCCTTTTGGGAACGAGAGCACATTGCAAGGCTGAACAGCGGGCGCTGGGTCGCCAGCACATGGGAAGGGCCTTTGATCGGCTATGGCTATCACCATTCCGAAGCCCAGCAATGCGCGCTTCCTGATCTGAGCGAAGAGCGCAAGACCAACTCGCAGCTTGATGCGTTTTTGATGTGGTCGCGCGCTCCATTTGGAGAGGCACAGCGAGACGGGTCAATCGTGCTGTACGATGCGCGCTTCTATGATCCGCTCGCGCGTGGCCGGTTCTCTGTAGCTCTGCCGAATTTGCAATGTGAGGAACTGCTGCCCGAATAAAGCGCTTATGTCACTATGAGCAATCCGCAGATAGTATGGCTGAGACGCGATCTGCGTCTTGCTGACAATCCCGCCCTTTATGAAGCTGCAAAGTCCGGATCGGTAATCCCGGTCTATGTCCTTGATGATGAAAGCGCGAAGAACCACGCCTATGGCGGAGCCTCGCGCTGGTGGCTGCATCATTCGCTCGCAAGCCTGAGCAAGGGGCTCGCGGCAAAAGGTGTGCGTCTGATCCTGAGACGCGGCGATGCCGTTGAGGAGTTGGTCAAGCTCGCGCGCGAAACCGGTGCGCAAACCATTCACGCCAATCGCCATTACGAACCTTGGTGGCGCAAGGCGCAGGGCAAGTTGGCTGATGCGCTTGAGCTCAAGCTCCACGATGCCAATTTCCTGCTGCCGATCGGCTCTGTCAAAAACGGGTCGGGCGGGCAGTACAAGGTCTATACCCCGTTCAAGAAAGCGCTGCGCGCGCATTTCCCGCCGCGCGATCTGGTCCCTGAACCGCAGGTGATATCCGCGCCTGATACCTGGCCTCAAAGCGACGATCTGGATGACTGGAACCTGCTTCCGACAAAGCCAGATTGGTCCGGCGGGATCAGCGCCTTCTGGCAAGTGGGGGAGGCTGCGTCTCACGAACGGCTTCGTTGGTGGTCAGATCATGTTGATGACTACAAGGAGCGTCGCAATTTCCCGTCAGAAGACAAGGTTTCGCGCCTGTCGCCCTATTTGCACTTTGGCGAGATTTCGCCGGTGCAGATCTGGCACCACTTCAACGGGCGCACTGGCTCTGGCTGGGACCATTATGAAAGCGAGCTGATCTGGCGCGAATATGCGCAAACCGCGATTGCCCAGTTTCCTGCCTATGCGAGCACCAATCATGTTGCGATCTATGACAAGCTCGAATGGCGCGATCCCGACAATGACCCCAAGGCCGCGCGCGATTTCAAGGCGTGGAAAGAAGGGCGCACTGGCTATCCGGTGGTCGATGCCGGGATGCGGCAGCTTTGGCAGACAGGCTGGATGCACAACCGGGTGCGGATGGTCGCGGCAAGCTTCCTGATCAAGCATCTGCTGATCGACTGGCGCAAGGGCGAACAGTGGTTCTGGGATACTCTGGTTGACGCTGATCTCGCCTCTAACGCTGCCAATTGGCAATGGGTCGCAGGCACCGGGATCGATGCCAACATGTTCGTGCGGATCATGGCGCCGCTCACCCAGTCTGAGAAGTTCGATTGCGCTGGTTATATCCGCCAATATGTCCCTGAACTTGCAGGGATGGAGGAACCTTACATTCATGATCCGGAAGAGTTCGGGCGTCTTCCCAAGGCCTATCCTCCCAAGATCATCGGCCACCGCGAAGCGCGCGAGCGGGCGCTTGCGGCGTATAAGCGTATGAAAGAGGGATAAGCGCGAAAGAGAGTAGCGCAGCTGGCTTTGCGCTCTTGCCGCAAGCCATGGCGAGCGCCTAAAGGGACCTCATGACCGTTCAGGGTATGAGAGGGGAGCAATTGCTTAGCTCGGGTGAGCGTTTTGCCGCCCGTCCCGGCCTGTTTTCCCGCCTGATTGCACCCGGTTTTGGCAAGCTGCTTGGCCGTATCGATGATGGTCTTGCCAAGGGTTCGCTGCTGGCTCACCTGCCGGATGGAACCAGCTGCACGCTCGGCGCACGCGCTCCGGGCTTTGACGCGGAAATCACGCTTAAGGATTGGCGCGCGCTCTTGCGGCTCGCCACTGGCGGGGTGATTGGCTTTTATCAGGCGTTTGAAGCGGGCGAATGGGAATCGCCTGATCACACCGCCTTATTCGCGCTGTTTTCGGCCAATGTCCGCACGCTTGGGGATACCGCGCGCAGTTCTGGTCCGTTCAAATGGGCGGGCAGGATCGCGCACTGGTTCAACCGCAACAATCGCGCTGGCTCTGCTCGCAATATTTCGGCCCATTATGATCTGGGCAATGATTTCTACCGCGCCTGGCTTGATGAGAGCATGACCTATTCGAGCGCGCTCGGCGTTGGTGAGGATGGTCTGCAAGCCGCGCAGGCCCGCAAGCACGAAGCGATCGCGCAAAGGCTTGGCGATGATCAGTCTGGTGATCCGCAATCCGTGCTGGAAATCGGGTGCGGTTGGGGTTCGCTAGCAGAGCACCTGTCGGGCAAAGGCGCAAAGGTGACCGCGATCAGCCTTTCCGACGAACAATTGGCTTATGCACGTGGGCACACATCGCCAGACATCACTTATCTCAAGCAGGATTATCGCGACACGAACGGTTCGTTCGATGCGATCGCGAGCGTTGAGATGGTCGAAGCGCTTGGCCGTGAATATTGGCCGCAATTCATGGATTGTGTGGCTCGTTGCCTCAAACCGGGCGGACATGCCGCGATCCAGTATATCGCGATGGATGATGACCTGTTCGAGGCATATGCCGGAACCGTCGATTTCATTCAGGCTTATATCTTCCCGGGCGGATTGCTGATCAAGACCAGCGAATTCAGGGCGCTGGCCGAAGAGCGCGGGCTAGAATGGAAGAACCAGAGCGATTTCGGCGAGGATTATGCCGCAACGCTGAAGATCTGGCGCGAACGCTTTGACACCGCGATCGAAGAGGGACGCTTGCCCGAAGGGTTTGATGAACGCTTTGTGCGGCTCTGGCGCTTCTACCTTTGCTATTGCGAAGCAGGCTTTCGCGCGGGCAATATCGACGTGCACCAGGTGACTTTGGTCAAGACATAGAACGAGAGAGGACGCTTTGATGAAAAGCTATGGGATTGTTTGCGCGATAAGCGCACTGGCGCTGGCGGGATGCAGCTATGGCACTGCCGAAGGCTTCGAAGCGGCGCCTCCTACACTCGAAGCGGTCGAGTTGACCATGCCGCCACCGCGCGATCCGTCCGAGCTTCAGGTCCTGTTCTGGAGTGATGAGCAGCGATCTGCCCGTTTCCGTGACATGGAAAGCTGGTTTGCCGGCCATGAAGTGCCGGCGGCGACCAGTCCGCGTGCGCTTGAAAAGGGCGCGCCTCTGCCTGATGCGCTTGCAGCGCAGATCCGTGCGGCCATGGCCGAGACGGGCGCTGCGGGTGTCATGGTCTATCAAAACGGCAAGGTGCGGTTTGAGGAATACGGCCTTGGTTTTGGGGCACAGGAACGCTGGACCAGCTTTTCTGTTGCCAAAAGCTTTACCTCGACCCTGCTTGGTGCCGCGGTGCAAGATGGCTTTATCGCCAGTTTGGATGATCCGGTCACGACCTATGTTCCAGGGCTTGCGGGCTCAGCCTATGACGGCGTTACGGTCCGTCAGATCGCGACCATGACCAGCGGCGTTGCCTGGAACGAGGATTACACCGATCCCAACAGCGACGTCGCGCAAATGAACCGCTTTGTTGTCGAGTTTGGTCCTGATGCGATTGTCGAACAGCTCAAGCGGCTCGAGCGCGAGGCGGAGCCGGGCGAGAAGTGGGTTTACAAGACCGGTGAGACGAACCTGATCGGGGTGGTGGTTGAAAATGCTGTCGGTTTGTCGCTGGCTGAATATGCGCAGGAAAAGATTGTCGAGCCTGCCGGGTTTGAAGGGGGCCTGTTCTGGATGACCGACCCGCGTGGCGGCAATATCGGCGGGTGCTGCCTGTCCCTGCGCCTGTCTGACTACACCCGCATGGGCATATACGCACTTGAAGGCGGCGGTGACATTGTTCCCGAAGGCTGGTTTGGCGAGGCTGGAGACTCGCTCGTTGATTTCGAAGGCCGGCCGGGCTTTGGCTATGGCTACCAATGGTGGGTCTATCCCAACGGCTATGGCGCGCAGGGAATTTTCGGACAATCGATCTCAATCGTACCGGAGAAGAATCTTGTGGTCGCGATTGTCAGCAACTGGCCAACTGCAACCGGAGCAAATCGCGGGCGTTGGTACAGGGTGGTCAACGCGATTGCAGCCTCCGAATAAGGCTGGACGTGCTGGGCGCAAGGGTAAGGCGCCGCATGGCGCCTGCACCTTGCGACATCACATCGGGCGATAGACGCCAGTATTGCTGTAACGCTGAAGGATGTTGTCGTGCACGATCGGGCTCAACAGCTCGCTGAAGGCGCAGCCGACGATGCAATTGTCCCACCATACCACTTCGGCCTGAAGCGATTCGAGACCGGGCAGGGTGAGCCAGCACATCTGGCCTTCGTGCATGCGGTTGATCGACGCGGCTGAAAAACCTGAGATCGAAAGATCATGGACCACGCTTTGGAATGCGCGGCCACCCGACGCGCGAAGCGTTGCCGGGATGGTCAGCCGTGTGCGCGGCGAGCAGCGGTCTTCCTGCGCTGCAAGTTCGTACTTCTTTTGGTCGGTAGGCATTGCCTTGCTACCTTCTCCAGTCAGCCTGTGGTCTCTGTGCCGGTGGATCCGATCTGATCGTCATTCACCGATTGCAGTGAAAGGAAGATTGCACACGAAAGTTAACAGGCAGGTAAGGGCGAAGTTTTTTTGCCGCCATTCAGGCATATGGAGCCATGCGTCGGACGGACCGAATGTCGCTGGAGAGATGCGAAAGTGTAAACACGCTTAATCGATGCGTTCGCGGTGCCCGGTGGCAAAATCTTCGCGAAGCAGCGCAACAAGCCGGTTTGCCACCACTTCTGGTCCCTTGAGGCTTTCAGGCTTCTCGCCCGGATAGGCGCGCGCGCGCATTTCGGTACGGGTTGCGCCCGGATCAATGATCGCAACGCGCAAGGGGCTGATCTTTTCAACCTCCTGCGCATAGCTATCGAGAAGGTTGTCAAACGCCGCCTTGGTCGAACCATAAGCCGACCAGAACGAACGCGGTCCTGCGCCGACAGAGCTCGTCAAACCAATGATCCGGCCTGCCTCGGCACGGCGCATCAGTGGGTCGAATGCTGCGATCAGAGCCTGAGTCGCAACCACATTGGTCATGATCGCGGTGTTGAACTGTTTTGGATCGATCTGCGGAAGCGGCGTGAGCTCTGGCAGGTAAGCCGCTGCAATCACGAGGATATCAAGCGTTCGCCACCGTCCTGCGATGGCAGCGGCAAGCCGTGCAATCGCGTCTTGTTCGGTAAGATCAACCGGCGCGATCGTCGAAGTGCCGCCGGCTGCGTGAATACGATCTTCCACCGCTTCCAACGCTTTCACCTTGCGCGCGACAAGGATGACATGCGCGCCAGCCTCTGCCAGCGCAACGGCCGTTTCTGCGCCAATGCCGCGGCTTGCGCCGGTGACGAGCGCAGTGCGCCCTGCAAGCGGTTTGGTGTCTGTCATGATTTTACGCAGCCCTGGTCCCGGAAGGGGAACGATCAGAAAAAGGGAGTTCGCCTGTCCCTTCTTCGCTCATCGCGAGGTCAGTCAGGCTGGTGGGATAATCGCCGGTGAAGCACGCATCGCAGAATTGCGGGCACGAGCCATTGCGCCCCTTTGACCCGACCGCGCGATAAAGACCGTCGATCGAGATGAAGGCGAGGCTGTCGGCCTGGATAAATTCGCGCATGGGTTCAACTTCCATGCGTGCGGCCAGCAGTTTTGAACGTTCGGGTGTGTCGACACCGTAAAAGCACGAATGCGCCGTCGGCGGGCTGGCGACGCGGAAATGCACCTCGCTTGCGCCCGCTTCGCGCATCATCTCGACAATCTTCAAACTGGTCGTGCCGCGAACGATCGAATCGTCAATCAGCACGATGCGCTTGCCAGCAACGAGGCCGCGATTGGCGTTATGCTTGCGCTTTACCGAGGAATGCCGAGCACCATCAGATGGCTGGATGAAGGTGCGACCAACATAGTGCGAACGGATGATGCCAAGCTCAAATGGTATGCCCGATTGCTGGGCATAGCCGATTGCTGCGGGCACGCCGCTATCGGGAACCGGGACAACAAGATCGACATCGCAGGGCGCTTCGATCGCAAGCTCGGTGCCGATGGCCTTGCGCGCTTCGTAGACGCTGTGACCGGCAAAGGTGCTGTCCGGGCGGCTGAAATAGACGTGCTCAAAGATGCAGGGGCGCGGGCTCGGATTGCCAAAGGGCCGCATGCTGCTGATTTCGCCGGAGAAGTCGACCTGGAGCATCTCGCCCGGCTCAACCTCGCGAACGAATTCTGCCCCTACGACGTCAAAGGCGACGCTTTCGCTCGCAAACAGGATCGAATCGCCCATTTTGCCCATAACGAGCGGGCGAATGCCAAGCGGGTCGCGGCACGCAATCATGCCCTCAGGCGTCATCACGATCAGCGCATAAGCGCCTTCGACCAGCCGCAACGCATCGATCAGGCGATCCGCCACCGTCGGATAACGCGAGGTCGCGACAAGGTGGATGATGACTTCGGTGTCAGAGGTCGACTGGAAGATTGATCCCTTGCCAACAAGGTCCTTCCTCAGCGCAATTGCGTTTGAGATGTTGCCGTTGTGAGCGATGGCAAACCCGCCACTGGCAAGTTCTGCATAAAGAGGCTGAACGTTGCGAAGCCCTGCGCCGCCCGTGGTTGAATAGCGAACGTGACCCGCTGCCATAGAGCCGGGCAGTTCATCGATGGCTTCCTGCGACGAGAAGTTCTCCGCCACATGGCCAAGCCCGCGGCGAGAGATAAACTCCTTGCCGTCAAAACTGGTGATGCCGACCGCTTCCTGCCCGCGATGTTGAAGCGCGTGCAGGCCAAGCGCGGTTGCCGCTGCTGCCTTGTCCGCATTGATCGCGCCAAACACGCCGCATTCCTCGCGCAGCTTGTCGCCATATTCATCGAAGAAAGGGTGGGTGACGTTGCCTTTAAGGCCCGTCATCTGGTCCAAGCCTTGGGTATCGGTCTGTGCCATCGCTCGTAATGCCCGCTGCGCTGCCCCGCCGTCGCGCGCTCAATGGCCGTGTTACGGATCAATTACAAGGATTGATCTGACGCTTCGCACGTCTTTTTCAATCGCGCTGTTCCGGTGTGTCAAAATGGCCAGATTGGAGGCCATCGCCCGCGCTGCTTACACACAGCATGAACAGGCTTGATCATTGTGCCACAGCATCGCGCGTCCTAAAGGCTCGGTTAAGCCCTTGGCCGTCAGAGATTTGCCCCGAACCTATGCTCACACCTTTCGAAAGAATGATCGCCCAGCGCTATTTGTGGCCGGGCAAAGGCGAGGGCTTCATCGCGCTGGTCGCCGGGATATCGGTAGGCGTGGTGATGCTTTCGGTGGCGATGCTGATCCTTGTGATGAGCGTGATGGGCGGATTCCGTTCGGAAATGCTCGACAAGTTTTCAGGGCTGAACGGTCATGCGATCATTCAGGCCTATGGCGGCCAGCTTGATGGGTGGGAGAGCGTCGTTGATCAGGTGCGCACAACGCCGGAAGTTGTTTCCGCATCGCCCCTGATCGAACAACCTTTGCTCGCCAGCTTCAACGGCAGAGCCAATGCGATCTTCGTGCGCGGCAACACCGAAGACGATATTGCGGATTTGAGCGGCAAAGTGCTGTTCGGAGACATTGCGGCGCTGCAACCTGATTCGGGCCGGGTCGCGATCGGCTCACGGCTTGCGGCCAATATGGGCGCGCGGGTGGGCGACACGATCACGCTTATCAACCCGCAGGGGCGCACCACACCGTTCGGGACCACGATCCGTCAGGTGCCCTATGAAGTTGCCGCGATCATCGAATTTGGCCTTTATGACTTTGATGAAAAGTTCGTCGTCATGCCGATGTCGGATGCTCAGACGCTGCTGCTGATGGGGGATACGATTGGCCTTATCCGGATCAATGTGACTGATCCTGACAGAGTCGGCGCGATCCTTGGCGATGTTGAGCAAGGCCTGACGGGAAGAGCGCAGATCGCTGACTGGAAAGAGATCAACTCCACTTTGTTCGAAGCGCTGGAGGTTGAGCGGGTGGCGATGGGCTTTGTGCTCAGCTTCATGGTGCTGGTCGCAAGCTTCAACATTCTCTCCAGCCTTGTCATGCTGGTGCGCGCCAAGACTCGCGATATCGCGATCATGCGGACAATGGGAGCGACGCGGCGCAGCCTTCTCAAGATCTTTGTCACGACCGGCACCACGATCGGCGCGATTGGCACGATTGCAGGTTTGGTGCTCGGCTTTGTCCTGCTGTTTTTCCGCAACGAGATTGTTGACGGGATCACCTATCTCACCGGCGCGCAGATATGGGACCCGGAAGTGCGTTTCCTTACAACTTTGCCGGTGCGCGTTGATCCATGGGAGGTTGTGGGGGTCATCGCCCTTGCAATCGGTTTGAGCTTCCTTGCAACGCTTTATCCTGCGCTCAAGGCGTCAAACACCGATCCGGTTCAGGTGCTGCGCTATGAGTGATGCCGCCCAAACACCTATCGCCTCCTTGCGCAATCTTGAGCGCAGCTTTGAACAGGGCGGACAGCGCATTGACGTGCTGCGCGGGGTCAATCTCGACATTATGCCGGGCGAGATTGTCGCGCTTCTGGGTCCATCGGGATCGGGCAAATCGACCATGCTGCAAGCGGTCGGCCTGCTTGAAGGCGGGTTTGAAGGATCGATCACGATCGCTGGCGAGCAGGCTGAAGACATGGCCTCTGACCAGCGCACCCGCGTGCGGCGTGAACATCTGGGCTTTGTCTATCAGTTCCACCACTTGCTGCCTGACTTTAACGCGACCGAGAATGTCGTGATGCCGCAAATGGTGGCGGGCGTGCGCAAATCCGATGCCACCCAGCGCGCGCAGGCCCTGTTAACCAGCCTCGGCCTTGGCCACCGGCTGACCCACCGGCCAAGCCAGCTATCCGGCGGGGAACAGCAACGCGTTGCGGTCGCCCGCGCGCTCGCCAATCAGCCGACGCTTGTGCTGGCGGATGAACCAACCGGCAATCTCGACGAAGCGACTTCGGATATTGTGCTGGGCCAGTTCCTCGATCTCGTTCGCGGGGAAGGCAGCGCAGCGCTTGTCGCTACACACAATGAACGGCTCGCCTCGCGCATGGACCGGGTTGTGCGCCTGCATGACGGGGTTCTGGAATAGAGCGCTTGGGCGTGCCGCATCGCCGCTTGGCAGATCACCGCTCGAATTCGTCAAAGGCTGTTTGCATGATCCTTCGCTCTTGGAGGGACAATCATGCTTGCAATTCTGTATCCGCTCGCACTGCTTCAGGCGGCCGCTGCCGAAACGCCAACGCAAGGCGCCGCACCCCCGCAAGCACCACCGCCCTCCTGTGAAAGCGAAGCGCATACAGGCTTTGATCTGTGGGTGGGCGAATGGGATGTCTATCCCAATGGCAGCGAAACACAGGTTGCAACCAGTCGGATCGAGAAGCTTTCAGGCGGTTGCACAATCCGCGAACAATGGATGCCGTTTCAGGGCAGCGGCGGGATCAGCCTGTCTGCGGTCAATCACCACACCGGTCGCTGGGAACAGACATGGGTCGGCAGCGACGGCAAGCGCGTTGATTTCGAAGGCGGTGTGGTCGCCGGCAAGATGGTCCTCACCGGCTATTGGGATGATGTGAATGGGCCGGATCAACACGCACTGGTCCGCATGACGTATTCGCAAAATGATGACGGCAGTGTGCGCCAGCACGGAGAAGCCTCGACGGACCATGGTCTTTCGTGGCAGACGGCATTCGACTTTGTTTATCGACCGAGGGACCGGGCCGAATCATGACAACCATTGCCGACTTCACCGTCACCACTAATCGCGGCGAGAGCCTTGATCTTTCGACCAAGCAGGGAAAGGTTCTGCTGGTCGTCAACACTGCCAGCAAGTGCGGCTTCACCCCGCAATATGACGGGCTGGAAGAGCTCTATCAGCAATTCAAGGACCGCGACTTTGAAGTGCTCGGCTTCCCTTGCAATCAATTCGGCGCGCAGGAGCCGGGCAATGCCGATGAGATTGCCGAGTTTTGCAAGGTCAATTTCGGCGTGACTTTCCCGCTGATGGCGAAGATTGACGTGAACGGCCCTGATGCCTCGCCGCTTTACGACTGGATGAAGAACGAGAAGAAGGGCGTGATGGGCTCACGCTCGATCAAATGGAACTTCACCAAGTTCCTGATCGACCGGGACGGCAATGTCGTCAAACGCTATGGACCGCAGGACACGCCGAAAAGTATCGCCAAGGATATCGAAAAGCTGCTGTAAGCGAAGCACTTATTTCCAGTGCCAGCGCAGGGGCTTTGACGGTTCGCGTACAAGCTTGCCCTTGGCTTCAAGGTCGAGTTGAACCGTTTTTGCCCACCAGCTGCAGGTTTTGCCGTCGGGGAATAGTTCTTCGCTCAGGTGAGGTCTGACCGCCTCCCTCATCTCGTTTTGTGTGAGGCCGGGTGAGGTGCTGGGCAGGGCCTTTACAAGAGCTGCGCGCATGTCAGCATATTTTGCGGCATTTACGCGGCTGACGCGTCCGGGTGTGTTGACGTTTTCGACCTCGACTTTGTCGTCCATCGATTCCTCCCTTTTGCACAAGCTAGCTTGCCCCCAGCTTTTCCCCAAGCCACAGGGCGGTGCGCTTGAACGATATGCGCGGCTGCGTACCTTGTGACGATGCCTTTCGCTCCCTTTGTCCCTTTGCGTGTCTTGTCGTCCTATTCGATGCTCGAAGGGGCAATTGATCCCAAGGCAATTGCCAAGCTGGCGAAAGAGCGCGGCTTTCCCGCAATCGCGATCTGCGACCGCAATGGCCTTTACGCAGCGGTCCTGTTTGCGAACGCCTGCAAGGGTGAAGGCGTGCAGCCTATCATCGGAACCCTGCTTGGGATTGCGCGCGAGGGGAGCGAGGGCAAACTTATCGATTACCTCCCGCTCTATGCGCAGGATGAAGCTGGCTATGACAATCTGTGCCACCTGGTCTCCAAAGCGCATCTGGATCGACCGCTTGAGCTTGAGCCGCATGTCGAGATGGCTGACCTTGAAGGGCATACTGACGGCCTGATTGCGCTGACAGGTGCGGGGGAGGGCGCGTTGACCCGGCTGCTCGCCGAAGGGCAGACACCTGCAGCAACAGCCTATGTCGAAAAGCTCGACCGGCTGTTTGTGAAACGGCTGTATATCGAGATTTCGCGTCACGGTGATCCGGTCTGCGAGGCCGCCGAAGACGCACTGATTGATCTGGCTTACACCCGCGCTCTGCCGCTGGTCGCGTCAAACCCGGCCAATTTTGCCGAACCGCATATGCACAAGGCGCATGACGCCATGCTGTGCATTGCCCATTCGACCTATGTCGAAAATGACGACCGTCCGCGCACCAATGCAGATGCCTTCGTCAAATCGGCAAGCATGATGGAAGAGCTATATGCGGATCTGCCAGAGGCGACCGCCAACACGCTCGTCATTGCGCAGCGTTGTGCCTATGCGCCGCCGTATCGCGATCCGATCCTGCCCAGCCTTGCCGGCGATCTGGAAGGCGAGGCGAAGATGCTGGCCGAGCAGTCCAAGGCCGGGTTAGAGGCGCGCCTGTCGACCTATGACGCTCTGTCGGAGGAAGACCGCAAGGTCTATTTCGACCGGCTCGATTATGAGATCGGCATTATCGTCAATATGGGTTTTCCCGGCTATTTCCTGATCGTTGCCGACTTCATCCAATGGGCCAAGGATCAGGGAATACCGGTTGGGCCGGGGCGTGGTTCGGGTGCGGGTTCCATCGTGGCCTGGGCGCTGACGATCACGGACCTTGATCCGATCCAGTTGGGCTTGCTGTTTGAGCGTTTCCTAAACCCGGAACGTGTGTCGATGCCGGACTTCGATATCGACTTCTGCGAAACCCGCCGCGGCGAGGTGATCCGCTATGTGCAGCGCAAATATGGCCATGATCACGTCGCGCAGATCATCACCTTCGGTAAGATGAAAGCGCGCGCGGTGCTGCGCGATTGCGGGCGTATCCTGCAGATGAGCTATGGCCAGGTGGATCGGTTGTGCAAGATGGTGCCCAACCATCCGACCGATCCGTGGACACTGCCGCGCGCGCTTAACGGAGCCGCCGATTTCAAGCAGGAATATGACAATGACAACGAGGTGAAGCGCCTTGTTGATCTTGCGCTCCAGCTTGAAGGGCTGCCTCGCAATTCTTCGACTCATGCGGCAGGCGTGGTGATCGGTGATCGTCCCCTTGCGAAATTGGTGCCGCTATACCGTGATCCGCGCTCAGACATGCCGGTGACGCAGTACGACATGAAAAATGTCGAAAGCTCGGGCCTTGTGAAGTTCGACTTTCTTGGCCTCAAAACGCTGTCAGTGCTGCGCAAGGCGGTCGACCTGCTGGAATTGCGCGGGATCGAGATCGAGCTGGGCAATCTGCCGCTTGATGACAGCTCGGTTTACGACCTTATGCAGGCGGGTAACACAGTTGGGGTCTTCCAGCTTGAATCCGAAGGCATGCGGCGCACGCTCAAAGCAGTGAAGCCGACCAATTTTGGCGATATCATCGCGCTCGTCTCGCTCTATCGTCCTGGTCCAATGGACAACATCCCGCTGTTTGGTCAGCGCAAGGCGGGCGAGGTTGCGATCGAATATCCGCATCCCAAGCTCGAAGGCATCCTGGCAGAGACATACGGGATCTTTGTCTATCAGGAACAAGTCATGCAGGCCGCGCAGATCCTGGCGGGATATTCGCTGGGTGATGCAGACCTGTTGCGCCGGGCCATGGGTAAGAAGGTCCAGGCCGAAATGGACAAGCAGCGCGGCCGCTTTGTCGAAGGGTGCAAAGAGGTCTCTGATATTGATGCCAAACAGGCCAATGAACTGTTCGACTTGATCGACAAGTTTGCAGGCTATGGCTTCAACAAATCGCACGCCGCCGCTTACGCGCTGCTCGCCTATCAGACCGCATGGCTCAAAGCGCATTACCCGGAAGAGTTTTACGCCGCATCGATGTGTTTCGATCTGCACCAGTCTGAAAAGCTCAACATCTTTGTCGATGACGCGCGCCGCTATCCGGCAGAACGCGCTGGCGGCTCTGGCGTTGAGGTACTGCCCCCGGACATCAACACATCCGAAGCGCGCTTTACCGTGCAGCAAACCGACGATGGCTATGCGGTTCGCTATGCGCTCGCCGGGATCCGCAATGTCGGTGAAAAGGCGATGGAGGCGATCGTCGCGGAACGGCGCGAGAATGGGCGGTTTGAAAGCCTGAAAGACCTGTTCGAACGCATGCCGCAAGGCGCGATGAACCGGCGGCAGCTCGAAGGTTTGATCTGCGCGGGCGCGTTTGATGAGCTTCATCCCAATCGCGGCGAATTGTTCGAAAACGCTGACCTTTTGCTCGCAACCGCAGATGCGGCCGCGCGCGAACGCTCGAGCGGGCAGGGCGGCTTGTTCGGCGGGGAAGACGCGCCGCAAGAGGACCTGCGCCTGCAACCGGCACAGGCGTGGCCCCGGCCTGAACAGATGGCGAAGGAGCGCGAAAACTTCGGCTTCTACTTCTCCGCTCACCCGGTCCAGCAATATCGCGAGGTCGCCTCTGCACAGGGCGCGCGGACTTACCAGAGCCTGATGGAAGGCGGCGCCCCTGCTGGCAGACAAACCGCCGTGATCGCGGCCATGGTCGAAGGGGCAGGCAAGGGCCGGACCAAGCGCGGCGCGGAGTTTATTCGCGGGACCTTCTCCGATTCCTCAGGCCAGTTTTCTGCGGCGTGCTTTGAGGAATCGCTCGTCTCATCATTCGAGACATGGGCTGAAAACAGCGAATGTGTGCTGCTGACGGTGGAACTTGATTCGCCCAATCCGGGGGAGCCGCCAAGGCTCACCGTGCGCGGCGCGCGGCCGCTCGCCTCTGTTAGCGGGCGAACGCCGATGATCCTCAAGATGGATGTGTCGAGCCTTGATGCATTGGCACAGCTCAAGCTTGAACTGGCGCGCGATGACAAGGCGCCTGGCGAAGTGATGATCCGCCTGATCCTTGGGCCTGAAGACGAAGCGCATGTGCGCCTTGGCACAAATTTCGTGCTCGACGGCGAACTGGCAGAACGGCTTGCGAGCGTAGATGGCATTGCCAATGTCGCGCTTGAACCGATGCGAGGGCGAGCGAACCTCAAACTGGTGGCCTGACGCGCCCGGCTTTTCTGGCACAAAGAAAAGGGGCCGGATTGCTCCGACCCCTGTTTCCATCTTTAAAGGTTGAGCCTTGCTTACATGCCCGAGTTCGGGCCGTAAGTGACTTCAACGCGGCGGTTCTGAAGCTCGCGCACACCGTCAGCGGTGGGGACGCGCGGCTGCGATTCGCCGAAGGCTTCGCCCATGATCCGGCCAGCGGGGATGCCGCGCCCGGTGAGGTATTCCATCACGCTCATATTGCGGCGTTCCGCCAGAGCCATGTTGTAAGTGACGCTGCCTGAACGGTCCGTGTGACCGGCAAGCATGACCTTGGCTGAACCGCAATTGGCATAGGCGGTTACCGCATTGTCGAGGATCGTCGCCGCATCCGCAGTGATGACCGCCTCATCGAAGTCAAAAAAGACGATGTACGGCCCCGTATTGCACGGCGGCGGCGGTGGAGGCGGCGGCGGTGGCGGAGGAGGGGGCGGCGGCGGTGGAGGCGGCGGTGGTGGCGGAGGCGGCGGTGGAGGAGGCGGCGGCGGAGGCGGTGCCTTGCCACCAAGGTTGAAGATCACGCTCGCCAGCACAGAGTGCGATTGATAGTCGACTTCAATCGGGTTGCCATTGCCAGCATCAAGCTCGAACTCGTCAACGACGAAATAGCGATATTTGACCCCCAGATCGATCCGATCGCTCACCGGGAAACGCACGCCTGCGATCGCCTGATAGGCAAGGTCGCTGCCGGTATCGTCAATCAGATCGCCAAACTGGGCAGGCGTGATCGAAAGATCGACGCTGGCAATGCCGATACCGCCGCCAGCATAGATCTGGATCCCGTCATCATCGCCGTGTTCAACCAGCGCGTTGACCATCCCGCTGATGATATCGAGGCCGCCCGATGAGGAGACAAAGCTTTGCGGGGTGGTCGCACCGCCTGCGGTGAAAGTCGGATTTAGGAGGGTAACATCATCGATGCCGCGATTCTTGTAAGCGCCTTCGGCTTCAAGGCGGAACGAACCAAAGTCGTACCCGAACACGATATCGGCATCGAGGCCGGTGTTAGGTTCAGCAAACGCAGCATTGGTCTGCGGATCAGTAACGGCGAGATCGATATCGACCTGATCGCCTTCGGTCACGCCGCCTTCAAGACCAATGTAAAATTGGCCTTCGCGTGCGTGCGCCGGAGCGGCCAAAACCGCTGCCGTGGTGGCAAGCAAAAGTGCAGTTCTTTTCATTGTAACCCTCTTTGAGTCTTGAACTCTTTCCTGCGCGTAGGCTGCTTGCATGGCAGTGCTGTGACGCAAACACGCTCATTGTCACAAAGCTGTCCGATCCCCTTGAGCGATTGCAATGCGCGACAGTGCGCGCCATGGTCATGACCGCAAGATTCCGCGCAAAGCGGGCACATTCAAGTTGGAGAGAGAACGACGATGCAAACGCAAAATCTTGGTGCGATGCAGGAATGGACCATGCGGATCACGCATGTGATTGACCAGGCCGCGCGCGAATCCGGAACGCGCGAGATTGTGACGCGCTGGGCCGATGGCAGCGAAACGCGCACCAATTGGGCAGGCATTCGGACAGACGCGCTCAAAATGGCGCAGGCCCTGCGCGCATTGGGCATCAAGCCGGGTGAACGCGTGGCAAGCCTTGCGATGAACCATTCGCGCCACCTTGTGAGCTGGTATGGCGTTGCTGGCATGGGCGGGGTGCTTCACACGGTGAACCCGCGTCTGTTTGAGGATCAGCTCGAATACATTGTCAACCACGCCGAAGATCGCGTGCTTTTGTATGATGCAGCCTTCCAGCCCATCGTTGACCGGATGCGCGATCGCTGGAGCACGGTTGAACATTATATCTGTTTCGATTCAGGGGAAAATTCTCCCGCATTTGAAGATTGGATCGGCGAACAGGACGGCGAGACCGAATGGTATGCAGGCGACGAACGTGATCCCTGCATGATCTGTTATACCTCTGGCACGACCGGCAATCCCAAGGGCGTGCAATACGAACACCGCTCCACAATCATGCACGCAATCGCCGGGCTTCAGCCGGCGGCGTTCAATTTCTCCAGTTCCTCGGTCATGCTTCCGGTGGTTCCGATGTTCCACGCAGCCTCCTGGGGGCTGCCCTATTCGGGCGCGATGGCAGGGATCAAATTCGTCTTCTCAGCCGTCAACGATCCGGCAGTGCTGCACGAATTGATGCTGCGGGAGAAAGTGACAGACAGCGCCGGTGTTCCCACCGTGTGGCTGGCTCACTTCCAGTATTGCGACAAGGAAGGGGTGGACCTGCCACCGCTCAAAGCGGCGACGATTGGCGGTTCGGCCTGCCCGCGCTTCATGATCGAACGGTTGATGAAGAACGGCACCCGCGTCCAGCACGCATGGGGCATGACCGAAACATCACCTATCGGGACTGTTGGCGGACCGACCTGGGATTGGGATGAACTTTCGTTCGAAGAGCGCGTCGACAAGACCGCCATGCAGGGGCGTCCGATCTTTGGTGTCGAACTGCGCACGGTTGATCTTGATGACATGGCGACAGAGCTGCCGCGCGATGGGGTGACCTCGGGCGCGCTGCAAATTCGCGGTCCGTGGATCATCAAGCGCTATTTCAAGGCCGAACAGGATGCGGTGAACAATGAAGGCTGGTTCGACACCGGCGATGTTGGGATCATCCACCCTGATGGCACGCTGCAGCTGACCGACCGGACCAAGGACGTGATCAAATCCGGCGGCGAATGGATCAGCTCGGTCGAGCTTGAGAACGCCGCTGTTGGCCATCCCGATGTTGCAGAGGCCGCCTGTGTCGGCATGTTCCACCCCAAATGGGATGAACGCCCGGTCCTGTTCGTGATCAAGAACGAAGGCGCTGAGGTAACAAGCGAAGATATCATCGAACATCTAAGGCCGCTTATTGCCAAATGGTGGCTGCCTGATGCGGTGGAATTCGTCGATGACATTCCGCATACGGCAACCGGCAAGATCTCGAAGAAGGACCTGCGCGACCGCTTCGCCGACTACAAGCTTGAGGCGTAATGATGAGCGGGGGGTATCTCGCACCAACGCAGGAGAGCCTGGCCAAAGTCGCTGAGCTTCCCGAAGGTCAGCCGATCCAGATGCTCAACTTCCTGCGGTTTCGCGCAAAGGCGGAGTATCCGGCTGACCATTCCTATGCATCCAGGGGTTGGAGCGGTGAGCGGGCCTATCAGCAATATGGCGCTGAGATCACCGGGCCGCTCAGCCGGGCAAAGGCGCGGGTGATCTGGCAGAACACTGCGCTTGGCACGATCATCGGCCCTGATGGAGAGGCGTGGGATTCGATCCTTGTGGTCGAATATCCCAGCGCGAAAGCGTTCCTCACCATGATCAGCGATCCTGAATATCTGGAAGGCGCGGCAAACCGCACCGCTGCGCTCGACGATTCACGCCTTTACCTGACACAGCCGACCAAACGCTGAGCGATCAGCCTCGCGCCTGATAATGATATTGCAAGGAGCCACACCATGAGCACCTATTTCATCGATCCCGGTCCTGAAAATTTTGCCGCGTTCAAGGCGCTGCCGCGGGATGAGCCGATCCATATGCTCAACCTCCTGCGGTTTCGCGATCTGGCGGAGTATCCTGAAGGTCACGAACATCACGGCAAGGGCTGGAGCGGAAAGCGCGCCTATCAGGAATATGGCAAGACCTCTGGCCCGATCTTTCGCGAGGTTGGCGGCACGGTTGTGTGGCGGGGCAATTTTCAGACCATGGTCACGGGGCCAACCCCTGATGACAAGCTGTGGCATGAAGGCTTTGTCGCGCAATATCCCAATTCCGGCGCGTTTTTCGCAATGCTCAAACACCCCGATTATGCAGGTGCCGTCCAGAACCGCACAGCCGCGCTGCTCGACAGCCGCCTGATGCGATTTGAGCCGGGTGAACCGGGCGACGGCTTCGGGTAAGATATGGTTGTCCCAATGCCTTGAAATCAGTTTCTTCGAACTAAGTCCACTTAAGATTTCAATCTGAATAGACGTGCAAGTTTTGAATCTTAAAGGTATCATATTCATACCTAGGGTTTATATATTTCGAACGAATTTCAATTGTGTTTCGGCCCACGTGAAGCCATTGCTCGAATTTTGACCAGTGCTCCGGTCGCCATTCTTCGTTCGACTCTTGATTGGTCATAAATGTAAACAGGTGACCATTGATCAAAATCACGTTTCCTTCGATTGACGTCGATTGTTGCTCATAGCGCAGCTCGCAAGCGCCTAGCCCCTCGGGAATGTCAAAATCAGAAGCCCACACTGGGCTCGTTTCCTCTCCAATTGCGATCGGTCCCGGCTTAATAGAAATGACGCTCATTTTTTGCCTCCTCTTGTTTAGTAGCCCTGTAAATTTCTCAGAATTTTTGATCAGCCTCAAATATAAAACATGTGATTTTTCTCACACAATATTAAGTTGCTGAAATTTGATTGCCTACTTCTATCCGAAATCCGTTGGGTCTTGGATCTAATGTAAATATTAGTTGTCCTGTTTTGCTAAAACATAGTGTTGTAACCAGGTGGTCAGCCAAAATTGACACCCGCCTTACCGAGCGTCAGAATTGCCGGTGGGAGAGGGATTATGACAATGACGAGGCGTCAATCGCTTGGCGGGATTTCCGCTGTCGCGCTTGCAAACCTGGTGGCTTGCAACAGGGTTGAGACACCCGGTTCAGCTGAGGATATCAAGAAGCTTGATGGCATCGCTCAGGCCGAATTGGTCAAGAACGGCCATATGTCTGCGCGTGAAGCGGTTGAGGCAGCGCTTGAACGCATTGCTGCGGTGGATGACAAGCTCAACGCGTTTGTCGATGTCGCGCCCGATCTCGCGCTGGAGGCGGCTGACAAGGTCGATCTTGACGCGCCGCTTGCCGGGCTGCCTTTCGCGCTAAAGGATCTCAACAATTATCCCGGTATGAAGTTTGAGCGCGGCTCTGCCATGTTCAAGGGCGCTGTGGGCGACGGCAAAACGCCCTACACGCAAAAGATCGATGCGAGCGGCGTGGTGATCGTTGGCAAGACATCGACGCCTGAATTTGGCCTTTTGGGAACGACAGAGCCGCTCGCTTACAAACCCTGCCGCAATCCCTGGAACACCGGTCACAGCTCGGGCGGGTCAAGCGGCGGCGCAGCAGCGGCGGTCGCGGCGAGGATCATGCCGATCGCGCAGGCAAGCGATGGTGGTGGCTCGATCCGTCACCCGGCCTCATGCTGCGGGATCTATGGCCTTAAACCATCGCGCGGGCGCTTCCCCGATCAGGGCAATCCCGCGCGCGCCATTGAGATCAGCATCAAGCACGCAGTCAGCCTGTCAGTGCGCGACAACGCCTTGATGCTTGCGCTGACAGAGGAAAAGGACGGGCCGCTTGAACCGGTTGGCCTTGTCAGTCCGGGCAATGTTTCGCGCAAGCGGATCGCGGTCACGATCAATGATCTGGGTGGCAACGCGCCGCACCGCGATGTGGTCGCCGCGGTTGAACGCTATGCAGGCCTGCTGGAAGAACTTGGCCACGATGTTGAGATGGTTGAACGCGGACCCGAGCTGCCAACCGATATCTATGACGAGTTCATTATCCTGTGGGGAGAATCGGTCGTTCCCATCGTCCAGGCGGCAAGCCAGATGTCTGGCATGCCAGCAAGGGAATCGGGGCTGCTTGAAGGATGGACGCTTGATGTCGCAGACCAATATGGCGCAATCGATCAGGCTCGCATCGATCTGGGCATGCAGCGGCTCAATGCGCTGGGCGCGCAATTGCGGTACTGGCTTGAAAACTATGACGCATGGCTGACCCCGGCAACCGCCATGCCTGCGCCAGAGCTGGGCTGGACGAGGGGCGATCTGCCGTTTGATCAGAACATGGCCCGCTCATCGCTGCTTGTCGGTCATCATTCGCTTCACAATGTTGCAGGAACTCCGGGCGCCAGCATTCCCGCCGGGTTTTCAGGCGGACTGCCGATTGGCGTGCAGCTGTCGGGCCGGATGGGTTCAGAGCGCACCCTGCTTGAGCTGTCCTATCAGCTTGAAGAAGCCGCGCCCTGGATGGACCGGATGCCAGAGATCGCGGGGTAAGGCGCACACGCCTACAACAGTCGCATTTGCCCGCCGACCTCTGGCGGGCGGAAGCGGGTGCAATCCAGCTCAAAGCGCGCTCTTCCCGTGCCGATGCCGGCGCGTTTGCACGCAAGGTCAAACCGCATGCGCAACAGATCTGCCCACACGCCTGTGGGCCGCATGCGGGTGAAGAAATCGGGATCGTTGTCGCGTCCCCCTCTGATGGACCGGACGATGTTCATCACTTTGCCCGCCCGCTGCGGATAATGAACATCAAGCCATTCGCGGAACAGCGGCGCGACTTCGTGCGGGAGGCGCAGCGGAATCCAACCGGCGCTTTTCACCCCGAGCGAGGCGACCTTTTCGATGATTGCCTCGATAAACTCGTCGGTGATCGCCGGGATGATCGGGGAGACAGAGCAATGCACCGGCACGCCGATCCGAACCAGCCTGCCAAGTGCGGCGATCCGCTTTGCAGGGGCAGGGCAACGCGGTTCAAGCTTGGCTGAAAGCACCGGATCAAGCGTTGTCACCGAAATCGCGACCGCGACCAGTTTTTGCCGCGCCATTTCCTCAAGCAGGTCTGCATCGCGGATAAGGCGGTCGGACTTGGTTGTGATCGTCACCGGATGGCGCGCTTCGAGGCACACTTCGAGAATATCGCGCGTGATCCGATAGCGCTTTTCGATCGGCTGATACGGATCGGTGTTCGTGCCAAGCGCTATCGGTTTGGGCCGATAGCGGCGCTTGTTCAATGTTTCGCGCAGGAGATCCGCAGCGCCGGGTTTCGCAAACAGCTTGGTTTCGAAATCAAGGCCCGGCGACAGGTCATGATAGGCATGGGTAGGGCGCGCAAAACAATAGACACAGCCATGCTCACAGCCGCGATATGCGTTGATCGAACGGTCGAAGGGAACATCAGGCGACTGATTGAAGCTAAGGATCGTCTTGGGATGCTCTTCAGTCACGCTGGTACGCAGTTTGATGGGCGGCCCATCAAGCGCCTCGATGTGATCGCGCCAGTCGCCTTCAACCTCGCGCGTGGCAAGGCCAAAGCGGGTAGGGACCTTGCTCGATGCGGCACCTCGGCCTTTTTCGAAGTCGGGATGTTCGGGGGTTCTCATGGTGAGAACATATATAGAACAAAGGGGGCGGTGTCACCCGTTTTCGCTTTCCTACACACTGCCGGTGGAGGCAAGAAACGCGCGCCAAGAACGCGATCTGAAAGGAGTGCAATTTTTTACGCTAAGACCGTGTAACATGCGGTCCATGTCTCGGCTAAGTTATTGAATAATATACGCGTCAGGATTCGCGAAGGCGCGGCATCAACTCGACGAAATTGCAGGGCCGATTGCGGCTGTCGAGCTGTTCGGAAAGGATGCCGTCCCAGCCATCCTTGACCGCTCCGTTCGAGCCGGGAAGCGCAAAGATATAGGTGCCGCGAGCGACAATGGCACAGGCGCGCGACTGGACCGTGCTGGTGCCGATGGTCTGGAAACTGAGCCAGCGGAACAATTCGCCAAAGCCGGGTATATCGCGGCCTTCGCGAATGCGCGAAAGCGCCTCTGGCGTGACATCGCGTCCGGTCAGCCCGGTGCCGCCGGTAGAGACAATCGCATCGATTTCGGGATCGTCGATCCAGGTCTCGAACTGCTGGGCAAGCAGGCTGGCGTCATCCTTGACGATCGTGCGCTCGGCAAGCGTGTGACCGGCATCAGTGACCCGGCTTGCCAGAATGTCGCCTGACGTATCGTTCTCGGGAGTGCGCGTATCGGAGACAGTGAGGATGGCGATGTTGATCGGGGTAAAGGTCCTGCTCTCATCGACCGCCATATCTGTCTCTCCTGCTAGCGCTCCAAATGTGCGGACCTTGGTCTATAGACGCCGGGAAACAAAGGCCAGCGCCCTTGTGCCAGCGCGCGGCGACTGGGTGAAGCGACGCCCGCGGCGCGCTCATACATCCAGTAATTGCGCATCACGATGGCGACATAGCCGCGGGTCTCCCAATAGGGGATCGATTCCATCCAGAGCAGCGGATCGCCCTGATCGTTGATCTCGCTGTTCCACCGGTCAACTGGTGTCAGACCGGCATTGTAAGCGGCCATGATTTTGGGGAGCAGGCCTTGCGTCGCGCCGCTGTCGCGCAGCATTTCAAGGTGCCGCTGACCATAAGCGAGGTTGACCTCGGGATCGTTGAGATCAGCATAGCTCGCACCAAGGTTGAGCCGCCGGTTGTGATCGCGAGCGGTGCCGGGGCGGATCTGCATAAGACCGCGGGCATTGGCCGGGCTGACAGCGCCTGCACGGAAATTCGATTCCTGCAAGGCATGCGCAAAGGCGAGCGAGGGATCAATCCGCCAGCCCGTACGCGGCTGCCAGTGCGCCACCGGGAACCTGAGCGAGCTGTCCGAACGCATGCCGTAAGGGGCATAGTGGGCCATGAACAGCTGGGTCTGCGGCAGGCCAAGTTCGCGCGCAAGCCGGGCGATGGCAGGAAAATCCTGCGGGCGGCCAATCCGCGCTTCGTGGCGCAGCACCTCGTCAGCAAGGGCAGGGCGGCCGATCTCGTTAAGCGCAGCGGCAACGCGGACATTGGAACGGTCGGATATGGCAAGCCAATCCGCTTCGCTGAACGGTTGGGTCGGCGCGCTGGCAGGGACTTCGATGCCAAGCTGGTCGATCGCCAGCATGCCATAGAGCGTCTCGTCATACTGTGCGGCGGCATTGAGGTGCTGCTGAGCAGCGCCTGGCTCACGGCAGCGAACGAGCGAGCGATGCGCCCAGTAATGCGCAGCCGCTGTCAGTTCGACATTGGCAGACCGGCTCGCGGCCCGCTCAAACGCTTCACCAGCAAGCGAACAATAACCCAGCCGCCATGCAGCAAGGCCGGCAACCCAATCGCCTTCCGCAACCCATTCGCCCGAGCCCTGAGACACGGTTTCGGCAAGGGCGAGAGCGCTCTCATCATCGTTCTCGATGTAGTAGCTCCACGCCACACGCTGACGCCATTCGGCGCGCGCCTCAAGGCTGAGCTGGTCGTCAATCTCGTTGAGCAAGGCATGGGCCGTGACAGGATCATCATTGATGATCGCATCAAGGATTGCGCGCCGCGAACTTGCCGAGATCGAACCGTCATCGACCGGACGCGGAAGGATCCGTTTGGACGAGGCGGGCTGACGGGCAAAGCTTTGCGCTTGCGGGAAGTATGGGAGCTGCTCCAGCCCGCGATTGGCTCCGATCCGGCCAAGCTGTTCGGCTTGCGGAAGGTCAACGCCTGCCGCGAACCAGTTGGCGATCTGCTCTGCCGAAACGCGCGGGCTGTTGGCGTGGGTGTAGAATTCGGCTGTCGCGATCTGGTGCAGGACATTGTCGCTGCGCTGTTCGAGCAGATCTTTGACTTCGTCCCATTTTTGGCGGTCAATCGCGGAGAAGACCGCGCGATAGTGATCATATTCATCTGCGCTCAGAACGCGCGGGACCGCATCGCCTTGCTGATCGTAATAAGCGACCAGATTGTCCGATTGCGCGGCAAGCGGGGGCGAGAGAGCAAGAACAAAAGCAAGGCCAATTCCGGAAAAGGCAGCGCGCACAGCTTTACTCTTCATCGATCGGCTGACCATTCCATCCATCTCCGCCAGAACCGGGTTTTGAGGCGCGGCATCGCCATCATGGCGTCCAGACCCTCGCTAACCATCAGCGGTACAGTGCCCGGATTCTGGTTGATTTCGCGTAAAGACGAAATGTCTTTCGTTAACTCGTGCCCGAGAAACGGCGGAATGTTTGCGCCCAAGGCGAGCACACGCTTGGGTGCGACGAGCCGAATGTGCAGAGCGGTCACTTCGTCCATTCCGCCTGTCGCCAGAGCCCGTGTGTCAGCCATTGGCGTGTGCCGGGGTAAGGCTGAAGCGAGATACACATCGCTGTCGCTCAACCCCATCGCAGCGATGATCCGGTCGAGCAATTGCCCTTGCGCACCGCTTAAAAGCCGCTCGCCATCGCGCTCTTCCGGGTCGATCACCAGAACCATCAGTTCTGGATTGATCTCACCGCGCGGCGCGACCCTGCCGCGCGGGCCAATCGCATCGAGGCCGGGCGCCTCCAGCCAGAATTGGCGGAACTGTTCAAGGTTGGTTGGCGGGTTTGGCCCGATCAGATCACTGCGCGCGATTTTCGCAGCGGGCGCGGCTTCAGGCTCTTGGCGCGCCTTGTCTGCCGCAGGCTTGCTGCTCGCCTCGTCTGCAGGTTCCACCGACACGCCCAGCCAATCCGTAGCGTCTTCGGCAAAGTCCTGGTCAACCCCAGCCATACGCCACCATTGGAGAGCAGCCTCCAACTCGGTCGCGATAGGGGTGGATTGCACGTTCATTCTCTTCAAAGCGGCTCTTGACTGTCGGTGCCCGGTTAGCAAGTGCAGAACGAGACATTCTTGCGAACACACGCGCTACACAAACTTGGGGTACAAAAGCTCATGAGCGAACGGGAATCAATGCCATGCGACGTCGTGATTGTGGGTGGCGGGCCGGCTGGCCTTTCCGCTGCGATCCGGTTGAAGCAAATCAACGAGGAACTTGAGGTCGTTGTCCTTGAAAAAGGTTCCGAGATCGGCGCGCATATTCTTTCCGGCGCTGTGGTTGATCCCAAGGGTTTGAGCGAGCTTTTCCCTGATTGGCGCGACATGGATTGCCCCATGGCTGAAACGCCGGTGACGGATAACTGGCACTGGGTGCTGTCAAAGGGCGGCAAGATGTCGCTCCCGCATCTCATGATGCCGCCGCTGATGAGCAATCACGGCTGCTATACCGGATCGCTCGGCAACCTGACCCGCTGGCTTGGCGAACAGGCCGAAGCGTTGGGCGTCATGGTCTTCCCCGGTTTCCCCGCAGCCGAAGTCATGTTCGATGAAAAGGGCGCGGTTCGCGGCGTCATCACACAGGACATGGGCATTGCCGAAGATGGCAGCGAAAAGCCCGACTATCAGCCGGGCATGGAGATCGAGGCCAAATACACCCTGTTTGCCGAAGGCGCGCGCGGGCACCTGACTAAGCAGATGAAAGCCAAATATGACCTTGAGGCCAATTGCGAGCCGCAGGTCTATGGCCTTGGCATCAAGGAATTGTGGGACATCGATCCCAAGAAGCACGTTCCCGGACGCGTGATCCACACCCAGGGATGGCCGCTTAGCGAGAGCCAGACCTGGGGGGGCGGCTTTTTCTACCACCAGGCGAATAATCAGGTCGCGCTCGGCTTTGTCACCGCGCTTGATTACAAGAACCCCTGGGTTTCTCCCTATCAGGAATTCCAGCGCTGGAAGCAGCACCCCGCGATCCGCGAATATCTCGAAGGGGGCACCCGCGTTGCGTATGGCGCGCGCGTCATCAATGAAGGCGGCTGGCAATCAGTGCCCAAGCTTGCCTTCCCGGGCGGCGCGCTGATTGGTTGTGCGGCTGGATTTGTGAACGTGCCGCGCATCAAGGGCAGCCACACTGCGATGAAATCGGGCATGCTGTGCGCCGAAGCCATCGCAGCCGAAATCGAGAACCATGAAAACCAGCCAGAGCTGCAAGGGTATGAGCCAGCGGTTCGCTCAAGCTGGATCGCGGATGAGCTAAAACTGGTTCAGAATGCAGAGCCTGCGGTGGCCAAATATGGCGATGATATCGGCACGATCCTTGGCGGGATCGATATGTGGATGCGCACGCTCAAGATTGGCCTGCCGATCAGCATGAAACACCATGCTGACTACACGATGACAGGCCGCGCGGACCTCTATCCCAAGATCGACTATCCCAAGCCTGACGGCGTCATCAGCTTCGATCGCCTGACCAATGTTGCCTTCAGCTTCACCAACCACGCAGAAGACCAGCCGGTTCACCTCAAACTGGGCGACGCTGACCTTCAAAAGTCGAGCGAATATGACGTGTTTGGCGGGCCATCGAACCGTTATTGCCCGGCAGGCGTTTATGAGTGGATCGAGGAAGAGGGCAAAGAGCCGCGCTTCCAGATCAACTCGCAAAACTGTGTCCATTGCAAAACCTGCGACATCAAGGATCCCAACCAGAACATCAACTGGGTAACGCCAGAAGGGGCTGGCGGGCCTAACTACCCGAATATGTGATGGGGTGATGGCGGAAGGCAAGGAGACATACGCTGCGCGCGACGTAATCAATTACCGGATCAGGGCGCAAATCGTTTGGTATCTTGAAACTGCATCTTCTGTCGATGAGCAAAGAAAATATGAAAAAGACATCATCGATGCACAGTCTCCGGGCCTGGTCCCAGCCGAGATGATCGAGCAGTGGGCCGACTGGGTGTTGACCGAAGGAAGCGATTACAAATCCGTGGCAATTGGCCGGTATTCCGAGCCGGTGTTTACGAAGGCGGAGCAACAAGCGATCTTGGATTTTCACAAGGTTTGGAATGAGACCGCCGAGGCCACGCCTGATCCAATGCCCTGTACAATCGAAGATTTGATCGACACTCCCGCGTGGGATCAGTTTGTGAAAGAGGCTAGGAAAGCGCTAGATATTTTCATGCGCCGTGGACTTTTGCTCGAAGAAGCCAAATTCGACACCGAATGAACGAAACCGCCTACGCCAAGATTAACCTTGCGCTGCACGTCCGCGAGCGGCGGGAGGATGGCTATCATGAGCTTGAGACCCTGTTCGCTTTCGTCGATGCCGGCGACACACTTAGCGCGCAAACCAGCGAGCAGGACCAAGTCACTACGGTAGGCGAGTTTGCAACCGTGATCGACAACACGTTCGACAATCTCGTGGCCAAGGCTCTCTCAGCACTCCCGCGTCCTCAGGGCCTGCACATAACTCTCGAAAAAAATCTCCCCGTTGCCGCAGGGCTGGGCGGAGGATCGGCGGATGCGGGCGCGGTGTTTCGGTTGGTTGAGCGGCTCCACGGCCTGCCCGATGACTGGCGCGCGCGCGCGGCGAAGCTTGGCGCGGATGTTCCGGCCTGTGTGGAAAGCGACATGCATATCGGCGCCGGCATTGGCGAGGAGCGCCGCGAGGTGGAGAACGATCTGGCGGGCACACCCGTCCTGTTGGTGAACCCGCGCTTGCCGCTGGCGACGGGCCCCGTTTTCAAGGCGTGGGACCAGCAGGATCACGGTGCTTTGCCAATTGGCAGTGCCAAACAGGTTGCACTTAATGGACGTAATGACCTGACTGTTCCGGCAATTGATTTATGTCCTGAAATCAAGGCAGTGCTTGACACTCTTGAGGATTGCTCTCCTTGGCTATCGCGAATGTCGGGATCTGGTGCGACCTGCTTTGCGCTGTTTGATGATGCTGCCGAACGTGATGCTGCAGCCGATCGCTTGCGCCGCGATCATCCGGGTTGGTGGCTGCTCGCAGGAAAGCTGCGATGAGCTTGGCAGAAACCTACAGGCAGATTGGTGAGGTCAAGCGCGGCGGCGTAGTGTGCGTTGCGGACCATGCTTCGAACCATGTGCCGGATGACATCAACCTCGGCATCGACGAGGCTTTGCTGGCTGAACACATTGCAGTCGATATCGGCGTTGAGGCTGTGGCGGAGCATATGGCGCGCGATCACGGTATTCCGGCACATCTGGCACGGGTCAGCCGGCTTGTGGTGGACCTCCACCGCGAGGAAGAACATCCCAATGTGATGCCCGTCGAAAGCGACGGGCATACAGTGCCTGGCAATGTCTCTGCCGACCGAAACGCGCGGCTTGCGCGGTTCTATCGCCCTTATCACACTGCGCTGTGTGATTGGTTGGATAGGATTGAGCCTAAACTCATTATCTCGCTTCACAGCTTCACCCCGCAGCTTGCAACCAGCGATGAACCGCGCCCCTGGGAGGTGGCCTTGCTCTACAATCAGGATGATCGCGCCGCTCGCCATGCGATTGGCCTGTTTGGCGAGCTTGGCCTGACGGTTGGCGACAATCAGCCCTATTCGGGGCGACAGTTGAACGCGACGATGAACCGCCATGCGGAGGCGCAAGGGCGGTATTACTGCGCGATTGAGGTCAGGCAGGACCTGATCACGGCCCCTGAAGACCAAAAGCGTTGGGCGGCAATGCTCGCCGATGTCTGCTCAAGGGTTGCACTGGCGCTCGACTAACGGCAGTGCTCGCGCTTCAAACCTGCTACAGGAAGCATCATGGCATTCGACAAGTCCAAATTGCCCAGTCGCCACGTCTCGGTTGGTCCAGAGCGCGCGCCGCATCGCAGCTATTATTATGCGATGGGGATGAGCGAAGATGAGATCGCTCGTCCGTTCGTCGCGGTGGCGAGCGCTGGGAACGATTCTGCGCCGTGCAACACGACGCTCGACCCGCAGGCTGATATCTGCCGCGAAGGCGTAATTGCAGCGGGCGGGACCCCGCGCCGGTTCAACACCATTACGGTCACTGATGGGATCGCAATGGGGCACCAGGGCATGAAAAGCTCGCTGGTAAGCCGCGAAGTTATCGCAGATTCAGTCGAGCTTTCGGTGCGAGGTCATTGTTATGACGCACTTGTTGGCTTTGCGGGCTGCGACAAAAGCCTTCCGGGAATGATGATGGCGATGCTGCGGCTCAACGTGCCGAGCATCTTTGTTTATGGCGGTTCGATCCTGCCGGGAACGCATCACGGCAAAGACGTGACAGTGGTCGATGTGTTTGAGGCAGTAGGCCAGCACGCGGCAGGCAACTGCCCGCTGCAGGAGCTGATTGCACTGGAAAAGGTCGCCTGTCCCGGACACGGCGCATGCGGCGGTCAGTTCACAGCGAACACTATGGCATGTGTGGGAGAGGCAATCGGATTGTCCTTGCCAAACAGCAATATGGCGCCTGCTCCTTACACATCACGCGAAGAAATCGCTCGTGCTGCGGGGGAACAGGTTATGGTCCTGCTGGAACGCAATCTGCGGCCACGCGACATTTGCACCCGTGCTGCATTCGAAAACGCCGCCCGCGTTGTTGCGGCAACGGGCGGTTCGACCAATGCCGCGCTCCACCTTCCGGCCATGGCGAGCGAGTGCGGTATTGATTTCGATCTGTTTGACGTGGCTGAGATATTTAAATCAACACCTTACATTGCAGACCTCAAGCCCGGCGGTAAGTATGTCGCGAAAGACATGCACGAGGCTGGCGGCGTGTATATGGGCATGAAGACGCTGCTTGATGGCGGGTTTATCGACCCTGAGCCGATCACGGTTACGGGCAAGACCATCGGGGAGAACATTGAAGAGATCACCTGGAATCCCGATCAGAAGGTCTTCTACGATGTCAAAACGCCGATCACGCCCACTGGCGGTGTGGTTGGACTCAAAGGCTCGCTCGCTCCTGATGGTGCGATTGTGAAGGTTGCCGGGATGGAACGGCTCCAGTTTACCGGTCCTGCGCGTGTGTTTGAGTGCGAAGAAGACGCCTTTGCGGCGGTCGAAGAGCGCGATATCGCTGAAGGCAGCGTGATTATCATCCGCTATGAAGGGCCCAAAGGTGGCCCAGGCATGCGCGAAATGCTTGCAACCACGGCCGCGCTGTACGGCCAGGGTATGGGCGAAAAGGTCGCGCTTATCACGGACGGGCGGTTTTCAGGCGCAACGCGCGGCTTTTGCATTGGCCATGTCGGTCCAGAAGCGGCCGAATGCGGTCCGATCGCCTTGGTTGAGGATGGCGACACCATTTTGATCGATGCGGAAGCAGGGACGATCGATCTCGATGTTGCTGCCGATGTGCTCGAAGAGCGCCGCAAGGCATGGCAGCCGCGCACCAATGATTACCAGTCGGGCGCATTGTGGCGGTATTCGCAGAATGTTGGCCCTGCTCGCCAAGGCGCTCTCACTCATCCGGGAGCCAAGGCGGAGAAGCATGTCTACGCCGACATCTAAGCTTGTATTGGCGTCCGCGCTTGTCATTCCAGCGTGTGCTCCGCAAAGCGCCGCGCCCGAAGGTGACATTATACCCTGTGCGATTGGGCCGGGTGCTGAGTTTGAGGAGGTCTGCACGCTAGAGGTGACCGGACCTGACGAATTCGTGATCCACCATCCTGACGGCGGCTTTCGACGTTTCCTAAACGATGAGGACGGGCAAACTGTCACCAGTGACGGAGCCAATGGGTACACGAAGCTTCTGCAAGTTCATTTCAAGGAGAACGGCGAGATGGTTCCCTCAATGGAAGTTGACGGGGACCGCTACCTTCTCACCGTCGAGCCGTTCCAGGAGCGATTGTAGCTCCCGATGAGACAGGTCCTTACAGCCGCACAGATGCAAGCTGCCGAACAGGCAATTTTTGACGCTGGAACCAGCGTTTTCGACCTGATGAAGATTGCGGCAGGCGGCGCGGCTGAATGGATCAGACGTGTTGCGGCAGGTCGGCCTGTCACCGTGCTGTGCGGGCCGGGGAATAATGGTGGTGACGGCTATGTGATCGCTCACACACTGCGAGAGGCTGGGAATAGCGTCACTGTCATCGCGCCTGTCGAACCGAAGACCGAAGCTGCAAAACAGGCGCGCGATCTGTGGGGCGACAAGGTGCTGACCTCTGGCGGAACAACTGGCGGCGAGGTGCTTGTCGATTGCCTGTTTGGGTCTGGCCTGTCGCGTCCGCTGTCTGGCGAGCATGCTTTGCTTTTGCGCGATTTGTGTGAGCGCCATCATCTTAGCATTGCGATCGACGTCCCTTCTGGAACGGCGAGCGACAGCGGTGCTCTGCTGAATGACAAGCTCCCCGATTTCGATCTGACCTTGGCGCTTGGAGCGTGGAAGTTTGCTCACTGGTGCCTTCCCGGACGGGCGAAAATGGGCACGTTGCGCCTCGTTCCGATTGGGGTCGACCCTGTGGAAGGTGCCGCGCAGCTTGTGACAAGACCTCAGATCGCGGAGCCAGCGCTCGATTCGCACAAATACCGGCGCGGCTTGGCAGGCATTATTGGGGGTGTGATGCCGGGGGCAAGCACGCTATCGGCGGAGGCAGCCATGCGCGCTGGGGCCGGTTATGTGAAGCTGTTCAGCGATGCTCGCGCGCCAAGCGCGAACCCTGCTTTGGTCCTCGATGCATCCCCCTTGGATGAGGCACTCGGCGACAAACGGATTGCAGCGCTTCTGATTGGTCCGGGGCTGGGCCGTACCGAGGCGGCAGCATCACGGCTGCGCCAGACACTTTCAGCCCGGCGTTCCACTGTCCTTGATGCTGATGCATTGACGATCCTTCGCCCGGATATGCTTGATCCCGATACGCCCATGCTCGCCACACCGCATGACGGCGAACTCGAAAGCCTGTGCAAGGCGTTCAGCGTGATTGCGGACAGCCGCCGTGACCGCGCGCTGGCGGTTGCTCGGGCAAGTTCGATGGTGATCCTTGCCAAGGGGCCGGATACCGTCATTGCCTCGCCCGATGGCGAGATTGCGCTTGTGCCACCTGCGCCAAGCTGGCTGTCGGTTGCAGGGAGCGGCGATGTGCTAGCCGGCATCGCGGTGAGCCGCATGGCCAATGGATCCGCTCCCTTCTCTGCGGCGTGCGAGGCGGCGTGGCTCCATGGAGAGGCAGCGCGGCAATGCGGCGCTGCGTTCACGCCGCTCGAGCTTGCGCACGCAGTTGCTGGCGCGCTTGAGGTGTGCGTGTGAGCACAATCACACGTCTTGCTGCGAGAGGCGACGGGGTTACGGCGGAGGGGCAGCATGTCCCGATGGCAGTGCCCGGCGATGAAGTCGGCGAAGACGGCTCGATCACGCGCGGGGAGCATCACAAGGATCCAGCTTGTTCGCATTTTGGCACCTGTGGTGGATGCCAACTGCAACACGCCGATGACGATGTCCTTCAAGCTTTTGTTGCAGATAGGGTGGTGAATGCGGCAAAGGGCCAAGGGCTGACCATTGGCGAAATGCTGCCCGTGCATCTTTCGCCCAAGCAATCCCGCAGGCGCGCGTCGCTTCATGCCTTGCGCACGGCCAAGGGCGCGGTGCTGGGGTTTCGAGAGGGTGGTTCGCACAGGCTTGTCGATCTTGGCGAATGCCCGGTTCTGAGGCCTGAGCTCACCAGCCTGATCAAGCCCCTGCGCGCCTTTGTGGCCGAACATGGTCCCAAGGGTTCTGTCGATATTGCGCTTTCACTGTGTGATCAGGGCGTTGACGTGGGGCTCACACATTTCCCGCTCGAAGGTCTGGCAGCAACCGAAGCGGCGCTCGATTTCGCGCGGGACAATGCCCTTGCGCGGTTGACCATTGATCAAGGTTACGGCGCTGAAACAGTGTGGGAACCCGAGCCTGCGACTGTTTCGCTCTCAGGGCTACCGGTGGGCATGCCAGCGGGCGCATTCCTGCAAGCGACCGAAGATGCCGAGGCTTTGATGGCCGCTGATGCACAAGAAATGCTTCGCGATGCCCGGATTGTTGCGGATCTGTTTGCAGGGCTGGGGACCTTTGCCTTTGCTCTGGCAAGTGGCGGTCCAGCGGGGCGCAAGGTCCTTGCAGCGGAGGCTGATCAAGCTGCCTTCCTCGCCTGCAAATCTTCGGCAGCGCGGACCGGTGGGCGGGTGTTGGCCATGCATCGCGATCTGTTTCGAAATCCGTTTCAAGCAGCAGAGCTCAGCCGATTTGATGGCGTGCTGCTTGACCCGCCAAGAGCCGGCGCGAAGGCGCAGGTGGCTGAAATCGCGGCGAGTGAGTGTCCAAAAATCGTCTATGTGAGCTGCAATCCGTCAAGCTGGGCGCGCGATGCTGCGGCGCTTTGCGATGCGGGTTTCAAGCTCTCCAAACTGCGCCCGGTTGGCCAGTTCCGCTGGTCAAACCATGTCGAATTGGTGAGCGTGTTTACGCGCTAAGCCCGCAAGGAAGCGAGTATCTGAGAGACCAGCCAGTCACTATGCTCTTTCTCAACATAAGCATGGCCTGCGCCTTCACAGCGCGCGATACGCGGGTCATTCTTGTCCCAGGCGGCTTCGAACAATTGGGCGGTGCGATCGGCTGTCGCAAGCAGGATCGCAACGTGTCCGTCAAACCCTTCCAGACCCGACTGCATGTCTTGCGCAAGTGAAGACGGCGGCGGGGCAGGGCGCAACGAAGCCATCATCCCGCGCGCAAGTTTTCCAAGGTCGACCCCGCCGCGCAGCAGTCGCAGGATTTCGCTCGGGTTCTTGAGCTTTTCGATATAGCGCGAACGGATCGCATCAGGCGTGTGCTGAGGTCCGTCTTCGGCGTCGCCTGCGTCATCCTCGATGGTCCAGGGGTTCGAAAGGATCATCCCTTCCAGTCCTTCCCCGCCGCTAAGCATCAGCGAGGAAGCCGCGTCGCAATTGCCGAACGCGATCACCCGATCCATCTGCGGGACCATGCCGCGAAATGCCTCAAGCGCTGCACGAATGTCGCCTTGTGAGGCGCGAAATCCGCGATTCTCGCCCTCGCTGTCCCCTATCCCGCGCCGATCATAGCGGAAGACCGGGAAGCCCTTTGCCGCGATCCGAGCAGCGAGGCGAGATTGGCCGGAAAACGCGCCTGATCGGATTTCATTGCCTCCGCTAACCAACAGCAAGCCTGTGCTCCCCGGTGCAGTGTCAAGCGATCCGCCCAGCTTCAGGCTGCCGCAGCCGAAATCGAAATGGAGGCGGCTCATGATGCCCTGTCCTCATCGCTTGCGATGATCGCCGCGAGCGCAGCGGCCTGACCAGCGTCCTCGTCCGGCTCGGCGCGCAGCCACAATCCGCCGCCGCCAAGCCGCTTTTGTGCGATGGCGACGCGAACGGGATTTTCAGCCGGGGCATCCGTCTCCAATTCGGCGAGCATCGCAGGGCCGATATGCCATCCTGCAAGGATGAGGCCCTCTTGCCTGCCGATCTCCAGAAGGCGCTCAGAAGTTTCCTCCCGGCCTGCTTCGCGCGCTGCGATCGTGCGTGCACGGATCATACCGCGAAGCTGCTTTGGCCCTGTCTGCGCGGCATAGTCCCAGCCTGGCAAGTCTTTCGGCGCGATCAGGGCGCCTGCTCGGATCGTCAGCACATGAGTGGCCTTCACATATTGCGCTGCGGCCACGGCCAATGTGCGCCAACCGGCAATCGTCTGATTTTCAAGCGGTACCAGACTGTCATTGCAGCCGGGCAGGTCTGGCAAAAAGCTGTCGATCCCAGCGGCATCAAGTGCGCGCATCGTCTCTACAGTAAATCGGCGCAGCTTGTTCGCCTCATCAAACCAGGCGGGCAGGATCAGAACGCGGCGTTCGCGATCCTGATCAAACGCAAGCAGCAATTCCTCAGCCTGCTTTCCGTTTTCAAGCGGGGCGGGCCAGGTTGCGATCATTGTGGTTGAAGCTCAAAGCCCGAGCTTAGCTCTCGGCGAGCTTTGCCTCGGCAAAGGCGAGGAGCCCGCCATACGTTTCAAGCATTTCGCCATCGACGTCATCGTCTTCGATCACGATATCGAGACGGTCTTCCATTTCGGTGAGCAGGCCAGCAACCGCCATCGAATCGAGTTCAGGCAAATGGCCGAACAACCCGCTGTCTTCACCCAGCGCTTCTGCGGTTTCAGCGTCAATGCCCAGCACATCGCAGATGATCGATTTGAGCTCACTGTCGAGTGCACCGCGGCTCGCTGTGAGGTCGTCTGAGGCTTCGGCAGGTGTGTCACCTGTGGCAGAAGTTGTGCTCATGCGTCTCGATCCCAATGGACGGTCCGCCCTGCGGCGGGGTTAACGTGAATCTCTAAGTGCGCGCCCTTAACCGCGCCGGGGAAGCGGTGCAAGCGCGGGAACATCGGGTTTTCTGAGCCGTCTGGCTGTCAGCATCGCGAGTTCATACCATCCGCGCCAGCTCGCAAGGTTGATACAAATGATGCGGTAACGCGGGCGGACAGCGTTCATCCAGTCCGCCTTGTAGGCTTGATCGCCGGTGCCGAAATCGACCAGTTTGACGCGGTCGATATCAATCACGTGCTCGAACAAAGCCGCTGACAGGGTTGTACCAGCAGATAGATTGCGGGCACTTTCAAGGTGCGCGAGCTTGTGGATGAAGGCGGTCCCATTCTCCACGGTCCAGAATTGTGCAGCGACAGCCTTTTCACCTTGCCGGGCAATGCCAAAGCGCAGCCGGCCCGCAGCCGCCTCATGGCTGGCAAACTCGCGGAGCATCGCTGGATGATCCTCATCGGGTTTCCAGCTTGCCTCGTAAATGGCCTCGTATTCGCGCCAGAGATCAGGATCGAAGTCCGCGCGAATTTCAATCTCAACCTTCTTCGCCTTGCGTTTGAGCGTGGTGCGAAGCCGTCCGGGACGTTTCGCCCAATATTCCGCGAAGGATTGGCCATCCACGTGCAGAACGTGGTTGGTATCGCACTGTTCAACTTCAACGCGCCAACCCGCATGTGAAAACGCCTGCGCCAGGCGCGTGGCTGATCCGTCCTCTTCGGGGACAGGTTCAAGCCTCACATGGTGGCCGCGGCCTTTGAGTTGCCGGGCAATTTCCGTCAGTAAGCGGTCACCATCGGGGCCCGCAGGGGCGAGCTGGCGCCAGGTGAAACTGTACCAGTTGCGCAGCGGAAGTATGTGACCTTCCTTGCAGGTTAGTGCAAGAGCGGCGGAATTATCCTTATCGCTCGCAATCGCAATCAGCGGGGTCAGACCGGTCCCGGCGAGCAGTTCGAACCACTCTGCGCGATCAAATGGGGCCGCTGTTGCAGGAGCACCTTTTGCAAAGAGCTCTTGCAAGACGTTAACCCTGTCGTGATACCGCGCTTCGATCACTCGCTCTTTATCCTTCGGGGATCTGATGCCAGACCGCCTTGATTCAAAACCTTATCCGATCGACCATCTGGCTGACCGGGCGTGCGCAATAGGCCATGGCGATATGCCGGCGCTTATCCTGCGCGATCAAGTCCTTAACCACGATGCGTTAAAACAGCGTATCGATTGGCTTGCGGGTTGGGTGGCGAGCGAAGTTTCTCAATCTGGGGCTCGGATTGCGACCTGGGCAGCGAAGGGTGAACTCACATGCCTTATGCCGCTTGCAGCGGCGCGCGCGGGTATGGTGCATGTACCGATCAACCCGCTGCTTAAACGAGCGCAGGTTGCGCATATCCTGTCAGACAGCGGCGCAAGCATGCTGATTGGCACTCCGTCACGTCTAAAGACGCTCGAAGCAGGCGATCTGCCCGATGGCTGCTCAAAGTGGGACGAAAACGCAGCGCTCGACGAGGCCAATACTGCCGCGTTGGCACATGGAGCGTCCAAAGCTGATGCTGATGATCTGTGCGCGATCCTTTATACCTCCGGGTCAACCGGACGACCTAAGGGCGTGATGCTCAGCCATGCCAACCTCTGGCTCGGTGCAGTCAGCGTGGCGAGCTATCTCAAAATGGCTGCGGACGATGTGACACTCGCGGTGCTGCCGCTGTCATTCGACTATGGGCAGAACCAACTGCTTTCGACCTGGTACGCAGGCGGGTGCGTTGTTCCGCTTGATTTCCTTTTCCCGCGCGACGTCGCAAAGGCCTGCGCAAAGCACAAGGTGACAACTCTTGCTGCGGTTCCGCCGCTGTGGGTGCAACTCACCGAACTTGATTGGCCTGAGGAGGCAAGCACGCCGCTGCGCCGTTTGACGAACAGCGGCGGCGCATTGACCACGGATCTGGTCGAAGGACTGCGATCAATCTTCCCCGCCGCTGATCTTTACCCCATGTACGGCCTGACCGAGGCATTCCGATCGACTTATCTTGACCCAGACCTTGTCGATCAGCACCCCACGTCGATGGGCACCGCTATCCCGTTTGCTGAAATCTTGGTCATTAATGATCAGGGCCAAGTCGCAGCTGCCGATGAGGAAGGCGAACTGGTCCATTGCGGTCCGCTGGTGGCTCAAGGGTATTGGCAAGACCCCGATCGAACCGCTGAGCGGTTCAAACCTGCACCGGCTCATTCGAGTTATGGCGGTATTGCGGTCTGGTCAGGCGACCGGGTTAAAAGGGCGGAAAACGGTCTTCTCTATTTCGTTGGCCGCCGCGATGCGATGATCAAGAGCGCTGGCAACCGGATCAGCCCGCAGGAGGTGGAAGAAGCAGCGATCGCAACCGATCTTGCTCTCGAAGCGGTTGCGCTCGGTATTCCTGACGAACGGCTTGGCCATGCGGTGCATCTGGTTGTGCGCGGAACAAGGGACGTTGATGAACAGGCGCAGCTTCCCAAGCTGTTGTTGAAGGAGTTGCCCAATTTTATGCAGCCGCAAGTGATCCACTGGCGCGAGGCGATGCCGCTCAACCCCAATGGTAAGATCGACCGAACAGCGCTCTACCGCGAATTGGCAGGGGAAGGTGCATGATGAAAACCAAGCCAGTAGGACCGATCCCAAGTGGATACGACACGATCGGTGGAGAACTCGCGATTGGTGGGCACAAGGCGAGCGATCTTGTCGCCGCAGCCGCTCGCACACCCCTATTCGTGTATTCAAAAGCGCACCTGGATCGCCGTGTAAGCGAATTGCGTGCTGCTCTTCCAAGCCGGATTGGGGTGAACTTTGCGGTCAAAGCCAATCCGCACCCTGATGTGATCGCTCACATGGCGCCGCTGGTGGATGGGTTTGACGTTGCCTCCTCAGGCGAGCTGGCAAAGCTTGTGGACGCTGGGATTGACGCAGGCCGTGTCAGCTTTGCAGGTCCCGGAAAGCGCGATGATGAGCTTGAAGCGGCGATCCTTGCAGGCGCTACGCTAAACTGCGAATCCGAAGGCGAAGGAGAGCGCGCGCTCGCTATCGGGCAGCGGGTCGGAAAAGCGCCGCGCATGGCGATCCGGGTGAACCCCGATTTCGAGCTCAAGGGATCGGGTATGAAGATGGGCGGCGGTGCCAAGCCATTCGGCGTCGATGCCGAGCGCGTTCCAGCGCTTGCCCGCAAGCTGCTTTCGCAAGGTGCCGAATGGCGCGGCCTGCATATCTTCACTGGCAGCCAGGCGCTGAGCGCGGATGCGATTATTGAGGCACAGGGCAATGTGCTTGGCCTTGCAGCGCAGTTGGCTGAAGACATCGGTGAAGCCCTGCCTAAGCTCAACATGGGCGGCGGTTTTGGCATTCCGTATTTCCCGGGTGATGAACCGCTTGATTTGGCCGCAGTTGGTGCAGCTTTGAGCGAGCGCGTGGCAAATTTGCCAGACATCCTGGCCGAGACAGAGCTTTGTTTGGAGCTCGGCCGGTATCTGGTGGGCGAGGCAGGGGTCTATCTGTGCCGCGTGATCGACCGCAAGATTAGCCACGGCGTGACTTATCTTGTGACAGATGGGGGCCTCCATCACCAACTCGCCGCATCGGGCAATTTTGGCACAGTGATCAGGCGCAATTATCCGGTCGCGATTGCCTCTCGCTATGCAGAAGAGGCTGATGACGTGGTTAACGTGGTTGGCTGCCTGTGCACTCCGCTTGATCGGTTGGCTGACGCTGCGCTCATGCCGCGTGCCGAGGTGGGGGATCTGGTCGCGGTGTTCTGTGCCGGAGCCTATGGCGCTACCGCGAGTCCTGAGAACTTTCTAGGACATGGACCGGCAGCTGAGGTGCTCGTTTAACCTTCGCTAAATCGCTGTCCCGAAACGGGATACGCGCCGATTTGTCCCACTATCACTAACAATATGTTCACCATTATCGGCGAGAAACTCCGGGTCATTCGCGAACTCGGATGGGCAGGTCGCTCCTGCCAACCAAATCCGAGGTCGCAGCAGCTGACCAAGGATACGTATCGATGCCGAATTCGCCAAATGCCGCCCGCTTTGCGGGGATCTCTCTTGCGAGCCTTGCTCTTGCCGCCTGCGCTGCCAGCGGTCCGGAGCTTCCTTCGGCGAGCTACAGCGCGACACAAAGCGCACCCAGCGAAGAATATATCATCGGCCCGCTCGATGAGGTTACCATCCATGTCTGGCGCAATCCGGAACTGAGCGCGGAGAAGATTCAGGTTCGCCCTGATGGACGGATCACAATCCCGCTCGTTCGCGATATGCCTGCTGTAGGCAAGACTGCGACACAGCTTCAGGACGATATCCGTGCCGAACTGGTTCAGTATATCGAGCAGCCCATCGTTTCGGTCATCGTCAACGAGTTCAACTCGACCTTTGACCAGCAAATCCGCGTTGTGGGCTCAACCGAACAGCCAGCCTCGCTGCCTTACCGGGCCAACATGACGGTGCTGGACGCGATGATTGCAGTGGGCGGTCTTGGCGAATTTGCGGCGGGCAACCGTGCAAAGCTGCTTCGTATCGACCGCAGCACCGGCACGCAGAAGGAATATCGTCTGCGTCTTTCGGACCTGCTCAAGCGCGGCGACAGCACGGCGAACGTCATGCTGCGTCCCGGAGACACGATCATCATTCCGGAAAGCCGGTTCTAAGGGGGCGTTCGCGGGCGGATGAACGAAGTATTCGAAGAACTGCGCACAGCGCTTTATTCGGTGTGGCATCGCCGGTGGATGGCACTTGCCGTCGCTTGGGGCGTGTGCTTGCTGGGTTGGCTGATTGTCGCGCTGATCCCCAATTCCTACGAATCCAAAGCGCGTATCTATGTTGATGTGGACGATGTGCTTTCCGAACAGCTCGGGATTGCTGGCGATGGTCAGGAAGAGATCCGCGAAGTCCGCCAAACGCTGCTTGGGTCGGTAAACCTCGAAAAGGTTATCACCGCGACCAAGCTGGGCGAAGAAGTGTCTGGCCGCAGCGAGATGGACACAGCGATCGCTGACCTTGCAAAAAACGTGAAGGTCGAAAGCGAAGAGGACAACCTGTTCTCGATCTCCGCAGAGATCGGCATGCGCGGCCTTAGCGATGCAGAAAACGCCGTGCTTGCCCGCAACGTCGTGCAAAAGCTGCTCGATATCTTCCGCGAGGAACACATCTCGGGCAACCGTGCGCAGGTCAGCGGAGCCATTGCCGACCTCAATGATCAGCTTGAAGAACGCAAGGTCGAGCTTGAGCAGGCTGAAGAACGCCGTCTCGCCTTTGAAGCGCAATATCCAGACCTCATCGGCGGATCAGCTTCACTGTCAACGCGCGTGCAACAAGCTCGCACTGAGCTTCGCGATATCGACGCTGATCTTGCCGCGGCACAAAGCGCGCTGGCAAACCTGAGTTCGCAGATCGCCTCAACCCCGCGTACGCTGGTTGGCGGCCCTAATGCTGTTGGTCCGCAGGCTGCGCTGCTGAAGGCACAGTCACAGCTGGCCGAATTGCGCGCGCGTGGTCTGACTGATCAGCACCCCGATGTCGTTTCGACCACAAGGCAGGTGGACATCCTCACCCGGCAGGCCGCCGCAGCTGGTCCGGGATCAGAGACGGGAACGCCAAACCCGGCCTATTCCTCGCTCCTCGCACTTCGTGCTGACCGTCAGGCGTCGATCGAGGCAGCTCAAGCGCGCCGTGCGGCCTTGCAATCAACTTTGGCCTCGCTCGCGGCAAGTCAGGCCTCAGAGCCTGCCGTTGCTGCCGAAGCAAACCGGATCAGCCGCGACTATGATGTGCTGCGCAGCAATTATGAACGTCTTCTCGAAGATCGCGAGAAGCTGCGCACGCGAGGTGACGTGATTGATGAGACGAGCCAGTTCAAGTTCGAGCTTGTCGATCCGCCGGTTGTTCCACAATCGCCATCTGCGCCTAATCGTCCGATCCTGCTGATCGCGGTTCTGATTGTCGGAATGGGAGCCGGCGCAGGTGTAGCCTATGCGCTTGGCCAGCTGCGTTCGAGCTTTTCGACTTCGCAGCGGCTTGAAAAGTCGGTTGGCTTGCCGGTCATCGGCTCGATCTCGCTCACCCTGTCTGAAACCGCAAAGGCGCTGCGCCGCAAGCGGCTCAAACAGTTTGCGGGTGCAACAGCAGGCCTGTTCGGCGTGCTTTTCGTCCTCCTTGTGATCGAGATCATCTCGGTCGGAACGATTGCGTGAGGAGGCAGAAATGACTGAGCACAGCAAGATCGACAAAACCACGGCACAGCGCGCTCACAAGGGTGCCTCGCTGTTTGAACGTGCAGACAAGACTTTCGGCCTTGAAGGGCTGGGAAGTGCAGGTGTGCCCCGCGATCTGCCAAAGGGCAAACGCGCACCGGCAAAGCCGCAACCGCGCCCGGCAACACCTTCGCCAGTTGGCGATCCGGCAGCACAGGATGCGAACCCCGCTGCAACTCAGCAGCCTGCCGCTCCCGTCGAACCGGCTGTCCGTTTCAGCGGCATGCGGATTGAGATCGAACGCGAATTGCTGCGCGATGCGGGCCTGATTATTCCAGAAGAGCCGGTCACAGGTCTTCTCGAAGAGTTTCGCATTGTGAAGCGCGAATTGCTTGCCGATGCGCGTGCGACAGGCGGAGATGCGGCGCGCCGCATTCTCGTATGTTCTCCGCATCCGGGCGAAGGCAAGACCTATTGTGCGACCAACCTCGCGATTGCTCTGGCGGCAGAACGCGATGTCGAAGTCGTGCTTGTCGATGCCGACGTCATCAACCCATCGATCGCGCGCCGTCTTGGCCTCGAACCTGCCGAGGGGTTGATGGATGCGCTTGCAGATGATGGAATCGCACCAGAGTCATTGGTTTCACCAACCGATATCGAAAGCCTGTTCATCATGCAGGCAGGCACAAGCAGTGCGCGTGATGCGGAGTATCTCACCAGTGCACGAACGGGTGAAGTGCTCGACCGGCTGACGCGCGGCGCGCCCAATCGCTTTGTCATTTTCGACACGCCTCCAGCGCTTGCCGCATCACCGGCAGCAGAACTTGCAGCGCATGTCGGTCAGGCCTTGCTGGTGGTGCGGGCCGATGAAACCAGCCGCGCCGCGCTTGATGATGCGCGCCAGCTGCTTTCGGCGTGCCCCGATATCAAACTGCTGCTCAACGCGGCGCAATTCAGCCCGTCGGGTCGCCGCTTTGGCGATTACGGCGAACGGGAGGAATGATCATGCGCTTTGGTCGCACAACGCTTTTGGTGGGCTGCGCAGCCTTTGCCGCCATCACGCCTGCTCATGCGCAATCGCAGGGCGGTGAGGGCGAGCGTGCTGTGACCATTCAACCTTACATCGAAGTGAGCCAGGTTCTCAGCGCTGAGCTTACTCCCGGCGATGAAGTGTTGACCTTCACCCAGATCGCAGCCGGTGTGGATGTGAATGCGCAAGGGCGCAACAGCGGTGCGTCCGTTTCGGTGCGCTATGAACGCAACATCGGATATGGCGACGCGCTCGACACTGATACAGTCAGCGGCATTGCCCGCGGGTATCTTTCGGTCATTCCTCGCGCGGTGACGTTTGAGGGCGGGGCGCTGGCGAGCCGGACCCGTGTTGATGAAGGCGGCGCGGTTTCTCCCAACCCGCTGGTGAGCTCAGACGCCACCAGCCAGATTTACAGCCTCTATGCTGGCCCGACGCTCGCAACGCGTGTTGGTGCTGCTGATGTGACGGGCTTTGCACGCATCGGATACAACCGCTTTGAGGTTGATGATGCGGTGGTTGACGGGGATGGAAACCCGGTCGATGTGTTCGACGATTCGGTCACCTATAATGGTCAGATCCGCGCAGGTTTCCGCCCTGGAAACCCGTTCCCGGTGGGCCTCGCGGTCACGGCAGGCGGGTATCAGGAAGACATCTCGAACCTCGATCAGCGTATTCGTGATGTCTATGTGCGCGGCGATGTGACCATCCCTGTTACGCCCAGCCTCGCGATTGTTGGCGGCGTTGGCTACGAAGATGTTGAGGTGTCGAGCCGCGACGCACTGCGCGATGACGATGGCAATCCGATCGTTGGCAGCGATGGACGCTTCATCACGGACAGCGCGTCTCCGCGACTTCTCGCATTCGATGTTGACGGCCTGTTGTGGGACGTGGGCGTTTTGTGGCGGCCGTCATCGCGCACTTCGCTCGCGGCAAGCGTGGGCGAACGCTATGACAGCACGACCTATTACGGCAACTTCACGTACGCTCCCTCACGCCGCAGCGCGCTGAGCATTTCGGTTTACGACGGTGTCAGCGGCTTTGGCGGCGTTTTGAACAACTCGCTGGCTGCTCTTTCGAGCGATTTTGTCGCTCAGCGCAATCCGGTCACAGGTGATTTCAGCGGCCTCGTATCAGGCGGGGAGGGCTCTGGCCTTGTCAATTCGCTGGGTTCGATCCGCTCCGCTGCATTCCGCGGTCGCGGCATCAACGCCACTTATCAGCAGCAAATCGGCCGCCTGACCGCCGCGTTTGGGGCTGGCTATGATCGGCGCACGTTCATCGCCGCTGCTGGAAGCGCCCTGGAAGCGGCCGACGGCGTGCGGGATGAAAGTTACTACGTCACAGGCGCTCTGACCCGCCAGCTGGGCCGCAATGCCAATCTTCAGGCCAATGCCTATGTCAATTGGTTCGAAGCAGGCACGGCAAACAACGACCTTACCGCATTCGGCGCATCGGCTGCTTACAACCGCTCAATCACGGACCGGCTTTCCGCCCGTGCTGCACTGTCGGTTGACTATTTCGACAGCGATTTCACCGAAGAAGATTTTGCCACTGCAACCGCGCTGCTTGGCCTGCGCTACGATTTTTAGATCTACGGAGCTGACACCCAATGTACGATCAATATTACGGCTTCAGCGGACGCCCCTTCCAGCTTACGCCGGATCCGAAGTTCTATTTTGAAAGCGCAAGCCACAAGAAAGCGATGAGCTATCTTGGCTATGGCCTCAATCAGGGCGAAGGTTTCATTGTCATCACTGGCGAGGTTGGCGCGGGCAAATCGACGCTGGTTGCGCACCTTATGGAACGGATCGATCCTGAGGCTCTCACGGTTGCTCAGGTCGTCACCAGCGCGCTCGACGGAGAAGAGCTGATCCATGTCGTCGCACAGGCTTTTGGGCTTTCGGTCGAAGGGCATGACAAAGCTGGCGCTTTGGGTGCGATCGAGCAATTCCTTCAGAACGAAGCGCGTGCAGGCCGTCGTTGCCTGCTGATCGTTGATGAGTGCCAGAATCTGGAGTTCACCGCGCTTGAAGAGCTGCGGATGCTTTCGAACTTCCAGCTTGGCTCACACCCCTTGCTGCAAAGCCTGCTGCTTGGCCAGCCGGAGTTTCGCCGCACGCTTGCACATCATCCTGATCTTGATCAGCTGCGCCAGCGGATCATCGCCTCGCACCATCTTGAGGCGCTCGATGAGGACGAGGTTGAAGACTACATCTACCACCGCTTGAAGCACGTTGGCTGGGATGGCCGCCCGCTTTTGGAAGACGGTCTTCTGGGTGAACTTTACGCTGCAACCGATGGCATTCCGCGCCGCGTCAATCAGGTAATGAACCGCTTGCTGCTGCTCGGTGCGATTGAGGAGCAGGACCAGGTCGGCAGCGCCATGCTCGAAGCCGTGATGGCTGAAATGGCATCCGATCAATCGCGCGGATCAAGCTCGGAACCCAGCCCGCTCAGCATCGAACCCGAAGCGCCTGCCGCTCCTGCTCAACCTAAGGAGAGCGCGGGTATCGATAGCGTACCTGCAACTGAGGTCGCTGCGCTCCTTGCTGAGCGCGATGCGCGCACGGCCGAGCTGGAAGCAGCGCTCGGCGACCTTCAGGAAGCCGGAGCGCAACCAGGTCCATCCAACGTTGAGATCGACGCGGAACTCGGCGCAGCGATCGAACGGATCGAAGCGCGGCTTGAAGAGCAGGAACGTTCTTTCCGCCATGTGCTGACGATGCTGATCGAATGGCTTGAGGACGACAATTCGCGCGAGGCAGCCTGACCATGAACGTGCACAGACCGTTTCTGGAAAATGATGCACATCAAGGCACCGCTATTGCCAACGGTCTGTCGGTTGACGTCGAGGACTGGTTTCAAGTCGGCGCGTTCGAAGACGTGATTGATCGCAGTGATTGGGAAAGCATCCCAACGCGGGTCGAAGCCAATGTTCTGCGTATCCTCGACCTATTCGACGAAGCAGGGGCCAAGGCGACCTTCTTCACCCTGGGCTGGGTCGCCGAACGTCATCCCAAACTGATCCGCGCAATTGCAGACAGAGGTCATGAGATCGCCAGCCACGGCTACGATCATGCCCGTGTCTTCACGTTCAACCGTGCCGAGTTTGCAGAAGATATTCGCAAGGCCCGCACAATCCTCGAAGAATGTTCTGGGCAAGCTGTCACGGGATACCGTGCGCCAAGTTTTTCAATCGACCCGCGCTGCCTGTGGGCTTTCGACGAACTGGCAGAGCAGGGCTATGCCTACACATCCAGCGTCGCTCCGGTCACGCATGATCACTATGGCTGGCGCGAAGCGCCCCGGTTTGCGTTTCGCCCGGTAGATGGCTCTTCCATGATCGAGATTCCGGTGACGACTGCGATGCTTGGTGGGCGCCGGGTTGCAGCAGGGGGAGGGGGCTTTTTCCGTGTGCTTCCCTATGCGTTTTCGCGCTGGGCGATCCGGCAGGTGAACAATCAGGACCAGCGCCCTGCGGTGTTCTATTTCCACCCCTGGGAAATCGATCCCGATCAGCCGCGTGTTGGCAACGCACCAATCCGATCAAAACTGCGCCATTATACCAATCTCGACAAGATGGCCGGAAAGCTTGCTGATCTTGTCGCGGAATTCCGCTGGGGCCGGATGGATGATCTGGCACAGCGTGAGGCGCACCGGGCTGATCTGTTCACCGGAGCAGGTGCCAACCAGAGTGTGTCTGCATGAATGCGCCACTCGACATGACGATCCGCGCTCGGCTTGTCGATTTTGCCAGCCCGCAGACGGCTGCTCGCATCGAGGGTTTCGTGCGCGAGCAAGGCGGTAGCGTGTTTCACCTGCCGCAATGGCTGCGCGCTGTCGAACGCGCGACCGGTCATAGAGCGGCGGGGCTCATCACCGAACAGATGGGCGCGATCACCGGATGGCTGCCGCTTACCGAGGTGCGTTCGCTGCTCTTCGGTAGGGCGCTTGTGTCGAGCGGTTTTGGTGTCGGAGGAGGCGTGCTTGCCGAAAGCGCGGATGCGAGCGTCGTGCTTGCACGCGCGGCGCAGGGGCATGCCAAACGCTATGGATTTGCCAGTGTCGAACTGCGCGGCGGTGTTGTCCCATCAGGCTGGCAGCGCATCGAGGACAAGCATTGCGGATTTGAGCGGGCTCTTGCAGCCGATGACGAGGCGGAATTGCTTGCGATCCCGCGAAAGGCGCGCGCTGAGGTGCGCAAGGGCCTGAAGAATGATCTTGAGGTCAGGGTTGGCCGGGATACTCAGGATATCAACGCGCATTACCGGGTCTATGCCGAAAGCGTTCGCAATCTTGGGACGCCGGTTTTTCCAAAGAGCCTGTTCCGATCTATGCTCGCCGCTTTCCCAGACACGAGCGACATACTGACGATCAGCCGCAATGGCGAACCTATTTCCAGCGTCTTTTCCTTCTACCACAACGGCGCGGTTCTACCCTTCTGGGGCGGCGGCACCTTTGCTGCACGTGGTGCGCGCGCGAACGAGCTGATGTATTACGAACTGATGCTGCATGCGCGCCGTAAGGGTGCAGAACGGTTTGACTTTGGTCGCTCAAAGACCGGTAGCGGTCCCTTCAAATTCAAGAAGAACTGGGGTTTTGAGCCGCAGCCGCTGACTTACGGTGTATGGACGGTTCCGGGTGAAGAAGCGCGCGATGTTGATCCCACAAGCGCTGGCTATGCGCGCAAGATCGCAATCTGGCAGAAGCTGCCGCTGGCTATTGCCAATCGCGCTGGTCCGCTGATCGCGCGTGATCTTGCCTGAGGGGCATCAGGCGATGGGTGACATCCTCTTCCTTGCGCACCGTGTGCCGTTCCCCCCCAATCGCGGGGACAAAATTCGCAGTGCCAATCTGTTGCGCAAGCTTGCGACGCTCGCACCTGTGCATGTCGGATGCTTCGCTGAAACCGACGAAGATCGCGCTGGCGCCAGAGAGGTCGAGCAACTCGCCGCGACTCATTGCGTCGTCAATCGCAGCAAACCACTTGTCCTTGCCGGAGCGGAGGCGGTTCTCGCGGGTAAGCCTGTAAGTCTGACTGCTTTTCACAGCCCGCGCATCGAGCGGTGGGTGAAAGCGACGATTGCTGCACACGACATTGCAACGATCGTCATCTTCTCAGGTCAGATGGGGCAATATGTTCCTGATGATTACGCTGGGCGGGTGATCGTTGATCTGTGCGACGTGGATAGCGCAAAGTTTGAAAACTATGCGGAAAGCGGCAGCCGCGTCTGGCTGAATTCGCGCGAGGGACGCCTGCTGGCCCGTGAGGAAGAGCGCCTTGCTCGGCGCGCAGATGCGACCGTGCTCATCAGCGAGAATGAAGCTGAACTGTTCAAATCGCGCTTGAAGTTTCCATCAATGGCACAGGTCAGGGTCATCGGAAACGGGATAGACGCTGAATTGTTTGATCCCGGTCTGTGCGAGCCGCATAAGCAAATTGCCTCGGGCAAAGGTCCGCATTTCGTCTTTACCGGACAGATGGACTACCCGCCCAACGAACAGGCGGCGCTGTGGGCATCGAAGCATTTTCTCCCAGGGATCAGGCGTCGCTATCCCGATGCCGAGCTTCACATTGTTGGCCGTAATCCCACGCCGCGCCTACTGGCGCGCAGCGATAAGCCGGGTCTGACCGTCTGGGGTGAGGTACCTGATGTGCGAGAATTCATTGCCGCAGCGGATTGTGTGGTCGTACCGCTGATGATTGCACGCGGAGTGCAGAACAAGGTGCTTGAGGCGATGGCAATGGCTCGCCCGGTCCTGCTCACACCGCAAGCGGCAACGGGAATTGACGCATCGGATGAGGAGCACTGGCTGCTGTGTGATGCCGACCCCGAGGCGATGTGCGAACGCCTTGAGGCGCTGCTGGGCGACAAACAGCATGCCGCGGGATTGGGTGAGGCCGCGCGGCGATACGTCCTTGATCACCATGCGTGGGATGCGATGCTGGCGCCGCTGGCTGAGCTTTTATCGCTTGAGGCAAGGGAGGCGCGCAATGCCGCCTGATGCTCTTCGTCGGCAGCGCCATGACAGCTCGCTGATCGAGCGCGTACCCGCCCCCTGGCGCAGCACGCTTGCCGTTCTTGGCTTTGGACTGTTCGCCATCGCCGCTTTGGCAGCGCGCGAATGGGGCGAGATGCTGCACCAATGGTGGAGTATCGACACTTACACGCATATCCTTCTCGTGCCGGTCATCATTGGCTGGCTGGTCTATATCAAGGCGGGCGAATTGGCGCGGATTGCGCCGCGCCCTTGGCTGCCTGGTCTTGGTCTTGTCGCGGCGGGACTTGTCCTATGGCTGATCGGCAGAGCAAGCGAGATCAACCTCATCGCGCATGCAGGTGCGGTCGGGATGCTTCAGGCACTTGTCGTTGCAGCGATCGGACCGCGTGCCTCGCTTGTGCTTGCCTTACCAATCGCTTTTGGCGTGTTCCTCGTTCCGTTTGGCGACGAGATAATTCCACCACTTCAGGCGATTACAGCTGAGATATCGATTGCCCTTACCTTGTGGAGCGGGGTTCCGGCTGAAATTGACGGGATCTATATCTATACGCCTGCCGGACTGTTTATCGTGGCAGAGGCGTGTTCGGGGGTGAAGTTCCTCGTCGCAATGGTCACGCTTGCGGTGCTTGTGTGTTTCACCCGGTTCAATCGCTGGAGCCACCGAGCAGCCTTCATGCTCGCGTCCATCATCGTGCCGATCATCGCCAATGGCATTCGCGCCTGGGGAACGATCTATGTCGCGCAAAGCCAGGGAGTCGAATTCGCCGCCGGGTTCGATCACATCTTCTATGGCTGGATCTTCTTCGCCATCGTTGTCGCGCTCGTCCTGTCAGCTGCCTGGCGCTATTTCGACCGCGAGCCTGAAGAGTATGGCTGGCAGGCCAAGGAAGTCAGCGCCTTCCCATTTGTCGCAACGCTTGAACGCGGGAACACCAGCCCGGTTGTTCTTCTGGCCGGTCTATCTGCGCTGGTGATCGCAAGTGCGATCCTGGCAAGCATTGTCGCACCGGCTGCGTTGAGCTAACCGCCGGATCAGCCATGTGCGGGATCGCCGGAATCTTTCATGCTGAAACGCCCAAGCCCGTAGACCCGCTCCGGGTTGAACGCATGTGCGATGTCATGGCGCATCGCGGCCCCGACGGCGCAGGCGTGTGGACCGATCAGGGGATCGGCCTTGGCCACCGCCGATTGTCAGTGATCGATCTTGAAGGATCGCCCCAGCCCATGCTTTCCGCAGATGGGCGCGCGGTCATCGTGTTCAACGGTGAGATTTACAATTTCCGCGAACTGCGCCGAGAGCTTGAAAATTATGGTGCGGTTTTCAGGACATCCGGCGACACCGAGATGATCCTTGCCGCCTGGCAGCGATGGGGCGTGGATTGCCTTGCACGACTGCACGGCATGTTTGCCTTTGCGCTTTATGATCTCGACAAGCGGCAATTGCTGCTGGCGCGAGACCGGTTCGGGGTAAAGCCGCTGTTTCTGACGCGCCTCCCTGATGGCGGGGTGGCCTTCGCATCAGAGCTTAAGGGATTGCTCGCTCATCCTCAGATGCGGCGGCGGATCAATCCGCAGGCGCTCGATGCCTATCTCACATGGGGCTATGTGCCAGACACGCATTCGATCCTGTCGGGTGTAGAGAAACTTCAGGCGGGGCATTTTCTGCTGCTTGAGCAGGGCAAGCCCGTTCCGGCCCAGCGGCGGTGGTGGGACATCAGTTTTGCAGACCGCGTGAGCGGAAGCGAAGCGGACCTGTCAGCCCAGCTTGTCCATCTGATGCGTGAAGCCGTTCAGTCACGCATGGTCTCCGATGTTCCGCTCGGTGCGTTTCTGTCAGGCGGCGTCGATTCCTCCTCGGTTGTTGCTCTGATGAGCGAGGCGAGCGCTCAGCCGGTGCGGACCTGCTCGATCGGCTTTGATGTCGCTGCTCTTGATGAGACGAGCTACGCTCAGCAGGTCGCGCAAAAGTTCGGCGCGGATCACGAAGCGCGCACCGTGGCGAGCGACGAATTCGAAGCGGTGGATCAGCTCGCAACGATGTTCGATGAACCGTTTGCGGACGCCTCTGCCTTGCCAACCTGGCGTGTGTGTCAACTGGCGCGCGAGAAGGTCACCGTCGCATTGTCAGGGGACGGCGCGGACGAGGCCTTTGCCGGGTATCGCCGGCAGGTGTTCCATCACAATGAAGAGCGTGTGCGCTCGCTTCTGCCTGCCGGATTGCGCGAACCCTTATTCGGAACGCTTGGTCGGATCTGGCCGAAAGCCGATTGGGCACCGCGTCCCTTGCGCGCCAAGGCCACCTTGCTAGCGCTCGCCGAAAGCGGTGATGAAGGCTATGCGCGCGGCCTTTCTGTCACCACTCCCGATGCCCGTGCCCAGCTATACAGTGATGGTTTCGCACATAATCTCAATGGTTTCCGCGGCGAAGATGAACTGATCTCTATCATGCGCTCTGCCCCAGCGCGCAGCGGTTTGGACCGGGCGCAATATGCCGATCTTACCTTCTGGATGCCGGGTGACATCCTCACCAAGGTGGATCGAACCAGCATGTCGGTAAGCCTTGAAGCGCGTGAACCTCTGCTCGATCATCGTCTTGTCGAATTCGCCGCGCAATTGCCGGAGGCGATGCGAGTGAAGGGGAGCACTGGCAAATTTCTGCTAAAAAAGTGCATGGAGCGATATCTACCCAGCGACATCCTGTACCGGCCCAAACAGGGTTTCGTGACCCCGATCGCCGATTGGCTTCGTGGCCCGCTCAGCGCAGAGGCGCGCGCGATCTCATCAAGCTCTGTTTTGGCGGGATCGGGCTGGTTCAACCCAAAGACGCTTTCGGAACTGGCTGAAACTCATATCTCCGGGCGCCGGGACAACTCTCGTATATTGTGGCAATTGCTGATGCTGGAGCGTTCGCTGAAGCACCTGAAGGTTAGCGAATAGGTCGACGTCAGCATTAGGCTTATCCCCAAGTGTACAAAATATTATATCCTCCAAGTGCCTCGTTTGACCCAAAAAGAGACTCTTTCCGATTGATAAACGCAAATAATCGTTTGCGTCCCTGCCGATCGGTAGGTTAGATTCCGTATCAAGCAGACCAAAGGTCGCAAATGCGCTTGCAATAATGTCAGGCGCGCAAGGGTCGGATCGGAGTACCGTGGTATGGACGGCAGCGCTAGCAAAGCAGTTCCTTGGTTAGAGGATGAGGATCTGCTTGCGCAAAGCGCGGTGCACAATTCGATCCCAGAGCGCCTGTTTTCCCTGCGAGAGCTTGACGTTCTGTACGATGATCGTTGTGCGACGCTTTGGACATACATGAACCCCGAAGGTCGCCCCAGCTTCACGCGCACCATGCTTGAAGATTTCGAGAATTGGCAGGACCTTATCGAAGAGGGTTTCGGACCTGAGAAGGTTCCGCTGCGCTATCTCGTGCTGGGAAGCCGTTCGCCGGATGTGTTCTGCTTTGGCGGCGATCTTGAGCTGTTCCAGCGCTTGATCCGCGAACGTGACCGCGATGGTTTGGTCGAATACGGCCATCGCTGCTGCAAGATCCTCGATCGCAATATCCGCACGCTCGACATTCCGATGCTGACCATTGGTCTTGTCCAGGGTGCGGCATTGGGCGGCGGGTTCGAAGCGTTGTTGTCGTTTGACTATATCATTGCCGAACGCGATGCGACGTTCGGCCTGCCTGAAATCATGTTCGGCCTTTACCCCGGCATGGGCGCGCACGCGCTTCTGGTTCGCAAGCTCGGTTCGGCACTTGCTGACCGTATCATCGTATCGAACGAGACCTTCACCGCTGAGCAGATGTACGAATTTGGTATCGTCCATCACATCGCAGAGCCCGGTGACGGGGCCAATGCCGTGCGTGACTTCATCAAGAAGTCCGAACGTCGCCATGCCGGCCTTCTGGGCGCGCGCCGCGCAACCAAGCGGGTCTGGCAGCTCAACCTCGATGAATTCAACGAGATCACAGAGATGTGGGCCGATACCGCGCTCGAGCTTAAGGAAACCGATCTCAAAGTGATGAGCCGCCTTGTCGCAGCTCAGGCTCGCCTGGCTGAACGGATCGCTGCTGCTGCCGCCTAAGCCTGAGCAGGCTGTTCTTCGGTTCCATGGCCAAGCGCCATGTATTCATCGCTTTGCATTTCATTTAGACGGCTCACCGTCCGTTCAAATTCAAACGCGCCGTCTCCTGCCTTGTACAGTTCTTCCGGCCGCGCTTCGGCTGTTACGAACAGCTTGACCCTGTGTTCGTACAAAGCGTCAATCAGCGTCACGAACCGGGCTGCCTCATTGCGGTTTTCCGGGCCCATTTTCGGAATGCCGACAATGATGATCGTGTGAAAGGCCCGCGCGATGGCGAGATAATCGGGCGCGCCGCGCGCTTCGCTGCAAAGCCTCTTGAAGCTGAAAACGCCCACACCTTTTAGGCTTTTGGGCACATGCATGCTTCGCTTTGCGCCGATCGCCAGTTCCTCTGACGGGACATTAGCGGCATCTTGTGGATCGAAATCGGTAAGCCTGAAAAACACCTCGCGCACTTTGGCTGTTGCGTCGTCACCGATGGGCGAATGCCACGAGGCCATGTCGCCAATCCGGTCGAGACGGTAATCCGTCGGGCCGTTCAATCCGACCACATCGAGCTCTTCGTGTATCAAGTCGATGAAGGGTAGGAAATGTTCGCGGTTAAGCCCGTCCTTGTAGAGATCCTTGGGCGGACGGTTTGACGTCGTGACAATTGTAACGTCCTGTTCGCGGATCAATTGCGTGAACAGGCGGCTCATGATCATCGCATCTGCCGAATTGTTCACCACCATCTCGTCAAAGGCGAGCACTCGCAGGCCCTGCGCCAGCTTGTGAGCCACCGGTGGGATCGGATCGCCTTCGTGGGTCTGGCGGGCAAGCCGCATCTCTTCGTGCACTTCCTGCATGAAAGCATGGAAGTGGACACGGCGCTTTTCGGGAATGGCGAGCGTATCGTGGAACAGGTCCATCAACATCGATTTGCCGCGCCCGACGCCGCCCCACATATAAACGCCTTCGGGCCGGGTCTGCTTACGAGAGAAGAGCTGCGAGAGAAGGCCGCCGGGCTTTTCTGCCTCCAGCTCCTTTTGCAGCATGTTCAACCGTTCGGCGGCGCGGCGTTGATCGGGGTCTTCGCGAAGCTCGCCGCTCGCGATCAATTGTTCGTAGCGCACGAGGATGCGTGTCATCACGCGGCCTCAATCGCTCGCGGTTTCATCTTGCGGACGATTCCCGAATAGGAGGCGACGACATCCTCCTCCTGCATCACCTGTCCGCGGATGAAGACCAGCTTGCCGGTTTCGCGCACGATTTCGTTCACCGCATCAAGCGCGCGTGTCGGATCGCCGCCGCCGACAAACTGCGTGGACAGCTCCAGCGTGACCGATGGCCCGGCCTGACCGCTGCCGATCGTATGCATCGTCGTGAACATCGAAATGTCGATCAGCGCGAGCGTTACCGCGCCGTGGATGATGCCCTGAAGGTTTTCGTGCTTGCGCTCAGGGAACATGCGCAGGCGCGATTTGCCGTCGTCATCAACGCGGGTGATGAGCTTACCCATCACCGCGCCATTGAACAGGGTCTGGTCCTTGAGGTTCCAGTGCCGCCAGCCCGGATGATCCGGGTCTGGCCCATGCTCGAAGATGTCTTCGCCCAGTCCCTTGGGGCCCGATGTCATAGCTCGCCGCCCAAAGACCTGATTTTAGATGGCGCGTTCGGCCATCATCTTCTTGGTTTCCGCGATTGCCTTTGCCGGGCTGAGGCCTTTGGGGCAGACATTCGCGCAGTTCATGATCGTGTGGCAACGATACAGGCGGAAGGGGTCTTCCAGCTCGTTCAGACGCTCACCGGTCATCTCGTCGCGGCTATCGGCAAGCCAGCGATAAGCCTGAAGCAGGATCGCCGGGCCAAGGAACTTGTCAGAGTTCCACCAATAGCTCGGGCAAGAGGTTGAGCAGCACGCGCACAAGATGCACTCATACAGGCCATCAAGCTTTTCGCGCTGTTCTGGCGACTGGAGCCGCTCCTTGCCGGATGGGGTCGGGCTGACAGTTTGCAGCCACGGACGAATAGAGGCGTATTGCGCATAGAAGTGCGTGAAATCAGGGACCAGATCCTTGATCACATCCATATGCGGAAGCGGGGTGATGCGGATTTCACCGCTCAAATCCTCAATCGCGGTGGTGCAGGCAAGACCATTTCCACCATTGAGGTTCATCGAGCACGATCCGCAAATCCCTTCGCGGCATGACCGGCGGAAGGTGAGCGTGGGATCAATCTCGTTCTTGATCTTGAGCAACGCGTCAAGAACCATCGGGCCGCAATCATCAAGGTCGATCTCGAACTTGTCATAGCGCGGGTTTTCACCGCTATCGGGATCGTAGCGATAGATCTTGAACGACTTGACCCGCTTGGCGCCGTCGGCCTTGTGCACCTTGCCGCCAGATTTGATCTTCGAGTTTTTCGGAAGCGTGAATGTCGCCATGGTCTGATGGATCCCCGTTGATTGCGAACCTGTTTAACGCCTGTGTCAGCCGAGGCAAGGCACCTGTGCTTGCGAGTGATGCGCCAGATGTTGCCTGGTGTTCAATCAAGCGCGCGGCCAGAGAGCTTATGACCCAAGTTTTGGCCCAGGACCTGGACCGCCTAAGCCGCCAAAAAGAAAACTTGTAGATCTGCGTAAAGGTCTGGAAACACGAGGCAAATTTACGATTTATGGCATCCAAACTGTGACCTTTCATTTTTTGCCTCTTCATGGTGAGGGAATTGGGCGGCGTTTGCGGAACTTTATCGGCTCTGAATAGCTCTATCCTCGATGGACAAGGTAGGAAAATTCCCGCGCAGCGCAGCTGTGTTTGGTGCAAGCGGCGGAATCGGTGGCGCTGTGTGCGAAGTGCTGGCGACGCGCGGCTGCAAGACCATCCATGCCGGATCGCGCAGCGGCGCTGCGATGGATCATTCAGCGATACGTTCCTTCGCCTTTGACCTGACCGATGAAGCCAGCATAGCGAGCGCCGCCAGTGCGATGAAGGATGATCCGCCCGAATGGGTCTTTGTTGCAAGCGGGGTGCTCACGCTTGATGGAGGGACCGGGCCGGAACGGACTTACAAACGGCTTGACCCGGTTACGATGGCGCAGGTGTTTGCGCTCAATACGATCGGGCCTGCCTTGATCGCAAAGCACATGCTTGCGCTGATGCCGCGCGAGGATCGCTTTGTCTTCGCTGCGCTTAGCGCACGGGTCGGTTCAATCTGCGATAACCGGCTTGGCGGATGGCATTCCTACCGCGCGTCGAAAGCGGCGCTCAACATGCTGATCGCGAACTTTGCGCTGGAGATGGGGCGAACGCACCCACACGGCGTTGTAGTCGGCCTGCATCCGGGCACAGTCGACACAGCCCTGTCAAAACCGTTCCAGAAGGGCCTTCCAGACGGGCAATTGACCAGCGCGGAAAGGGCCGGGGCAAACCTTGTTGATGTTATGGCAGGGCTTGATCCGCAAGACAGCGGCAAAGTATATGATTTTGCGGGGAAATCCGTACCTGCCTAGCCAGCGATCAGAGCATTGCGGCGCCAGCTTTCGGCCAGCAGCGTTTCAAGCAGATCACCATGGCTGAAACCGGCCTCAGCCGCCGCTTTCGCCATCACCTTTTCCGACCACAGATTGCAGTTGAGATTGATCTCGATGAAGTTGATGTCGCCTGTCGCAAGGTCCACGCGAAACTCGATCCGGCCATAGTCAAACGGCAGGAACTCACGCGCAACCTTGTGCGCCATCGCTTCGATCTGGTGGGCCAGATCGTCATGATCAAACCGTTTGAGCGCGGCTTTCTCGGTGTTGGGAACGAGGTCGCGCTTCTCGTAATAGGTCCACAATTTCTGCGTGTTCTCACGCTCGTACCACAGCATCGGCAGCGCCACCGGCTTTGCGTCAATCGTGATGAAGGCGCATTGGACATCGTACCCATCAAGATAGGGTTCCACGATCGCATCATGGCCCTGACCGTGAATGTCAGCGATCGCGTTGGTCACGCCGTTCCAGTCATACGCGTCCGAAATGCCCCAGCTGGCTGAGCTTGCATTGGGTTTGATCACCCATCGTCCATCGGGCGAGGGCGGCAGATCGGCCTCGTCGACCGGCGCACCCCGGCGAAAACAGAACCACGGAGCAGTCGGCACGCCGGCATGAGCGCTGGTGAGCTTGGAAACCGACTTGTCATCACCAAGCCCGCGCAGAAACGGCATAGCGCCCAGATAAGGCAAGCGGTGCATGTTGCACAGGACAGGGATGAGCATTTCCGAATTCACAAATCCCCCGCGATTAAGCAGCGGAAACACGAAATCGACATCAGGCCGGGTGAACAGCACATCATAGCTATCCGCCAGATGCAGGTTCAGGCCCAATTTCTCGAGGCTGGTGCGCACTTCGTGGTGATAGATCGCGTGATTGCCGTCTTCAGGGTGCATTCCGCCGCCCCATTGCGCGTGTTTGGCCATGAACAACAGCCGCACGCGCTCTTTGTCTTCGGCAGCAATGCGCAAGGGAGTGATGGGCTGGGTCATCGGGTCTTCCGGCTCTTGTTGTGTTTTTATGCGCCCTTGCGATGGCCAATACTGCCTCTCATCTGGCAGCGCCAGTCCTGCGTCCTGCGACAGCACAGCCCCTGTGGGAAACGGATATTGGCAAATGCTGCAAATTGGGTGAGACTTGCACCAAAGATAAGACGGGTTCGGGGGAGAGGATAATGGGGCTTGGGGACTGGTATGATGCGCATGTGATGCCGCACCTCATACGCTGTGCGTGCAGCACCGGGCAGGTGATGAAACGGCGTTCGATGGTTGTGCCTTTGGCCAAAGGCGACGTGTTCGAACTGGGCTGTGGCGGCGGTATCAATCAGGAATTTTACAAGGTCGATGCGATCAAATCCTATGCCGGGATCGATCCGCATGGCGGCCTGCTCGACAATGCGCGGGCGGCGGCACAGGACAAGGGCTGGCCAGCGGATCTGAGGCAGGGGATTGGTGAGGATATTCCGTTCCCTGATCGTTTCTTTGATACGGTCGTGTGCACGTTCACACTGTGCTCGGTTCAGGATCCCGCCAAGGTATTATCCGAAATGCGGCGCATCCTGCGGCCGGGTGGTCAGGCGCTGTTCCTCGAACATGGGCGAGCGCCTGATGGCGGGGTGGCAAAGTGGCAGGACCGGATCGAGCCAGTGTGGAAACGCATGGCGGGGGGATGTCACCTTACACGGCCCATTGGCTCGGCCTTTCGCGGCGCGGGGTTCGAGGTTGAGCCGCTGGGGCAGGGCTATCTGCCCAAGGCGCCCAAATTTGCGATGTGGAACGAATGGGGCGTGGCGCGGCGCATGGGCGCGTGATCTGACCAGCCTGATCTGACAATCGGGTCAAAAAGGGGCCGGAAGATCGCTCTTCCAGCCCCCGTTTGTGTGATGTTTGGCTTGGTTACTCGCCGAAAGTGCGCTGCCACCAGCCGCCGCGCTTCTTTGGTGCGTCGCCATCTGCGCCAGCTTCGGCCTCGTCACCACTTTCGGTGTTGTCCTCAGCTGCGTCGCCCTCAGGCTGAGTTGCCTCAGCTTCAGCGGGCGCTTCCTCTGGAGCAGCTTCAGCCTTCTTCTTGCGCGGTGCACGCTTGCGCTTGGGCTTTTCCTCCACAGGCGCTTCGTCTTCGGCGGGCGCAGTTTCGGTTGCAGCCTCTGCTTTGGCCTCAGCTTCTGCTTCTGTGGCTTCTGCTTCCTCGGCAGGAGCCTCTTCGACCTTCTTCTTGCGAGAACGGCGGCGCTTGGGCTTTTCCTCAGCCTGCTCCTGTGCGGCAGGTGCATCTTCGGCAGGTGCCTCGCCGCCAGTTTCGGCTTCGGCATCGGCCCCGGACTCTGCTTCCGCTGCTACTGGTGCGTCGTCTGAAGAGGCGTCTTCAGAGTTTTCTTCCGAACCCACTTCGCTCGCCTCGTGTTTGCGGCGACGACCGCGGCCACCGCGGCGGCGGCGGCGTTTGGGCTTGTCCTCGCCATCTTCACCCGTGTCGCCTTCCTGGCTTTCGGCCTGCTCATCGGCGCTGTCGCCGTCAGAGCCTTCCTCGCCTTCAGCGCCTTCATTCTGGCGCTTCTTGTTGCGGCCACGGCCACCACGGCGGCGGCGACGCTTTTTCTTCTTCGGCGCGTCGTCGTCCTCATCCTCGCCATCGGAGCCGAATTCCTCCTCAGCGATTGCATCATCATCGTCATCATCATCGATGATCGGTTCAAATTTGGGCGCCTCAGCCGGACGCGGACCCGCGCTCGATACGCTCATCTTCGCGCCTTCGTCTTCGCCTTCGGGCGAAACTTCGACGGTGACGCTGTAACGCTGTTCGATCTCGATCAGATCGTTGCGTTTTTCGTTGAGCAGATAAATCGCTGCCTCGGTGCTGGCGCCAAGTTTGATCACGGTGCCTTTGCCCTTCGCTGCCTCGTCTTCGATCAGACGCAGCGCTGACAGGCCCGCAGACGATGCCGTGCGCACAAGGCCGGTGCCATCGCAGTGCGGGCAGGGGCGGGTGGTCGCCTCAAGCACGCCGGTGCGCAGACGCTGGCGGCTCATCTCCATCAGGCCAAAGCCCGAAATGCGGCCAACCTGAATACGCGCGCGGTCGTTCTTGAGCTTGTCCTTGATGC
>CAYUCZ010000001.1:223995-228082 GCA_964443505.1 uncultured Porphyrobacter sp. | reverse complement strand
GATCTGCTCAATGAGCATGAGGATCAACTGCACCTGCTTGCCCAGGCATTGCTTGAATACGAAACGCTCACCGGTGAGGAAATCACGACCCTTCTCGACACCGGGAAGATCGATCGACCTGATGAGCCCAAGGGCCCCCAGATCACCCAGCCGACCCACGGATCAGCGATCCCCAAGGCTGGCAAGCGTTTTGGTGGCAAGGGAGATGAGGCACCGCAAGGCGCCTGATCACAGGATCAGATTGCATGAAGCGGGCGCGGGCGGCAGATGTCACTCGCGCCCGCTTTTTTTGCAACTCAGAACGCTCCGAGCAGGATAAGAGCCTGGAGGAACAGGAGCAGGATGATGTTGATGAAGATCATCAACGCCATGAACCTCCAGAGCGTCGAAAAGCGCGAGAGGCCGTAAGTGTATTTCAAATGCTTGTAGAGATGCAGCGGAGCCCCGATCGCAAACAGCATGAACGCCCAGCCAGCCCCAGGACCGCTCACCGCGATCAATGACATGGTGATAAACAAGAGCGACATGAAACTGAGCGAATAGGTGACGAATATCGCATGGTCATACGCTTTGAACCGCCAGCGCCATGCGAACATCAGCCACACGAATGGGAGCGAAAGCGGGATCAGCAGCCAGCTGAATTTGTACGCATTCGCCTGAAGCTTGTAGAGCATGAGCCCCGGATTATCGCGCCACTTCTTGATGATGCCATTGTCGAGCGATTCAATGCCCGTGAGGTTGATCTCACCGTCAACGCCCTCCTCATCGCTGATTGCATCTGCAAAGCCCTGCAGAAACTCTGATGACGCCTCGCCCCCTTCGGTTTGCGTCGAAGCGACCATTTCGGCCATCACGTCTCCGGAGGTCAGTGTTCCCTCATCCGAACGGGCCAGGAGTTCTTCGAGCGTCTCAAGATCACTTGCGCGCCGCTGCCTTTCCTCGCTGCCTTCTGGAAGCGCCGCGATTTCCTCTCTGATCCGTTCCGCTTCTGCTCTGCCCTGATCACGCACGATCTCCGCCGGATCGCCGACATCGAATGTGCTCGGCGTTGTGATACCCACCATCTGGAAGACCGCGAACATGGCAAAGACGCTGAACAGGAACATCGCCATGGGGCTGACGAAACTTGCCCGCTCACCATCGATATAACGGCGGGTGAGTTGGCCGGGCTTGAACGTCAGAAGCGGAAGCGTGCGCCAAAGCTTGCCGTCCAGATGCAAAACGCCGTGCATCAGATCGTGGCCAATGGCGGATAATGTGCGGTGCACATGGGTCTTTTGCCCGCATTGAGGACAGAAATTGCCCGGCGCATAGGCCCCGCAATTCAGGCAAGTGTGCTCGGTATCGCCTTTGGCAGCCTTTTGGTCTGCTGCCTCGCCGCGCTGAGGCTCAACCGCGCGCCCTGCAAGAGCGCCTTCGATGGCCCCGCCAATCCCTTCGACTACGTCACTCATCGCGCCGCCCCTGCTAGTGCTGCACCGCAGTATAAGCGCACGTGGCGATTTGCCAATTACCCCTTGGCGAGTTTGCGCTCGATCGCTGTCCAAAGCTGCGCAAATGCGCGCGAAGCCGGCGAACGAGGCGAGAATGCGCCGACAGGTTTGCGCTCCACCGCGCACTGCTCAATCGCGCTTGCGAGTGGGACGACCGGCCAGTTGGGATTGGCAGCGCGTGCGTCCTTGTGGAGTGAGCGGCGCATGTCGACCATCGACATGACCGGCAGTATTGGCGGATGACCCTTTCCCGATCCGCGCACTTCGTCGACCACAAGATCGAATGCGCGCGCTGACAACGGCGAAGGGGGCAGCGGGACAATCACGATGTCTGCGGCTCGCATGACCTGAGCGCTGACTTCGTTGAGGACGGGCGGGCAATCGAAGATGATCCGATCATAATCCTTGTTGAGCCCGTCGACGAGCTTGGCCAATCGCTTTTTCTTGCCAATCCGATCAAACTGTCGGTCAAGCGTACGAATGCTCTCGTCCGCAGGCAGAAGGTGGAGATTGTCGTAATCTGTCTTCTGGATGAGTTTGCCGGGGCCGCGTTCTTCGTCGAACACGCTTTCGGCGGTGCGCTTCTTCTTTGGGTCGACCCCCAGCAGGAAGCCCGAGCCGTTCGACGCGTCAAGATCCCAAAGGAGTGTCTCACGGCGCGATATGCTGGCAGCGCACCATGCGAGGTTAACGGCGAAAGTGGTCTTTCCGACCCCGCCTTTGACACTGTAGACCGCAATCGAAGCCATGGCTGCGCGTTACTTTCCTTTCGCGGGCACGGCGGCGCGCCCAAATGTTACGTTTGAGTTACAAGATACCTTGTTACGCGCTCGCCGCGCAAAGGCAAGTCGCGACATCGCGCGTTACAATCGTGTCATCCCAACTCTCGAGATGCCAACATAGAGCGCGAAAATGAAAAAGGCCGCCAAAATGGCGACCTTTCCAATTCGGGACACAAACGCCCGATCAATGTTTAAGCCTCAGCCCTCGTAATCTGCACCAATTGAGGTCGAGCGCGTCGGTGCACTTGCCGTGATCCGAAGCGCTTCGGCTGACTGGCTGAGCGAACCGATTTCATCGGCGTCGTCTTCATCGTCAGGCAGGATTTTCTGAAGGCCGGTGACGAGCGATTCGTGAAGCTCTTTCGGCTTGATCGTCTGCTCGGCAATTTCGCGCAAGGCCACAACCGGGTTCTTGTCGCGGTCACGGTCGATCGTCAGCTCGCTGCCGCCTGAAATTTCGCGCGCACGCTGAGCGGCGAGCAGGACGAGGTCGAACCGGTTGGGTACCTTATCGACGCAATCTTCAACGGTAACGCGTGCCATCTATCGGGCCTCTTTGTGAATCACTGTGTGTGGAAGGACAGCGCAGCTAAGGACGGTGTCCGCGAAAGTCAAGAATTTGCCGGTGCAGCCATCATTCCTAGTCGCCTTCGCCCCAGCTCGAATAGTCGCGCATATTGGGCGAGGTAAACTTGGTGATCTCGCTCTGGAAGTGCAGCGGGACGTTCCCGGTCGAACCATGACGTTGTTTCGCTACGATCAGCGTCGCCTTGTTCTTCACCTCAAGATATTCCGCTTCCCATTGGGCGTATTTTTCCTGAACCTCGACACTGCTTGATCCATCGGGATTGGGCATGTCGGGCCGCACGGCTTCCTTGTAGTAATCCGCACGATAGATGAACCAGACCATGTCAGCATCCTGCTCGATCGAGCCGGATTCGCGCAGGTCAGAGAGCATGGGTTTCTTGTCGTCGCGCTGTTCCACCGCACGGCTTAGCTGAGAAAGAGCGATGACCGGAACGCTCAATTCCTTCGCCAGTGTCTTGAGACCGCGGCTGATCTCCGAAATCTCGTTTACGCGGTTGTCATTCGCGCGGCCCGAACCCTGCAGCAGCTGCAGATAGTCGACCACGATCAGGCCAATGTCATGCCGCCTTTTCAAGCGCCGCGCCCGGGTGCGCAGGCCCGCAATCGTCAGCGCCGGCGTGTCGTCGATGTACAGCGGGAGTTCGGCAAGGCGCTGGCTCGCAAAGCTGAGCTTCTGAAAATCATCGCGGGTGAGCTGGCCAGAACGCAGGGCCTCGGAGGACACCTCGGATTGCTCAGCAAGGATACGTGTGGCGAGCTGATCTGCGCTCATCTCAAGACTGAAAAAAGCGGTTGGAGCGCCGTAATTGTGCTCCCCACCATCGCGCTGCCATTTGAGGTGTTCCTCAGCGCAATTGAACGCAATGTTGGTTGCAAGCGACGTCTTGCCCATGCCCGGGCGCCCGGCGAGGATGATCAGGTCTGAATCGTGCAGGCCGGCGGTTTTCTGGTCGACTGTCTCCAGCCCGGTGGTCTTGCCTGACAGACCGCCGCCTGAATTCATGGCCGCCTCGACCATCTTGATCGCCGTCAAAGAAGCCTCGCGGAAGGTTGAGGCTTCGTTTCCGGTTGCGGCTCCTTCTGCGACGCGGAACAGGTCTGCTTCAGCCTCGCTGATCCGGTCCATCGGATCGGTTTCTTCTGACGTGTCAAGCGCGCCTTCAACAAGGCCTCGGCCTACACTCACCAGTTCTCGCAACAGGGCAAGATCATAAATCTGCTGCG
>CAYUCZ010000001.1:0-223895 GCA_964443505.1 uncultured Porphyrobacter sp. | reverse complement strand
CCTCGGCCTACACTCACCAGTTCTCGCAACAGGGCAAGATCATAAATCTGCTGCGCAAGCTCACGCGGTGCAAGCAGGCCCGCGCCATTGGCGGTAAGCTGCGCAAGATATTTGGGGCCGCCCAATTCCTTGAGCGCTTCATCGCTTTCAAAATGCGGACGCAAGGTTACCGGTGATGCGGTCGCATTGCGTTCGATCATCTTGAGGACGCGGTCGTAAATGCGTTCGTGCAGGGGCTCGAAGAAATGGTCAGGACGGATCGGGGTCTGCAATTCTTCGATCACGCGGTTGTCGATCAGGACCGCGCCAAGAAAAGCTGCTTCGGCTTCCAGGTTTGAAGGGAGCTTGCGCGGTGCCTGGGAATCTGATTCGACAAGAGTAAGTGGTGTTGGATCGGCCATCTGACCCTGATGCGCTTCTGTGCCCTGTCCGGCAACCGCTATGGCCGGTGAAATTTACTCTTCACGCTGTGGATTGCGGGGATTGCGGTATCGCACCGTGATGGAAGTGCTTGAAGTGTGACCCTGCCTTCTGCGAAGGCGATTCGTGATGACTGATCTGCCATCCGATTCCGCGAACACGCATCGCATTGCCCATATCGAGCTCGATGAAGAGACGATTTTGTGGCGCAATGCCGATGTCGAACAGGAACGGCGCGTGGCAATCTATGACCTGATTGAGGAAAACAGTTTCAAGCCGGTGCGTTCTGCGCAGCGCGGCGCGAAGGGGCCTTACCGGTTGAGCCTTGCGGTACGCGATGGGCGGCTCGCCATGGATATCGCCGACAAGCAGGAACAACCGCTCGAAACGCTGCTGATCGGTCTTGCCCGGTTCCGGCGTCCGATCCGGGAATATTTCGCAATTTGCGACAGCTATTATCAGGCCATTCGCAAGGCCACGCCTGCCGAAATCGAAACCATCGATATGGCACGCCGCGGCATTCACAACAGCGCTGCAGAACTTCTGGTCGAAAGGCTTGAAGGCAAGGTTGAAACTGACTTTGCCACAGCACGCAGATTGTTCACGCTGATCTGCGTGCTTCACATCAAGGGCTGAACCTTGGGGCGCAAGGCAAAGAAGCGAAATGGGATAGCGGCATGGCTGTTCCGGCTGGCCGCGCTGGTAGCCCTGATCGCTCTCGCATTTGCTGCTTGGCTCTGGTGGGATATGCGCAGCTGGAGGCCGGACACGGCGCTTTATCCCGAGCAGGGCGCAGTTATCGCCAGCGGTGCATCAGGTACACGGTTCGAAACGCTCAAAGCGATTGGCGCTGATTTTGCATATCTCGAACTTGCCGCCGCTGGCGCTGCACCTGATCCGGGTTTTGCTGAAAGACTGGCCGGCGCGCTGGCGTCCGGGATAAGAGTTGGGATCGTCCAACCCTTTGATCCGTGCCTCAAGGCCGATGCACAATCTGCGCGTTTCACTCGAATGGTTCCGCGCAATAATGAGCTGCTGTCTCCGGCGATTTCGCTCACGCGGTCTGCCAGCGATTGCGAACCGGCCGTTAGCGATGCGGCGGTTGAAAGCGAGCTGATGACGCTCGTCAACCAGATCGAGATGCACGCTGGCAAGCCTGTAATCCTGAGGCTCGAACGTGCGTTCGAGGCGCGTCATAACACCGCGCGAACCACCGAGCGTGACCTATGGCTGGTGCGTGACCGTGCGCGGCCAGATTACGCAGGACGGCCATGGCTGCTATGGAGCGCAAACAGCCAGTTGGTCAGCGAAGCGTCTTCGGAGAGCATTGAATGGGTGGTGGTGCAAAGATGAACGATGAGAAGCTGATCGCAGCCGCACGCAGCGCTGCACGCGATGCATATGCCCCCTATTCGGACTATCAGGTAGGGGCAGCTTTGTTGTTCGATGATGGAGCGATCATCACCGGCAGCAATGTTGAGAATGCAAGCTATGGCCTGTCGCTTTGCGCTGAAACCAATGCCGTTTCCAAAGCGATGAATGAAGGGCGAAGAGGCGGTCTGATCGCAGTGGCGGTGGTGGGGCCACAAGACAAAGGCGACGGAGCGCCAATCACGCCTTGCGGTCGCTGTCGTCAGGTGCTGAACGAGATCGCTCAGCTAGGCGGAACCGATCCGGAAATCCTGTGCGTGGGCAATGATGAAGTGCGGCGCGTTTCGCTGTCAGAGTTGTTGCCACACGCCTTTGGACCGGCTCATCTCAGTTAGCTGCCCAGCAAATCACCCAATCCGCCAAGCGGGTTTGAGCGGAACTCGCGTTCCTCAGCGCCGATATACGAGAAGATTCCATCAAGCCCCTGATCGGTCACGGATCGGTTGATGCTTTCCCGGTTCAGGCCCGCATCGCGGATAAAGCTGTGATCTTCGGCGAGCTTGTCAAACTGGCCGTAGACACCCGCTTTTTCCAGCGCGCTGTCAACCAGCGGCTCAAGCCGTGAATGAAGACGGTCATTCGATGATCTTCTCAGGTACTGCGTACCGCCATCGCTCTCACGGATTATGCCGGGCGCATCGCTGAACGACAGATCATCGATCGCGTCGCGGAAGATCGGCTTTGCTTCTCCGGCGGCGACACCGGCAGCATCGTTGATCGTGCGGGTGATCCCGCCAAGCACGCCGAGCCGGTTGCCAGCGCTCAACAGCGAGCCAAACAGCCCTCCGCTTCGTCCGCCAAGATTGCCAACGATCGGGAGCCCGATGCGGATGTCCTCATCGTCGTAGAAGGCGCCGGGCTGTGCGAGCTTATCGAGCGCGCTGTCTGTCGCGCGGCCCAGAATAGAGGAAAGCCCCAAGCTGCGCCCCAACCCTTGTGCGTGAACGGCTGACGGGAAAAGCGCCAAAGTTCCCATCGCGGCGGCTCCGCCCAAGAATGCGCGGCGTTCAAACCCTTGGCTCATTGTCGATCCTCCCTCTGACTTCAGAGGCTTATAGCACAAAAAGATGGATCGCGGATGTATCAGTTATCTTGCGTCTCGAGCCATTCGACCAGCGCTGCCAGGCAATCACGAGCGAGCAGCTTGCATCGCTCAGGCGACCAGCCCTGCTCCGGCTCGGGGAAATCCGCCAAGTCCTTGTAAGGCATCTCCAGCGTCATGGCGCAGGCACCATAGCGCTCAGCCACTTGGTTGGTGGAGATACCAAGATTGGCTCTGCCAGCCGGAGTAATCGGATAGCCAAGCTTCGTCTGAAAGTCTGGCGTGCGGCGATCAAGGATCTGCTGGTAGCGGTAGAATTGATCGCCCAACGCATCGCTCCAGCTTGGGATGCCTTCAAACCCGGCGAGGAAAACAGCCGGGATGGCTTCGTCGCCATGCACGTCGATTGCGAAGTCTACGCCCGTTTCGTCCATCTTTTCACGGATGGCGAGAACTTCGGGTGACTTGTCAGGCGTAGGCGCGTTCCATTCACGGTTGAGATTGGTGCCAACGGCGTTGGTGCGCAGATGCCCCCGGCGTGAGCCATCCGGATTGCAATTGGGCACAACAAAGATCCGGCAATGCTTGCGCAAAGATCGCGCCACGGGATCGGTCGGATCGGTCAGGCATTCAAGCGCCCCTTCCATCCACCATTCCGCCTGTGTCTCACCGGGGTGCTGGCGGGCATAGAGCCACACCTTGGTATCGCCGTCACCCATTTCGAGCATGTCGAGCGGCTGCCCGTCGAGCGTTGCCCCTATGCGGACAAGGTCAACTCCATCGCATGCTGCGGCCTCTGCCACGAGATCATGGTGGCGCTCCATCGAATAGGGTGCAAAGTAAGCGAACCAGGCGGTGTTGGACGCAGGAATATAGCGGATCGTGAGCGTGCCGTTTTCTTCGTTCTTGTCGAAACTGCTCGACGCGCGCGCCCAATATTCGCGGTCTTCAGAAACGCATGCATCGTAATCCGGCCATCCGCCGGGATAAGCGCTTTCATTGAGGCCGGTGATCTTGAGAGTGATCTCTTCGCCCGCTGCGCCGGTCACGCGAAAATGAAACCACTGCGCAAATTCGGACATGTGGTCCTTTGGGATCGAAAGACGCGCGCTTGCCCCGTCAATCGAAAGCACGTTGATATTGCCGCTGTCGAAAGCCGCGTCGATGGCGATTTCGGTCATGAATGCCCCTGAATGTTGGTGCGCGTCTTGTCGTCAGCGCAGATCTTCGACGTCAATGGATATGGTCTCGCCATTGCCACCGGGGAAGTCCTTGAACAAGGCGGCAGCGAGCGTTCGTGCGCTTGCGTCCACATCTGCATAAGGCGACTTGATCGAAGTCGGCTGCTGTGCGCGCCCCTCCCACAGGCTCGCACCGTCCGGGCCGGAAATCCGCACTGATAGCTCGGTCAACACTCTTGGACCGGAATTCCCGCCCCCAAGATTGATCCCGATGCCAACGCCGACACCGCTGCCATAGCCGCCCGTGCCAGCGCCAAGACCCACATTGACAGGGTTGCCTGATCCGGCGGCTGCTATCGGATTGCGTGTCGTGCGGATGATCGCGAGATGTTCAGCCGGCCGCGAGCCATCAAGCACGACGCTGTAACCCACTGCAGACAGTTCATCTGCCACTGCTGCGGCAAAGGCATTGCGCGCACCGATATTGGCCATCTCGTCGGGGAATTCGATCGTGATTGTTGTCCCTTGTCCGAGATTGATCGGTTGCTCGCTTACAAACCGGGTAACTTCGACTTGGCCAGTGTACGAGCCCGCACAGGCCGAGGCGGTCAGGGCGGCTGCGACAAGAATTGCCGTGCGAATGATGCGGTTTGGGGTGTGCATGGGATCACTATCCTCTCTTCGCTCTGACCATATATGCCAGATGCGCGATTGCGCAAAAGCGCGGCATTACCCGCGCGAGTCTTCAAGAAAAGACATAGAGTTGCGCCGGGCATAATTGCTGGTATTCGCCTGCGCATGACTGAAGCCTTAAAGCCCGTCGGAAAAGTGCCCGTCCTTGTGACCGGAGGGGCCGGATATATTGGCAGCCACGCTGTTCTGGCGCTGAAAGATGCCGGTTGGCCGGTCTGTGTCATCGACAATCTGACAACGGGCTTTCGCTTTGCCATTCCTGACGATGTCCCGTTCTATGAAGGCGATATCGCCGATGCGGACCTGCTGGCGCGGATTTTCGATGAACAAGGCTGCCGGGCGATCATGCATTTTGCCGGCTCGATCATCGTGCCTGAAAGCGTTGAGGACCCGCTTAAATATTATCACAACAACACTGCAAAGAGCCGCGCTTTGATCGAGACGGCGATTGCTGCCGGGGTGCCCCATTTCATCTTTTCCTCGACCGCGGCGACGTACGGCGTGCCGGAGGTGTCGCCAGTTACAGAGGATACGCCGCAAATCCCGATCAACCCTTATGGCTGGTCAAAGCTGATGACCGAACAGATGCTGGGCGACACCGCAGCCGCGCATGCGATGAACTTTTGCGCGCTCAGATATTTCAATGTGGCAGGCGCTGATCCGCAGGCGCGCACTGGACAATCGACCGCAGGGGCGACGCATCTGATCAAGGTCGCGGTCGAAGCCGCTTTGGACAAGCGCGATGACGTGGCTGTGTTTGGCACCGACTTCGATACGCCTGATGGCACCGGCGTGCGCGACTACATCCATGTCAGCGATCTCGCAGCGGCCCATGTCCTGGCGCTTGAAGCGCTGATCGAGCAGCCCGAGCGATCGCTCAAGATGAATTGTGGCTATGGCCGCGGCTTTTCGGTTCTCGAAGTTCTCGATGCGGTCGACAGGGTCACAAACCTTACAATCAACCGCCGGATGGAGGGCCGCCGCGCCGGTGACCCGGCATCGCTAATCTCGGATCCATCGCACATTCGCGCAACGCTTCCCTGGCAGCCCCAGCACGACAATCTCGACACCATTATTGGTCATGCGCTTGCCTGGGAGCGCAAGCTGTCGGAATTGCGCGGAAATAGTTGACCGCTCGGCGATTCGCAGCTAATGGCCGCCCCTGAAATTCAAGAGCGCCGGGCGAGCTGCTTGGCGCCTTTTTATTTGAGAGATTGACGATGAAGATCCGCAACAGCCTGAAGTCGCTGAAAAACCGCCACCGCGATTGCCGCGTGATTCGCCGTCGCGGGCGCACCTATGTCATCAACAAGACCAATCGCCGCTTCAAAGCCCGTCAGGGCTAAGCCGGATTATTGGCCGACTGTTCGAAGCGGACAGTCGATGAACGCAGCGGCCCGCCTCCACTCAGGAGAGCGGGCCGCAGCCGTATGAGGGGCAAGGGAATTGGACGCGGGCATGACCAGCACGGCGGTGGTATTTGATGTAGGGCGGGTGCTCTTTCACTGGCAATTGCGATGGCTTTTCGAAAAGCTGATCGAAGACGAGGGGGAACTCAATTGGTTCTTGTCGAACGTTGTCACTGAGGAATGGCACTTTCAGCACGACCGCGGCGTCGCGCTTGCCGATATGCTGCCTGCCCGCATTGCCGAGTTTCCCGAGCACGCCGTTCTGATTGCCGCTTACGCTGCTCGCTTCAACGAATCGGCTCCGGGTCCTGTTGAAGGCGTGCATGAGATCGTGCGCCGGCTGCACGCCAAGGGCGTGCCGCTCTATTGTCTGACCAATTTCGGTGAAGAATTGTTCGCGCATTTCCGCCGCGAGCATGCGATATTCTCGCTGTTCGATGACATCATCGTGTCAGGTGAGGAACGTGTCGCAAAGCCTGCGCCCGAGATCTACGAAATCACGGAGAAGCGCGCCGGGCGCCGTGGAGAGGCCTTGTTCTTCACCGATGACAACCCGGCCAATATCGCGGCGGCTCAGGCGCGCGGATGGCAGGCGCACCTGTTTACCGATGCAAGCGCTCTTGAAGGTCAGCTTGTCGATGCAGGCCTTCTCTAGGCCGCAGCGCTAGACGCCGCCCAAAAGAAAGCCCCCGGCACAGCGGCTGGGGAGTGCCGTGCCAGGGGTTTTGAGGTTCCCGTCCGGAGTTTGGAGTTGGGACGGGTTGGATCGTAGGCCGCGAGGAGTGGGAAAAGCGGCCTTACGGTCGGATTCAGTTGCCGTTGCAGCGTGCCAGCTTGTCTTCCGGCAGAGCTTCACCATTGGCGGTGAAAGCCGTGATTTCGCCGAACTCACGAGCGAGGCCGCGGCAAATGCGCGACGGACGCGAGGTGCCCTTGTTGGCAACGCAGGTCGTGCCCTGACAGACCCATGCGACACCGCCAGCAACGGCGCGGTTGTCTTCAGCAGGCTGTGCCAGCGTAGCTGTGTAATAGGCGCCGCCCTGTGCGGCGAGCGGTGCTGCGGTCGCAAAGCCAAAGCTCAGACCGGTGTAAACCAGCGCTGAGGCAAGGATAGCAAGACGGCCAGTGCGGGGGAGAGAGAGGGTCATCACGAATGTCCTTTCGGATCGAGGGGTCAGTCAATTGTTGCAACGCAAAGTTTCTAACCGAAACCAGTTGCGAATCACTACCTATGCGATTAGGTTTCAGGTTGCAACTAGAAACTGAAATTTTTTCGACTTCTGTTTTCCACGCTCGCCAGAGCCTGTTGTGACGCCGATTTTGCGATTGGCAGGAAAAGCGTTAAATAGGTTGCTGGGAAAGGACTGATATGGGCGACATAAGAGAACCACTGCGGGAGCTGATTGAATGCGGCCTTCCGCAAGCGCTTGAGGTTATGGGAGAACGCTGGTCGTTCATGATCCTGCGTGCCAGCTTCAACGGGCTCAAGCATTTTGAAGAGTTTCTGAGCGAACTCGGCATTGCGCGTAACATTCTCTCCAATCGCCTCGCCAAATTGGTCGATCATGGCATTCTCAGGCGAGAGCCTTGCGAGGATGACCGCCGCAAGATCGAGTATCGCCTGACCGAAAAAGGCTTTGACCTGCTTCCTGCCATGCTGGCCCTGCGTCAGTGGGGTCAGAAATACGGTGCTGAGCTTGTAGAAAATCCGGTTCTTGTCGATGATCGTGATCGCCTGCCGATCGGGCCCGTTTCGATCCTCGCGCATGATGGACGCGTGCTTGGGCATGAGGACTTGTGGATGGTTCGGCGCGAAGACCTTGGCAAGCGCCCTGACGGATCGATAGCGGTTCCTGGCAAGCCTGCCGTTGTCGGTGATGTGGTTGATCTCGACACCGCCAAAAAGGCTGCTGCCGGCTAAGGAACCCATTCATCCGGCTCATCACTATTTTGGGAGCCGGACCTAGATGAACGCTGCTGCAAACTCTGGCGTCGCCCCAGACGTCCACGATATTCTGCGTTCGACCTTTGGCTATTCCGGTTTTCGCGGGAAGCAGGAAGCGGTCATCTCCCGAATTCTGTCAGGCGAACATACGCTTGCGCTGATGCCGACGGGGGCTGGCAAGTCGCTGTGCTATCAAATCCCGGCCATCGCGCGGGCTGGGACGGCGATCGTAATCTCTCCCCTGATTGCCCTGATGCATGACCAGATCCGTGCGGCGAGGGCGGTCGGGATCAGGGCGGCATCGATGACGTCGGCGGATGTTGATGCCGCAGAAACGCGAGACGCCTTTCGCGCTGGCGAACTTGACCTGCTCTATGTCGCGCCAGAGCGCGCAACCACACCGGCGTTCCAGTCACTTCTGTCATCGGCTGAGATTTCACTCTTCGCAATCGACGAAGCGCATTGTGTATCCGAATGGGGTCATGATTTCCGCCCAGACTATCGCGGCCTTCGCCCGGTGCTCGATCAATTCGCGAACGTACCCCGACTTGCGCTCACGGCGACTGCGGATAAGGTTACCCGAAACGATATCCTGAAACAGCTTGGCATTCCGGATGATGGGCTAATCAAAGCCGGGTTCGACCGGCCCAATATCCGATATGCGATCAGCCCGCGCCAGGGCGGCCCAAAGCAGATTGCTGACTTCATCGCGCGCACACCGGGGGCGGGGATTGTCTACACTACAAGTCGCAAGGGCTGCGAAGACCTGGCAGCCAAGCTTGCCGCAACCGGCAGACCGGTCGGCGTGTATCATGCAGGCCTACCACCCGAACAGCGCGCCGACACCCAAGCCGCATTCGTCCAATCTGAAGACATGGTGATGGTCGCCACGATCGCGTTTGGCATGGGTATCGATAAGCCCGATGTGCGCTTCGTCATCCATGCAGGACTGCCGAAATCGATCGAGGCCTATTATCAGGAAACGGGCCGCGCGGGCCGCGACGGCGATCCCGCTGACACGCTCTTGCTATGGGCGGCGGCTGATTTTGCGAAGGCACGGCAATGGCTGGGCGAGGTCGATGAAACCCGCCTTGCCTCAGAACGCAAGCGGCTCAATGCGCTGGCCTCACTGGTCGAAAGCGCGGGCTGCCGACGCGAGATACTTCTGCGGCATTTCGGCGAGGAGCCGCCGCAGACATGCGGCAATTGCGACAACTGCCTTGACCCTCCGCAGATCATCGACGTGACCACAATCGCTCAAAAGCTGTTGTCCGCAGTGTACCGCACCGGGCAAAGCTATGGGATTGGCCATGTCGAAAAAGTGCTGCTCGGACGTGAGGATGATCGCGTTCGTGAGCGCGGGCATGATCAGCTTTCGGTGTTTGGCATCCTTGGCCCCGAAGAAGCACCGTTGCTGCGCGGCGTCATGCGCAATCTCACTGCGCACGAAATGCTGCTGACGACTGAGCACGGCGGCCTTACCCTTGGTCCGGCTGCGCGCGGGGTGCTTAAGGGTGAACAGCACGTCGTGATTGCGGAGCCGCCAAAGTCCCGCCGCCGCAAGTCGCGCGGCAAGGCTGTGCCCAATCCGGTTGGCGATCCGCTGTTCGATGCCTTGCGCGCCAAACGGGCTGCACTCGCCAAAGACAACGGTATCCCTGCCTATATCATCTTTCACGACAGCGTGCTGCGGGCAATGGCATCCGAGCAGCCCGGCACGCTTGCGCAGCTTGGCGAGATTCAAGGTGTCGGCGAGAAGAAGCTCGACACGTGGGGTGGGGCCTTCCTTGAGGTCCTGCGCGAGTTTGAAAGCGCTTAACCGGCGGCGAGCACGGCCTGTTCGCTGCGATAGCTGTCTGTGATCTTGCCGGCGAGATCTCGCGTGAGCAACGCGCCCAAGCCATTGCCAAGTGCGGGGTGCCTGTCTCCCAGCGCCCTGAGAGTTTCGACATCCCATTCGACATAGCGGACGCCCGGCGGCGCTTTGGTCGTCGCGGTTGCAGGGCCGTGCAGGACATAGGCGACTTCGCCGACAAAATTGCCGCCGGGCAGCGCAAATCGCCTTTCGCCCTTTTCCACCTCAATCGTGCCATCGAAAATGAAATAGAGCGATGCGCTGGGTTCGCCTTCACGGGTGAGGAGATTGCCGGTCGCATCATGCCAGCGGGCAATTTTCAGGACCTTGCGGAACTGGCCGGGGCTCAGCGTATCGAATGCCGCGAACAACGCCTTTTCATCGGGGTTAAGCCGGAAAGTGGTCCGATCGAGCATTACTTGCGTGAGAACGTAAAGATTGACCCCGATCATCAGGAAGCCGGTTAACACCGCGTCCCAAAGCGGGGGTTCAGGCACCAACCAGTAATAGAAGTTGAACACCGCGCTTGAGACAATGATCATCACGCGAAGTTTAAGCTCATCGCGGATGAAATAGCCGATAAGCAAAAGCGCAGTGCCGACATGGATCAGCCATGCTGGATCGAACAGGGTCATTGCTTGCATCCCTCCCATTGCATCGGGACGAGAGAGGTTTGCCGCGAACCGGCTGCGGCTTCAACCGCTGGTTTAGCCTCTGCCGATTGTCTGACGATAGGACAGCGCTTCTGCAATGTGCGGGCGGGTGATTTGCTCGCAATCTGCGAGGTCAGCAATGGTGCGCGCAACCCTCAGCATGCGAGTATAGCTTCTGGCTGACAGACGCAGTTTTTCAGCAGCGCGCATCAGCAAGGCCCGGCCTTCCTCATCAGGCGATGCGTGCGCCTCAAGGCTTTCACCCTCAAGCTCTGCGTTGGAGCGCACATCTCGCGATAGGGCGCGGCCGCGCGCCAGCGCTACCCGGCGAGCGACGTCTTCACTGCCTTCGGTTGGAGCGGGCAGGACCATATCCACCGCGCTAACTGCGGCCACTTCGACATGGAGATCGATCCGGTCGAGCAATGGCCCTGACAATCGCCCTTGATAGTCACTCGCGCAGCGCGGGTAGCGATTGCACCCATTGTCGGGATCACCGGCATGGCCGCACCGGCACGGGTTCATCGCTGCGACCAATTGGACCTGTGCGGGGAAAGTAACGTGAGCGTTTGCCCGCGCGACATCGACCTGCCCAGTTTCCAGTGGCTGCCGAAGCGAATCGAGTACAGGGCGCTGAAACTCGGGCAATTCATCGAGAAACAGGACACCAAGATGCGCGAGCGAGACTTCGCCCGGCTTCACCTTCAGCCCGCCGCCAGTAAGCGCTGCCATACTCGCGGAATGGTGCGGCGCGCGAAAGGGCCGCGCGCGGCTGATCCGTCCTGATTCGAGCAGGCCCGCAACCGATTGCACCATCGACACCTCAAGCGCTTCGGCGGGCGTGAGTTCGGGCAGGATGCCGGGCAGGCAAGAGGCAAGCAGGCTCTTGCCGGAACCGGGAGGTCCGATCATCAGAAGATTGTGCCCACCTGCAGCGGCGATTTCCAAAGCGCGTTTGGCGGTTTCCTGTCCTTTCACCTGTTTGAGATTGCTGGCCTCAGGTGCTGCCTCAACCTCACCGCGCTCTGGTTCAGGCAGAAGCTGCGAGCCTTTGAGATGTTCGAGCAGAGCGGCAAGGTTGGCCGGAGTCAGCACCGGCACACCGCTCGCCCATTTGGCTTCTGCTCCCTGTGCCGCGGGACAGATCAGACCGCGCTCGACGCTGCTGGCATGCAAAGCTGCGATCAGCACGCCGGGCGAGGGGACAACGCGCCCATCCAGCGACAGCTCCCCAACCGCGATCCAATCACCCAATTGCTCCGCATCGGTCACGCCCATGGCTGCAAGCAATGCGAGCGCAATCGGCAAATCGAAATGCGAGCCATCCTTTGGCAGATCAGCTGGCGAGAGATTGATCGTGATCCGCTTTGGCGGAAGAGCGAGGCCCATCGCCGAAAGTGCCGCCTGTACGCGTTCCCTGCTTTCGCTCACCGCTTTGTCCGGAAGGCCCACGATCGAAAACCGTGGAAGGCCCGAGGCGACCTGACATTGCACTTCAACCTGGCGGGCTTCGAGCCCGAGATAGGCAACGGTTTGGACAAGCGCGACCACGAACGACCCCCTAATTTCACGGTGCACCAAGGGCATAGTGGATGGCGTGCCGCGATTTGTCGAGAGGCCTTGGGCAGTTAACTTTGTAAACCGCCGGCACTAACCAAGGGGCCGGCTCAAATCGGGAAAATACAACCTTAATAGATACTTGTGTGATGCCTAGGGTTCACTACGCAAGAACTTTGCAAGTATAAACCTTGGCACTTCCTGAACCCCGGCAAAGTTATTCCGGTTGGCATGCAAAGAATTGCCATCCTTTTCGCCATCCTTCAGCTGATCGTGGCTGGTGCGCTTGCCGAAGTGCGCGCGTCTGCACAGGAGGTTTCGGCTTCCCAATATGGAAGTGTGCGCAGCGTAACGCGCGAAAGCTGGGTTGAGGAATGGGACGCGGCAAGCGGGCGCTGGGTCCGCGTTTCAGATGTCGCCGCCTCCGAACACAGCGAGCCTATGCCGACGATCACCACCACGTTCGTCAATGGCCGGTTTGTGGGGCACACTCGCGAAGCGCAACGTTATGCGGCTCCCTACCGCTCACGCGGCGCAGATCGCGTGCTTGGCCATTACGGGCCGTTTGTGGTCACCAGCGATACGAAAGCGAAAATGGTCGGTGCGACCAATGCGTCTACTCCCCGGCACTTTGACGCGATGCTGCGTGATTTTCCGCAGCTTGCGGTGCTTGAGATGGTCGAAGCACCGGGCACCACCAACGATATCGCCAATCTTGCCGTCGGACGTCGCATCCGTTCGGCAGGGCTTGCGACCCATGTCCCGCGCGGCGGATCGGTGCGCTCGGGCGCTGTCGAACTGTTCCTCGCCGGGGTTACGCGCCAGATTGACGATGGCGCGCAATTCGCAGTGCATTCCTGGCTCGACAATCACGGCCGCGAAGCGGACGACTTTGCGCCAGAAGATCCCGCCCACCGGCTTTACCTCGACTATTATGTCGAGATGGGCATGAGCGAGGAGCGCGCGCGCGAGTTCTACACCATGACCAATTCGGTTCCGCACGCAGCTGCCTTGTGGCTCAAAGCCGACGATATGCGCTTTTGGCTGCGACCAGAGCAGGGCCGGACCCGCCTGACATTGGAGCAACCACCGGTTGAGACACTGGGTGCGCGTCTGCCTGTTCTGGAATTTTCCGAGCTATCGGTTGCTCCTGCTGAGGTCCCCGCTATTGCCTATGTCGATCTTTCAACGGTCGGCCTGGCGCAGCTTGAGCTTTGAGCAGGCGACTCTCGCCTTGACTCATTGCTGGCTTTCCCATAGTTGCGCGCGCCTGATTTGGCGGGTTTTTGAAAGCCAGCCGTAATTGGGTTGCAGCGCTGATGGATGGGTATACCGGCCCGGCGCAGCACCAGACCAGTTATTCGAGGACGATATGAAGCGGACTTTTCAGCCCAGCAATCTCGTGCGTGCCCGTCGGCACGGTTTCTTTGCGCGTAAAGCGACCCCCGGTGGCCGCAAGGTTATCCGCGCGCGCCGCAAGCGCGGTCGCAAGCAGCTTTCTGCGTAAAGCGATCCGGCGCCATTGGGCGCTGCGATGTTTGTGATGCGCGCTGCCCATGCAGCGAATCGCCGTTGCGTTTGCGGGCTCCCGTTGGGGGCCCGTTTCGCGTATTGGGATTGCAATGCCCAAGGTTCTGACCAAACGCGCTGATTTTCTTGCTGCCAATAAGGGCCTGCGCAATGCCCGCACGGGCTTTGTGCTGCTGACCCGCCCCAATGGCGGTGAGGGTATTCGCTATGGCATCACGGTCACCAAGAAGATTGGCAATGCCGTGGTTCGCAACCGGATGAAGCGGCGGTTTCGCGAGCTTTTGCGCGCGGCGCTTCCTGAAAAGGGCCTTGCTGATCACGACCATGTGATGATCGGGCGCGCAGGCGGGGTTGAGCGTGATTTTGCAAGGATGGCCGAAGAACTCGATGCTGCTCTTGATCGCGCGGCATCCGGCAAGGGGGACAGCGCAAGAGGGCGCCGCCCCAAGCGCGGCGATCGAAGGGGAAAGCGCCAGACATGAAGCAAATCCTCATCCTGATCGCACGCGGCTGGCAACTTGGTCCTTCACGCGTTTTGCCCCCGACTTGCCGATATTCGCCGTCTTGCAGCGAGTATGCGATTCAGGCCATTTCGAAATATGGAGCGCTCAAGGGTGGATGGCTTGCGGCAAAGCGGCTAGGGCGCTGCCATCCATGGGGTGGGCACGGCCACGACCCGGTCCCTTAAGGGGGTTGGAAAGTGCGACTGTTATACCCACGTAACACACTTAAATTGGTTTCACGCTAGGGCAAAAACTTGGACAACCAGCGCAATCTCCTGCTCGCCGTCGTGCTTTCGGGCCTTCTCATTCTGGGATGGGACCTGGGGATGCGGTATTTCTATCCGCAGCCTGACGTGCCCGTTTCAAGCGAGCAAAGCACAGCGGCCTCCACTTCGCCTGCACAGGCAGATGGTGCCGCGCCCGCTGCCGGTTCTGGTGATATTGGCGAAGGCGCCGCCCTTGCTGAAGCGCAAACCGGGCCGCTTGATCTTGAAACGGCATTGGCGAGCGAAAACCGCGTTGTCATCGACGCGCCGCGCATTGCCGGGACGATCAATCTTGTCGGCGCACGGATCGATGACCTTGTGCTCAAAGATTACAATGACACCACCGCCGATGACAGCGGCCTTGTCCGGATCTTCGCGCCCGACCGCACCGATATTCAGCATTTTGCCGAATTTGGTTTTGTGGTTGGCGGCGAGCGCATGTCGAGCCAGGCGGTCTGGCAAGCCGACAGCCAGCGCCTGACGCCTGAAACCCCTGTTACCCTGTCTCGCACTGACGAAAACGGCCTAACCTTCAATGTCCGCCTGTCGATCGATGAAAACTTCATGCTCACCGCAGAGCAATCGGTTGAAAACGGGTCGGACAGCGCTGCCATCATTCAGCCGTTCGCTCTGATCAAGCGGACAAGCACCAATGCATCGCCGGATCAGTTCATCGCCCATGCTGGCCCTACGGGGGTTTTCGGCGGTTCCTTGTACGATCCCAATTCCTATGCTGAGCTTGCCGAGCTGGGCCGTGATGCCCCTGCTGGCGAAGCCTCGTGGCTGGGCTTTACTGACAATTACTGGGCCAGCGCGTTGATCCCCGGTGAGGGCGAGACCGACAGCGCTGGCTGGCGCTCGCTTGGTGATGACCTGTTTCGCGCAGACCTCATCTACAACGCTGCTACGGTCCCGGCAGGCGGCAGCCTGAGCGAGACCACGCAATTGTTTGCAGGCGCCAAGGAAAGCGTGGTCCTCGACCAGTATGAGGCCACCGGCATCACCCTGTTCGGCAAGACGATCAGCTGGGGCTGGTTTGAATGGTTTGAAAAGCCGCTCTTGTGGCTGCTGCGCAATCTCAACGATCTGGTCGGCAATTTCGGCGTTGCGATCATCCTTTTGACCGTGATCATTCGCGGATTGCTGTTCCCTATCGCGCAAAAGCAATTCGCGTCGATGGCGCAGATGAAAGCGGTCCAGCCGAAGATGAAGGCGATCCAGGAACGCTACAAGGACGACAAGCAGACCCAGCAGCAAAAGATTATGGAGCTGTACAAGGAAGAGAAGGTCAATCCGCTTGCCGGGTGCCTCCCACTCCTCATTCAGATCCCGATCTTCTTCGCGCTCTACAAAGTGCTCTACCTCGCGATCGAAATGCGGCACGAACCGTTCCTGTATATGAGCGATCTGTCCGCGCCTGACCCGGCCAAGATCCTCAACCTGTTTGGTCTGTTGCCTTATGATGTGCCCGGCTTCCTTGGCATCGGCATTCTTGCGATCCTTCTGGGTGTGACGATGTGGCTGACGTTCAAGCTCAACCCATCAGCGATGGATCCGGTGCAGCAACAGATCTTCAATCTGATGCCGTGGTTCCTGATGTTCGTGATGGCACCCTTTGCCGCAGGGCTTTTGCTGTACTGGGTTACCTCGAACATTCTGACGCTCGCTCAGCAAAGCTATCTTTATTCCAAACACCCGCAATTGAAGGCGGCTGCGGAGAAGGAGAAAGCTGAGATGGCCAAGAAGAAGGCGCGCGAAGAAGCGGAAAAGAGCGGAGCCTGACTTTGGGCGAAACCCCCGAAGACGAACGCGAACAGCAATACCGCGAAGCGAAGGCCTCCCGCCTGTTTTCAGGCCGGGTCGACTTCTTGCTGTCCGCGCCGCAATTGAAGTTCCTGCCTGATCCAATCGTGCCCGAGATCGCCTTTTGCGGCCGCTCGAACGTCGGCAAAAGCTCGCTGCTCAACGCGCTGACCGGTCGCAAGGCGATTGCGCGCGCTTCGGTGACGCCGGGACGCACGCAGGAATTGAACTTCTTTGATGTCGGAGGCGAACCAGGCGGCAAGCCGCTCTTCCGCCTCGTCGATATGCCGGGTTATGGATTTGCCAAGGCCCCTGTCAAAGTCGTCGAACGTTGGAAGAGCCTTGTGCGCAGCTATCTTCGCGGCCGCGCTGTGCTCGCTCGCAATCTGGTCCTCGTCGATAGCCGCCACGGGCTGAAAGATGTCGACCGCGAAATGATGAAAATGCTCGACGAGGCAGCCGTTGGCTATCGGGTCGTGCTGACCAAGACCGACAAGATCAAGGCTTCCGAACTTGAACGCGTGGGCAATGCCGTGGCTGACGAAGCGAAGAAGCATGTTGCCGCCTTCCCGCAGCTGCATCTTACCAGCAGCGAAAAGGGGATGGGCATTGCGGCGCTGCGCGCAGCATTGGTCGCAGATGCTCTGGGCGAAAGCTGGTTCGAGCAGCGCTGAAGCGCATTCGACGAACGGCAAGCCTGCTCGTCTTTGAACGCTTTACCTTTTCTCAAAAAGCTCAGAGAGTGGTGCACGAGACAGAGCACCATAAATGCGCGCGACCGGGTCAACCCGGCAAGCAACTGGGCATGGTGCAGAGAGAGGGATTTACATGGCGCAAGCGACGCTGTCGGCACAGCCAGCGGCTAACACTGGATCATCGGGTTTTGGGACACCGGGCTATAGAGCCTATGTGCTGACCGCGCTTCTGGTCGTTTACATCTTCAACTTCATCGATCGTTCGATCGTCAATATCCTTACCGAACCAATCAAGCTCGCCTTTGAGCTTGAAGATTGGCAGATGGGATTGCTGGGCGGTCCTGCCTTTGCCGTGCTCTATACGTTTCTCGGCATCCCGATTGCGCGCGGGGCGGAACGGTTTAACCGCGTTGTGATCATTGCGACGGCGGTTGCGGTATGGAGCCTGTTCACCGCACTTTGCGGTCTGGCCGTATCGTTCCTGATGCTGTTCCTGTTCCGGGTGGGCGTCAGTATCGGCGAAGCGGGCTGCACGCCGCCTGCGCAGTCTTTGATCGCGGACTATTTCAAGCCCTCCAGCCGGGCGACTGCCGTGTCGATCTATGCGCTCGGCGTACCGATTGGCGGCATGCTTGCATCGATCTTTGGCGGTCAGCTGGCAGGCATTGATGGCGCTGAATTCGGAGCGTGGATTGCCTCTATGGGGCTGGGGCCGCTGTTTGGAACTCTCGACTGGAGCAATGTCGAGGGTTGGCGCATCGCGTTTGTTGTCGTCGGCGTGCCGGGACTGCTCGTGTCCCTGATCGTGTGGCGCACCGTCAAGGAACCGCCGCGCGGCTATACCGACCCTGCCGCTTTGCAGAACCTTGAACGGGCAAGTTTTGGCGAGGCGCTGGCGGTCCTGATCAAGAAGCCTGCCTATTGCCACGTTGTGTTCGGGGCGATGCTGGCTTCGTTCGTGGGCTATGGCGTTGCGCAGTTCACAACCAGTTTCCTGATCCGCACGCACAATCTCACAATCCAGGATGCATCGCTGCTGTTCGGGCTTGTGATCGGCGTGATGGCGGCGATCGGGGTGTTCTCATCGGGCTGGCTGTCCGACAAGATGAGCCAGCGCTATCCCAATGCTCTTTCGTGGTTGCCCGCGCTTGGGCTGGGCGTTTCCGTGCCGCTCTACGCTTACGGCTATCTGCAGGAGAACCTGTGGTACGCGATGCCGGCGCTGATGGCAGCATCGACCCTGCATTACTTCTACCTCGGACCGATGTATGCGATTTCGGGCGGGGTGGTCGACAGCCGCATGCGCGCGACATCTGTGGCGATCACCTTGTTCGTCGTGAACCTGCTCGGATATGGTCTGGGGCCGCTGCTTGTGGGTCTGTTGTCGACCTATCTCAAAGGCATGTTCCTCGATGGCTATTCGCTTGGCCTGACGCTTGAGGCGTGCAAGCCGTTGATTGCCCTTGCACCCGATGCCCGGGCGGCTCTCGATGCTGCACAGCTTGAGCAGCTCAACGCCTGTACGGATAGTGATGCGCGCGGGCTGCAATGGTCGATCGTGGTCACGGTTTGCATCTATGGCTGGGCAGGCATTCACTACCTGCTCGCAGGGCGCACCCTTAGCCGCGACATGGTGGCGAGCAATTCAGAATGATTGTGCGGGCCTAGCGCGCGAACAGCTGCGCCGGGTCCGCAAACGCCTTGAACTCAAGCGCATTGCCTGAAGGATCGCGCAGGAACATGGTTGCCTGTTCGCCGGGCTTTCCCTTGAAGCGGATCGTGGGTTCGATGACGAATTCCTGATCGGCGGCGCGCAGCCGGTCAGCCAGGGCACCCCATTGCTCCATGCTCAGCACCAGCCCGAAGTGCGGGACCGGCACGCCGTGCCCGTCAACTGGGTTGCTCGCACGATCACCCGCACTGCCCGGCGCGAGATGCGCGACGATCTGATGGCCATGAAAATCAAAATCGATCCACTCATCGGATGATCTGCCCTCATTGCAGCCCAACAGATCGCCATAGAACGCACGCGCGGCGGCGAGGTCATCGACCGGGAAAGCAAGGTGGAAGGGCGGCAAGGACATCGGATGTTTCTCCATTTCCCGACATTCGTAACCCGTTCAGCCTCGACAGCGAAACACTGAATACCTACGAACGGGTTGAATTCGTATCTCTCAACGGATCGGGAGCTATCATGAAGCTGATCATCGGCAACAAGAACTATTCGAGCTGGTCGCTGCGCGGTTGGCTCGCTGCCAAGCAGTCCGGTCTGCATTTTGAAGAGATCACGGTGCCGATCATGGGTGAGCATTGGCAGGAAAAGAAGCAAACCGATGAGTTCCAGCCTTCCAGCGGGAAGGTTCCGATCCTGTGGGACGGGGACAATGTGATCTGGGATAGTCTCGCTATCCTTGAATACCTTGCTGACAAGGTCGGGCGTGACCGATTCTGGCCCAAGGATGAGGCAGCGCGCGGTATGGCGCGGGCGATGGTGGCCGAAATGCACAGCTCTTATGCCGCATTGCGCCGCGAGATGCCGATGAATGTGCGCCGCCGGATCAAGATCGACAACTTGTCGGACCAGACAAAGTCAGAGATTGTTCGCATCCTCCAGCTATGGGCCGAAGCGCGTGCCCGCCATGGCAGTGCAGGCCCATTTCTGTTCGGAACCTTCGGCGCGGCCGACATCTTCTATGCGCCAGTCGTTTCGCGCTTCAACACCTATGGAATTGGTGTTCCGGGCTTTGCGCAAAGCTATATGCAGGCGATCTGGGAACATGACTGGATGCAGCAATGGATCGGTTCGTCGGAGGAAGAAGAGTGGGTGATCGAGCAGTTCGAGACAGCCGGATGAGACGTCTCTTCGCCGCGATCTGCGCGCTGGCTGTGCTGATGCCAGCACCGGCGAGCGCATGGGGTTTCTTTGCCCACCGCAAGACGGCCGAAATTGCCGAAGCCAATGTTTCGCCAGAGGTCCGCGCAAAGATTGCTCGCTTGATGCGCGCAGAAGAACTGGTCGGCACACCAGAGTGCGATTTGTCGAACTTGCAGGATGCGAGCGTATGGCCCGATTGCGTGCGGCGCGCGCGCTGGCGTTGGGGCTATACGGCGGCGTGGCATTACCGCACCGCTCCGATCTGCGAAGCGTTCAATCCGCGCGCGAACTGTCCCGGCGGGAATTGTGTGACGGCTCAGATTGAGCGTGCACACAGGGTGCTGGCGGATGAGAATTTGCCTGACAATGTCCGGCTCGAGGCGCTCGCATTCATGGTCCACTTTGCCGGCGATGTGCACATGCCGCTCCATTCGGGTGACAAGGGTGATCGCGGCGGGAATGATCGCGAGGCGGCCTATGGCATTGTACCGGGCTTGAACCTGCATTGGATTTGGGATGGCCCGCTGGCGGAACGCGCAATCAGCGACCCGCAAGATCCGGTTGTTCGCCGATACAGCGCTGACGAACGCGCTCAGCTTGGTGGCGGCGGGCCGGATGATTGGGGGCGCGAAAGCTGGGAAATCAGCCGGAGCTTTGTCTACCCCACCGCATTCGACACCCAAGACGTGTGCGACCGCGATCTTCCTCGCCGCACGGCCTTGAGCCAGGAAGATATTGCTCGCGGTGTGCCGATTGCCAAACGCAGGGTCCAGCAGGCAGGCATCCGCATCGCTGAATTGCTGGAAAGCGCTTTTGCTCCCGGTCCGCTTCCCGAAGGACCGGCCTTCCGCCCTCCTGTGCGCCGCGCACAGGATACGCCTTAGGGTAAGCGGGTGGTATCGTAGCGGGTGCCATCCTTTCTTGCATAACCCTCGGCATCAAACACCATATCGATATCGGGGTACGCGCCTCCATCCTTGTCCCGGTCGCCAGCTGAAACGGCGACAAAGAAACAGGGCTCGCTCGAACGATTGTGCAGCCGGTGGCCATTCTCGGTGCCCGCTTTCCAGGCAAGTATGTCGCCAGCGCTGACGACGGTTTCTCCGTCCTCCTCGATAAGGATCGCCTCGCCTGAAAGCATCACGAGCAATTCGTCCTGTTCGGTGTGCCAGTGGCGCTGCGAGGAATAAGCCCCCGGCTTCAGCTCCACATGGCTCGCGCCCATTTTGGTCAGCCCTGCGGCAGGGGCGAGCCGTCGATACCATCGCCCCTTAACATCGGCATCGAACGGCGCGGGATAGCCGGTGGCGTTGGTCTGCGCGATTGCTGAAAGATCAAGCTTGGGCATTTGGGGGTTCTCCTGCTAGCGAGGCGAATATGTCCGATGCTCTTGATTACGCAAAGCGGCTCATCGCAGAGCCCAGCGTTACCCCTGCAACAGGATCAGTGTTCGACGCGCTTTCAGCCATGCTGGAGCCGCTGGGCTTTGCGATCCACCGGTTCAAGCGCGGAGACGGGCCGGAGGGCAGCGACGAGGCTCCGGTTGAAAACCTCTTCGCGATCCGCAAGGGGCCGCAAGGGAGCAAGCATTTCGCCTTTGCGGGCCATCTCGACGTGGTCCCACCCGGTGATGGCTGGGCTTCTGATCCCTTTGACCCGACGCAGCGCGGCGAGCTTCTTTATGGCCGCGGCGCGGTGGACATGAAAAGCGCGATTGCCTGCATGGTCGCAGCGCTTGGCGATATTCCGCAAGATGCCGGGACAATCAGCTTCATCATCACGGGCGATGAAGAAGGGCCTGCGCTTCACGGAACGCGGGCATTGATCGATTACATGCGCGAGGAAGGCATTCAGCCTGACCTGTGCCTTGTCGGTGAACCCACCAGCGTCAACCGGCTTGGCGATATGATGAAGATCGGACGGCGGGGCTCGGTCAATATCTGGCTGACGGTTGAGGGGACGCAGGGTCACGTCGCTTACCCGCATCTTGCTGACAACCCGATCCCCAAACTCGTCGCGATGCTGGCAGAGCTTGATGCGCTGGTGCTTGATACCGGCACGGATTGGTTCCAGCCATCCAACCTTGAGATCACCGATATCGAGGTTGGCAACCGCGCGCACAATGTGATCCCGGCTGAGGCGAGGGCGCGTGTCTCGATCCGCTTCAATGACCTCCATTCAGGCGCCAGCCTGTCCGAACGGGTCGCCGCGATTGCAGAAAAGCATGGTGGCCACGCCTTGCCGATCATCTCAGGCGAACCGTTCCTGACCGAACCGGGCGCGTTTTCGAACATGCTGGCAGAGGCGATCGAGGCTGAGACGGGCCTCAAGCCTGAACAATCGACCACGGGCGGCACGTCGGATGCGCGCTTCCTGCGCAGCGTTTGTCCCGTGATTGAGTTTGGCCTTTGCAACGCAACCATGCACAAGCGCGATGAGGCAGTGGCCATAGCGGACCTGGATGCGCTAGCTCGAATTTACACAAAGGCCGCGCTTGGTGCGCTGGCGCTGGACGAGACATAAGAGAGAAGGACCACCCGCAATGAAAGCCTGGTTTGCAATTCCGCTGTGGCAGCGGGTTATCGGTGCGCTCATTCTCGGCATCATCGTAGGATATATCTGGGGCCCTGGCGCTCAGAGCATCAAGATCATCGGCGATATCTTCATCGCTTTCATCAAGATGCTGGTGGTTCCGCTGATCTTCTTCAGCCTTGTCGCGGGCGTTGCCAGCATCGGCGATTTGCGCAAGCTCGGCAGCGTTGGCTGGCGCGCACTCTTGCTGTTTGTCGTGACAGGCCAGATGGCCGTGTGGCTGGGGCTGACCATTGGCACAATTCTTCAGCCTGGCGCAGGCCTTGATGCGAGCGCGATGAATCTCGACGCCGCGGCGCTTGAGCGTGCGCAGGCGAGACAGGAAGACGGCGTCACGATCCAGCAGATGATCCTTGAAATGGTGCCGTCCAGCCCGGTTCAGGTCATGGCCGATGTCAACGTCCTGCCGCTTATCATCTTTTCACTCCTGATCGGGATTGGCATCCTGATGGCAAAGGAAGAGGGAGAGCCTGTTCTCAAGATTTTCGAAAGCGGCAGCGTCGTGATGCAGAAAGTCACGATGGTCGTGATGGAGCTGACCCCGTTCGGCGTTTTTGCACTGATGGCATGGGTTGCCGGGACGCTGGGGCTCGATGCGCTGGCGGCGCTGGGGCAATTGGTGGCGCTCAACTATCTGGGATGCCTGCTCATCATCGCGTTCATCTATGGCGGGATGATCAAGTTCCTCGCGCGCCTGCCCATCATCGATTTCTTCCGCGGGATCGTTGACGCGATCGCGGTGAGTTATTCGACCGCCAGTTCGAACGCGACGTTGCCGGTGACTTTGCGCTGCGCGCGCCGCAACCTTGGCATCAGCAATTCGGTGGCAAGCTTCGTGATCAGCCTTGGCGCGACGATCAATATGAACGGCACCGCGATGTATCTGGGCCTTGCGACCCTGTTCGGCGCGCAGGTGTTCGGGGTGCAGCTCGACATGGGTGATTACATCCTGATCTCGATCCTCGGCACTTTGGGCGCGATTGGCGCTGCAGGCATTCCGGGCGCTGGCCTTATCATGATGGTGCTGGTCTTCGGCGCGGTTGGCGTGCCGCTTGAGACGATTGCTCTGGTCGCTGGCATCGACCGGATCATGGACATGATGCGCACCACGACAAACGTGTCAGGCGACGCGGCTGTGGCGACGACGGTGGCAAGCATGACCGGCGAGATCGACAAGGCGGAGATGATTTCGGCGGATGATGTCTAGGACGGCAGAGAAACAAGCGACGCCTTTCCTCGGAAAAGTGTTCCAGAACACAATGGTGTTCTTTGGTGTTTTGAGCCTCTTCAATGTGATTTCACATGCATCAAACCTTAGAGATCTATTTTTGAGTTTAGACTGGCTTTCGCGTTGGTGGAGATGGTTTGTATCAATTCCTTTCGACTTAATTCAAATAGATGTCAGTCAATGGAGCCAAGATACAGTCTCTCTCTTTCTGATTTGTGTTGGTGCCACAGTCAGGTCGTTAGCAATTGAGTTTGGAGGCGTTCGGCATTTCCGAGAGGCTTGGAATAAATTTGATTTTGATAAAAAATTTGAGATTGAGGTGACTGGAAAATGGATTTTTCCAATATCACTTGTAATTTTTCTTGCTCTTACGATCTTCACTATTTGGGCATTAATGGAAATTCTTGGTCAGGTTTACATAGGATTATTATCTGCTTTAGCAGGAGTTTTGGACGGTTTTGGACTCAGTCCCAGGATTGCATTGTTTGTTCTTTTTTTTCTTCCATTGGGAGTGTTTCTACTCTCAATTTTCGTCTCTGCTTCGATGTATGAACGGGGCATAGAGGATTCGAGAATCCAGAAAATCACTTTAGGCCTTTGGACCGGAATAACTGAGCTGCCACTTGCTTTTGTTGTATTATCATCAGTAGCGATGGCACAACGATATCGATCAGTCCTTAAAGTTGGCGCAATTGCCTGCATTATTCTATCTGCTAGTTGGTTGACCGAGCAATTACTTCCAAAGCTAGTTACGATTTTAGAATCCTTGCCGGAGCCACCTCAAAGGCTTTAAGCAATAAGCGTGAGAAGGAAGTTTCAACGCCCCTTCGGCTTCTCCAGCACCTTCTTCCTGAAGCTGCACAGGTCCACTTGGCTACACCTCCAGCACTCCGGCGTGCGCGCTTTGCAGGTGTAGCGGCCATGCAGGATCAGCCAGTGATGGGCGTGCAGGCGGAAGGGCTGGGGCACGCGCTTTTCCAGCTTTGCTTCGACGTGATCGGGGGTCTTACCCTTCGCCAGCCCTGTGCGGTTGCCCACCCGAAGGATATGCGTGTCGACCGCAAAGGTCTCTTGGCGGAACCAGCAATTGAGCACGACATTGGCCGTCTTGCGCCCCACGCCGGGTAGGCGCACGAGATCATCACGCGTGTCGGGAACCTCGCCGCCATATTCGTCAATCAGCAGCTGCGAGAGCGCTATGACGTTCTTCGCCTTGGAGTTGAACAGGCCGATGGTCTTGATGTGCTCGATTAGGCCTTCAAGGCCGAGGTCGAGCATTTGCTGCGGGGTTTTGACCTTTGCGAACAGCGCGCGCGTCGCCTTGTTCACGCCCACATCGGTTGCCTGCGCGGACAAGGCGACGGCGACGACAAGCTGATAGGCATTGCCATATTCCAGCTCTGTCTCAGGCTCGGGATTGTCTTCAGCAAGGCGGCGGAAGAACTCGAAAATCTGGTCTTTGGTCATGCGCCTAGAGCCCCAGCACGTCTTCCATCGAATAGCGGCCCGATTGCTTGCCGATCAGCCATTCAGCGCCCCGCACGGCGCCGCGCGCAAAGATCATGCGGTTTTCAGCGGAATGCGCCAATGTGATCCGCTCTTCAGCGCCGGCAAAGATCACGCTGTGTTCGCCAGCAACCGTCCCGCCGCGCAGGGTCGCAAAACCGATATCGCCATCCTTGCGCGCGCCGGTATAGCCGTGCCTGCCGCTGTCCATCACATCAGGCAGCTTGACGCCGCGCCCGGTCGCAGCGGCCTCACCCAGCAATTTGGCAGTGCCTGAGGGCGCATCAACCTTGGCGCGGTGATGCATCTCAAGCACTTCGATATCCCAGTCATTGCCAAGCCGCGCTGCCGCCTCGCGCACCAGATGAGCGAGCAAGGTCACACCCAGCGAGGTGTTTCCGGTCTGGAGCACGGGGATCGATTGCGCCGCATCGGCAAGCGCGACGAAATGTTCCTCTTCCAGACCGGTCGTGCCGACAAGGATGGGAACGCCGGCGGCCTTCGCGGCTTCCAAATTGCCGCTGAGTGCATCGGGGGCAGAGAAATCGACCGCCACATCGCATTGGCCAAGCAGCGGTTTGGGATCGCCGCCAATATCCACACCCACCTGAAATTCGTGGCCTGCCTCTTCAATCGCAGCAGCAATCGCATGGCCCATGCGACCCTTGTGCCCGAGTACGGCGAAGCGGATTTTTGACTTGCTCATTGCCTTTGCTTCCATGGCTGTGGTGAAAGGCATCCATGGCAGAGATCGAGAGCATCGTCATCCTCACAGGCGCAGGGATTTCCGCAGAAAGCGGGATCGATACGTTCCGTTCCGCAGGCGGATTGTGGGAGCAGCACAAGGTCGAGGACGTGGCAACGCCTGAAGGCTTTGCCCGCAATCCCGATCTGGTGCTGGGTTTCTACGATGCCCGGCGTGAGGCTCTTGCCAAGGTCAAGCCTAACCCCGCGCACCAAGCGCTCGCAAGGCTGGAGCGGGAGTTCACAGGCGATCTGTTGCTGGTCACGCAGAACGTTGATGATCTGCATGAACGCGGCGGGTCTGGCCGAGTGCTTCATATGCATGGCGAGCTCAAAAGCGCCTTGTGCACTTCGTGCGGCACGCGCTCGCGCTGGGATGCGCCGATGCTGGATCGCCCGCCATGCCCGGTCTGCCAGGCGCCCACATTGCGGCCAGACGTCGTGTGGTTCGGTGAGATGCCATACCAGATGGGCCGTATCTACAACGCGCTGGAGGTTTGCGATCTGTTTGTGAGCATCGGCACGTCCGGCGCGGTCTATCCAGCAGCGGGTTTTGTGCAGGAGGCGCGGGCGAACGGGGCGCAGACGCTGGAGCTGAACCTGGAGCCAAGCGAGGGCAGCCATTTCTTCACCGAATCGCGCCACGGCCCGGCAGGGCAACTGGTGCCGGAATGGGTGGATGAGGTGCTGCGCTAGGCCGCTATTCGCCCGCCGCCTCCGCCGGCTTTGCGGCGCCACCGGAAGACGGCTGAGGATCGCCTCGGTTCGCCCAGCCAAGCAAAGCCGCCAACACTCCAACTGCCGCCACGAATCCGACCTTCGGATTGATCGTGGCAAAGTTGATGAAGAGGAATGCGTGAGCGGCGAGATAGACGATGATCAGCGTCATCCCCCAGCGGGCCCGCCAGATCTGTGCTGTCGCCCCGGCGCTCAGCGCAAGGCCCATCGCGAGCAGATAGAGGAAGTATCCAAGGACCGAAAAGCCGAGCAAATTGTTTGGCGCATTCGAGATGAATTCGGCGGTTTCAGCAACAGCTTGCGCGGCCTCGCCCCCAAAGGTCCACCAGGATTGCGCTTCGCCAATGACAATCACACCAACCCCTGTGCGGATCAGCCCGATGGTTAAAAGGACAAGGCACAGGAAAATGGCAAACCAGCGTTTCATGCTGAGTTGGTGACATAATACACCAAGTCGGTCAAGCGGCCTGCGAGCATCCCTTGCAAGCGGGATCCTTGGCGATGGCAAGCGTTCGCATGCCAGGCTTCATCCCGTCGAGAATGTGCAGCTTCCCCCACATCGGATTGCCGAGGCGGCTGACGCCTTCAAGCAAGCATCGCACCGCCTGCATCGCGGCAAAGCTGCCACTCCAGCCTGCCATTGCGCCCAGCATGCCGTCTTCAGCGCAGGTGTCGCAGTCTTCTGCGTCAAACGCGTCACCGACAAAGCAGCGATAGCAGGGCTGATCCGGCAGGTGCCCGGCAAAGGCTCCGACCTGCCCCTGAAACCGCCCGACGGCGGCTGAAAGCAAGGGAACGCGCGCTTTCACGCAGGCATCGGACATGGCGAGGCGCGTTGCGAAATTGTCTGTCCCGTCAATCACGAGATCGACGCCATCGAGCAGGGCAGCCGCGTTATCCGCATTGACCCGTGCATCGCTAAGCGTCACGTCGAGCACGTCGTCAAAATTCGCCAGCCAGCGCCGCGCGCTTGTCGCTTTGCCATGGCCGACATCGCGCGCGGTGAAGATCGTCTGGCGCTGAAGGTTGGAGACATCGACCACATCATCATCAACAAGCGTGAAACGCCCGATCCCTGCTCCGGCGAGATATTGCAGCGCAGGCGATCCAATCCCGCCAAGCCCGATGACAGCGACATGTCTGGACGCGAGCGCCACCTGACCGGTGCCGCCAATTTCCGGCAGCACGATGTGACGGGCAAACCGATCGAGCCGGGCCGGAGAAAGGGGTGATGACGAACTCATGGAAAGCCTGTTGGCAGGCTGTGGAGCGCTTGTGAATAGGCTGCGGACAAGCCTGTGGGCAGCCTATGGGATAAGGCTGTGGCTATGGTGTTGGCTGAAGCTGGTCTGGCGGTGCACATTCGGATGACCGGTTGTGCACCGCCAGTGGAATTGAGATCAGCTTTCCAGCTGTCTCAACAGGCTGCGCACATCGCCGTCCATATCGGCATCGCGTTGGCGCAGATCTTCGATCAGGCGGACAGCGTGGATCACGGTTGAGTGATCGCGGCCACCGAATTTGCGACCGATCTCCGGATAAGAGCGCGGTGTCAGAACCTTGGACAAATACATCGCGACCTGACGCGGGCGCACAACCGCGCGCGCGCGGCGCTTGGATGACATCTCGCTGCGGTCGATCCGGTAGAACTGGCAGACCGTGCGCTGAATCTCGTCAATGGTGATTCGCCGACGATTGGCTGACAGGATATCGGTCAGCTGTTCCTCTGCGAGTTGCAGCGAGACCTGCTGGCCGGTCAGCTGTGCATAAGCGATCAGCTTGTTGAGACCGCCGACAAGCTCACGAACATTGCGAGTGATGGTCCGCGCGAGGAAATCGACTACGTCTTCGGGCACTGAAAGCGGTGCGAAACGCGACAGCTTCGATTCAAGGATCTTCTTGCGCAGTTCGATATCAGCGGCCTGAATATCGGCGACGAGGCCCATCGACAGGCGCGAAAGCAGGCGTGGTTCGACACCATCCAGCGCTTGCGGAGCGCGATCAGCGGCGAACACCAGTCGCTTGCCCTCAGCGAGCAGCGCATCGATCGTGTAAAGCAGTTCCTCCTGCGCGCTCGCTTTGCCGATGATGAACTGGATATCGTCCACCAGAAGCAGGTCGAAGCTGCGCAGGCGCGCCTTGAATTCGATCATCTGATTGGCTTTGAGAGCCTGCACGAACTCAACCATGAACCGCTCAGCCGAGCAGTAGAAGATCCGCGCGCGCGGGTGGGCTTGAAGGAAGCCGTGACCGATCGCGTGCAGGAGGTGAGTCTTGCCCTGTCCGGTCGCTGCCTTGAGATAAAGCGGCGAGAATTGCGGTTGCTCGGTCGCGGCCATGCGCTGCGCTGCGTTGCAGGCAAGGACATTGGCCTCACCGGTTACGAAGGCAGCAAATGTCAGCGAGGGATCAAGGCCCACCGACGAGGTAAAGCCCGCATCACCAATCGTCCCTGCGGCCACGGCAATTGCGCTTGCACCATCATTGGCAGGACGACGGCCATCATCGATCCGCAGCTCTGGCAGCTGGCGACGACCAGGGTGAACCTGAATGTTCACATTGCGCACATCGCTGCGCACGATCTTCCATGCAAGCTGCAGGCGATCGTGGAACCGATCCTTGACCCAATTGGCCGAGAACTCGGTTGGCAGGAACAGATCGAGCGTTCCGTTTTCCTTGTTGATGGAGCCTACCTGGATCGGTTTGATCCATTGGCTGTGCAATTGGTGTCCCAGGTCTTTTCTAAGGCCCTGACTGATATCCGCCCAGTCGGCCGCCAGGTTTACGGCTTCGGCATCTTCCATCAGGTCATCATCCGCGTTGCGACGCGTTGACCGCGCCTTGTCAATCTTATGCACCATTGCTTCCCCACTACTCTCCTATCTCCGGAATCGCTTCCGGAGGGCGAAATCAATATTTCGACAGGCCAAGCCTTCTCTGGCCGGGAAAATGACGTTTCCCCGGGAACCCCCGTCGGTCCAATGTTGTGACACCCTGACTGTCCCGCTCGGGGTGAGGGATGAATAAAGAACTCTTCGCGCCTGAGGGCAAGCGAGGAATTGCAATAAAATCGAAATATTCTTGTTGACTCTCCGCAAGCCCGCAGACTTCCGTTCAAGTCACTGTTTTAACGCAATATTCACTATTCGAGCCCGCGAATCGTTGAGATTCCTGACATTCTTGGTGCTCGGCGCTGTCACAATTGTAATAAAAGAAAAGGGCCGCGAACGATGCCGCAGCCCCTATCCACAATGTCTAAGTGTGATCACATATCCGTGCGGCCATGTGCCGCGCGAATCGCGAATCAATAGCTGGCTTAAAGCGCAGCGACTCGCTTCGTCAGACGCGACATTTTGCGTGCGACGGTGTTCTTGTGCATCACGCCGCGAGCGACACCGCGAGCGAGTTCAGGCTGTGCGGCCTTGAGTGCAGCAGCAGCGGCATCCTTGTCACCGGCTTCGCAGGCCATCTCGACCTTCTTCACGAAGCTGCGGATGCGGCTCATGCGTGCGCCGTTAACTTCGGCACGGGCGTTGTTGCGACGAATGCGCTTACGGGCTTGCGGCGTATTGGCCATATATCTGTCTGTCTCGCGTTCTGTGCTGGCCACCTGCGGCGACCGAATGAATCTTGGGTCTGCTCGAAAAAGGCGCACAAAGACTCACTTCAAGCGCCGGAAAGCGCGCCACATAGGCGGCAGCAGGCGAATCGTCAAGAAACTTGGGCGCAATCCGCTGTCATCGCTGACACTTGGGGCAGTACCAGGTTGAACGGCCACCTTGCGCGATGCGCCTGATCTTGCCGCCATCATCGTGATGGCACGGTTCGCCAGTGCGCCCATAGACATCAAAGCGCGTCGCAAAATAGCCAAGCTCGCCATCGGGCGCGGCATAATCGCGCAGGGACGATCCGCCGTCCCTGATCGACGCCTCAAGCACATCGCGAATCGCAGGGACAAGCCGCGTGAGCTGAGGCTTTGTCACCTTGCCGCCCGCTTTCATCGGGTGGATGCCAGATCGCCACAGCGCCTCGCACACATAGATATTGCCAAGTCCCGCGACGATCCTCTGGTCGAGCAGGCACAGCTTGATCGATTGCGTCTTGCCGTAAAGAGCCTGCTTGAGATGATCAGGCGTCAGGTCGGGGCCGAGCGGTTCCGGGCCAAGCGCTGCAAATTGGGGCCATTGATCCAAAGCCTCGCTGCTCACCAGATCAACCGATCCGAACCGGCGCGGGTCGCACAGGGCAAATTGGTGGTCAGCGGTTTCGATCACCATGTGATCATGGCGGTCAGGCTCTTCCGGATCGATCCGCCATCTGCCGCTCATCCCAAGATGGAAGACAACGCTTGATCCGCGGTCGAGATGGATCAGCCCGTATTTGGCCCTCCGCGACAGGCCAGCGACGTGCGCGCCGGTCATGACTTGCACCAGATCAGGTGGGAACGGACGCCTGAGATCAGGCCGGTTGAGCACGACACGTTCTATGCGCACGCCTTCAAGAAACCGCGCAAGCCCTCGTACTGTTGTCTCAACCTCTGGTAATTCTGGCATGCCGAGGCCCATATCACTCTTTGCGTGATCGGCAATTCCATCTAGGGGTCGCGGTCATGAGCGAACCCACCAACGAAACCGTCTCCTTTGGTTATGAGAACGTAAGCCCTGAGGAAAAGACCCGCCGCGTGGGTGAGGTCTTCACCAGCGTCGCGAAGAAATACGACATCATGAATGATGCGATGTCGATGGGCATGCATCGCGGTTGGAAGGACAAGTTTGTTCGCCGGGTCAAACCGCAGCGGGGTGAAGCGATCCTCGATATGGCAGGCGGAACCGGCGATATTGCTTTCCGCATGGCAGATCGCGGCGCGAACATCACGGTTGCTGATATCAATCAGGAGATGCTCGACGTTGGCGCGGAGCGCGCGATGGAACGCGAGGAAAATGACGAGACCGGCAGCCTCGTTTTCACCTGCCAGAATGCAGAAGAGGTCGACTTCGCTTCCAACTCGTTTGACGCCTATACGATCGTGTTTGGCATCCGCAATGTGACCTTCAAGGACAAGGCGCTGGCCGAAGCTTACCGTGTGCTTCGTCCGGGCGGACGCTTTTTCTGCATGGAATTCTCAACCACCGAGTGGACCGGCTTTCGCGAGGTCTATGATCTGTATTCCGACCAGCTCTTGCCGCGCATGGGACAGGCCATTGCCGGCGATGCAGACAGCTATCGCTATCTGGTCGAATCGATCCGCAAGTTTCCCAAGATGGCTGAGTTTGAAAACATGATCCGCGCTGCCGGGTTTGTGAACACGCGGGTTGAGAGCATTTTGGGCGGTGCGGTTGCGATCCATTCGGGTTGGAAAATCTGATCGGATGACAAGTCCTGCCACGCATCTTTTCCGCCTCGCGCGTTGGGGCATCACGCTTGCAAGACGCCGTGCGCTTGTCGGGATCGAGGAAGACCCCAATGCTCCGACACCGGTAAAGCGGCTGGCGCGGTTAGCGCGCCTTGCGACCTTTACCTCGAAAAAGGGTGAGCGCGATTATGCCGGCGCCTTTCGGGCGATTGGCCCTGCCGCGATCAAGCTGGGCCAGTCGCTGGCCACGCGTCCTGATCTGGTTGGCGAAGAGGCAGCGCACAATCTTTTGAGCCTGCAGGATGATCTGCCGCCTGTTGGCTTTGACAAGATCCGCGCCTCGATCGAGGCGAGCTTTGATCAGCCGCTTGATGCTCTTTTTGAACAGGTTGATCCGGTGCCTGTCGGGGCGGCTTCCATCGCTCAGGTCCACCGCGCGACGACGACAGACGGACGCAAGGTTGCGGTCAAAGTGCTGCGCCCGGGCATCCGCGAGAAGTTTGCAAAGGACATTCAGACCTATGAATGGGCGGCAGCTCACGTCGAAGCGATGGGCGGTGAGGCTGAGCGCCTGCGCCCAAGGCTGACAATTGCGAATTTCAAACGCTGGACCAATTCGGAACTCGACCTGAGGCGCGAGGCTGCCTCTGCCTCTGAGCTTGCCGAAGAGATGTCAGGCGTTAGCGGTTACCGTATCCCGGCGATCGACTGGGACCGCACCAATGGCCGGGTGATGACGATCGAATGGGTCGACGGCATCAAGATTTCCAAGCGCAATGAACTGGTCGCTGCCGGGCATGATCTGGAGGCGATTGCGGAGAAGCTGGTCATCAGCTTTCTCAGCCAGGCGATCAGCGCAGGCTTCTTCCACGCTGACATGCATCAGGGGAACCTGTTCATTGAAGAAGACGGCACCATCGTCGCGATTGATTTCGGGATCATGGGACGGATTGACCGCCGCGCGCGTCAATGGCTGGCAGAGATTCTCTATGGCCTGACAACCGGCAATTACAGCCGCGTCGCGGAAATCCATTTCGAAGCGCAATATGTGCCGAGCTACCATTCGGTCGGTGAGTTTGCGACCGCGCTTAGAGCAGTGGGTGAGCCGATGCGCGGCAAGCCAGTGAAAGAGCTGAGCGTTGGCCAGATGCTGGACGGTCTGTTCGCAATCACGCGCGATTTCGACATGCAAACGCAGCCGCACCTTCTTCTGCTGCAAAAGACGATGGTGATGGTCGAAGGGATCGCAACGCAGCTCAATCCCGAGATCAACATGTGGGACACCGCCGCCCCCTATGTGCGCAGTTGGATCCGTGACGAACTTGGCCCCGAGGCCGCTGTCGCCGACAGGATCAAGGAAGACACCGACACCTTGTTCCGTCTGCCTGGCCTTATTCGCCGCCTGGAAGAAAAATTCCCGCCCAAGGGAGGCGCGCCGGAACCTGCCCCGCTGCCCGAAGTCCGGCTGCTTACTGATCGCAGTGAACGCTCAGGCGGCGGCTGGCTGGGCTATTTCGTTGCTGGTCTGGTGGGGGCAGGCGCGGTTTACGGCGCGAGCCTCGCTGGATTGTTCTAGGCGGCGTGGTCAGGCTGCCGGTTTCGCCAGCAGGACTCTCGCGCCGATCAACGCCAATATCGTCGTCACAGCTTCGACAGCCATGGGCATGGCCCATCCTTCATAGGTGCCATCAATCCCAAGGCTGACCGCGCGCACGACAAACACGACACCAAGCAAAGCCGCGCCCGTGTTGAGCAGGCTTGCATTGGCTTTCCATGCGCCAAGGATCAGGCAACCGGCAGAAACCCAGAAAAACGAGGTGAAATCTGCGCGCAGCGAGGAAAGGCCCTGTGCCCCGGCATCTGCCAAAGGCGCAATCCCAAAGTCGGCGCCCATGCCGACCGGATCGGTCAGGAATGAAAAGCCGATAAAGATGTTGAGCAGGCCCAGCAATGTGAGCGCAATGCGAAGTGCGAGTTGCATGAATTTTCCCCTCTGGCTGCGCTTTATGGGGTCGGTTTGCCACAAGGCTCAACCCCCAGGATGAGCAAACCGGATAAAGCGCGGGCATAAGCACTATTTTAACCATCCTAGGCCAGTGGAAAGCTGGGGTTGGCGCAAGTGATTGCGGCGGCTAGACGGGGTTTTCCGGGATCGGTTGGATGGAGCTTAGCGGGTAGTGAGCGGTGCAGGCCCAAAAATTTTGCTGGTCGTAGGCGGCGGGATCGCGGCTTACAAATCGTGCGAGCTTGTTCGTCTGATCCGCAAAGGCGGCGGTGATGTCACATGTGTTGTCACCAAGGGTGGTCAGCAATTCGTCACCCCGATGTCGCTGGCAGCGCTTAGCGAAAATCAAGTCTACACCTCGCTGTTCGATCTCAAGAATGAGGTCGAGATGGGGCACATCGAATTGTCGCGCGAAGCCGACCTTGTGGTTGTTTGCCCGGCGACCGCTGATCTGATGGCCAAGATGGCAGCGGGCATTGCGGATGATCTTGCAACCACATTGATCCTTGCGACCAACAAGCCGGTCCTGGCGGTTCCGGCGATGAACGTGAAGATGTGGGAGCATGCCTCAACCCAGCGCAATGTCGATGCGCTCAAGCAATCCGGTGTGACTGTCATGCACCCGGATGAAGGCGCGATGGCCTGCGGTGAATTTGGCTATGGCCGCCTGCCGGAACCCAATGCCATCTGGCGACAGATCGCGGCGCATTTCGGGATCGAGGTCGAGGAAGAGGCGGCCGCGCCTGTTGCTGCGAACGATGCGGCAAGCGCGGGCGAGATCGAAGCGCTGGAACCTGAAGATGACAGCGCCGAGGCCGGCAGCGGCGGTCTGGGCGGGCTGCTGTCGCGCATTATCCCGCGTTCAACCGACAAGCGCAGCGCTGAGGAAATCGAAGCCGAGCTTGAGGCATTGGGCGAAGAGGAATTGCCCGAAGACGCCGAGCTTGAAGACGAGGATATCGAGTTCAATCCGGACCTTGCAGGCTCTCCGCTTGCGACAAAAGGCAAGGGCAAGGCTGCACCGCCTATCGATCCCGAAGCGATCAATCACGAGGTTGATGATCGGCGGCTTGCCCCTGAAGAGGTTGAAGAGCCGGACGAAGAGACACCGCAGGACGAAAAGAAGAAGCCTGCTCCCAAGAAGATCGCCGCCAAGAAAGCCGCACCGGATAAGGTCGAGACTATCGAGGCAGACGAAGCGGAGATCGCCGGTAGTTTCGATGTCGACGATGCGCATCGCCCGCTCGAAGGGCGCCGGGTGCTGGTGACCGCCGGGCCGACTTGGGAATCGATTGACCCGGTTCGCTACATTGCCAACCGTTCGAGCGGCAAACAGGGCTTTGCCGTGGCCGCAGCTGCTGCCGCGCTTGGCGCGGATGTTACCTTGGTGGCTGGTCCGGTCGCTCTCAAAACGCCTGAAGGAGTGACCCGGATCGATGTCGAAAGCGCCGAGGAAATGTCGAGCGCGGTCAAGCGGGCTCTCCCGGCTGATGTTGCGGTGATGGTCGCCGCGGTCGCCGACTGGCGCCCGAAGGAATACAGGGACGAAAAGATCAAGAAGCGCGGTTCGGCTCCGCCGGCCTTGATGCTGACCGAAAACCCCGACATTCTCACCAATCTTGCAGCAGCCTCTAACCGTCCCGCGCTTGTGATCGGCTTCGCCGCAGAGACCGATGACGTTCTCGCGCATGCCAAGCAAAAGCGCAAACGCAAGGCGTGCGACTGGATTATCGCCAACGATGTATCAGGCGATGTGATGGGCGGTGATGCCAACCGTGTTCATATCGTTAGCGCCGATGGTGTGGAAAGCCTCGATGAAATGCCTAAGGCTCAGGTGGCAATGGCGTTAATGGAGCGTGTGACAAAATCGCTCAGCGAAAACGCCTAGGAGTCAATGCGGCATGGTACAGGTCCAGATCAAACGCCTCCCTCATGGAGAGGGCCTCCCTGTTCCATCTTATGCAACAAGCGGGGCTGCGGGAATGGATGTGGTCGCAGCCGAGGATGTGACCCTACAGTCAGGACAACGCTTTGCTGTCCCCACCGGTTTCGCGCTGGCCATACCTGACGGGTATGAAATCCAGGTGCGTCCGCGTTCAGGACTTGCCTTCAAGCACGGGATCACCGTCCCCAACACGCCCGGCACGATTGACAGCGATTATCGCGGCGAATTGCTGATCCTGCTGATCAATCACGGCATTCGCGAGTTTGAGATCAAGCGCGGCGATCGCATCGCGCAATTGGTGCTTGCCCCTGTGGTTCAAGCGGTATGGGACGAAGTCGATGAACTGGACGAAACCGAACGCGGCGAGGGCGGGTTTGGCTCGACTGGCGGTCACGCCAAACTCTAGGCCGCTATTCGGGCTGTGCCCAACGCACTGAGGAAGAAAAGCTGCCCGGCGCGGCGTTGCCACTGGGGTCATGCGCAGGGTCAAAACGGGCGCGGCGTTTCAGCAGTCTACAAGTTTGCGCATCAAGCGAAGATGACCCGCTTGATTGGTCAATCGAACATTCCTCCACCCGTCCTCTGGCATTGATCTGAAGAGTGAACCGCACTGTGCCGGAGGCTTGATTCGAGCGAATATCTCTTGCCGTGATCCAGCTTTGCGTATTGCGCGGGCGCGGCGGTCGGGCCAAGCTTGGTGGGGGCGGCAATGCTTCGCGCTGCGGGGGCGCGGCGGCGGTTTCGGTGGCTCTTTCTTCGCTTGGTGCGGCGGATGCAGGCGTCTCGCGCCGTTCAGAACGCCCCCCAGCACGCCCCAAAGCACCTGGCGCCTGATTGCGCGCCTCATCAGCCTGTGCGCGGCTAATGCCCATCCGCCCCTGTTCGGCGCATTGTTTGAGCAGGCGAAAACCCGCGCTGCTGGTTTGCAAGGAAATCTGCGCGACGACGATTTCGCCGCGGCGCACCGTTAGAGTGCGCGCTGCTCGAAAGGCCTCTTCTATAGCGGTTCCATTTCCCAACGGCGCGTAAACCCCGGGACCTTGAACGCGCCCTTCGAACGCGCGTTCGTCAAAGGCAAAGACCACATCACCCACAAAGACAGAATTGCTCCGGGGCGTGCTGATGCTCATTTGCGCAGGGTTCGTCCCAATTTTGCGATAGGCAAGACTTGCCTGATTTCGCTGCGGGCTGCGCATCACACAATTGCGCGGGGAGCTTGCGCGCGTATCTTCGTAGATTGTCCAGCGCCCCAAATCGACAAAGACACGCTCGCTCGCAGCGGCCTGCGCTGAAGCGGGTTGAGTGGCGCCCAGCGCGCAGATCCCCGCTCCCAAAAGCGCTGCTGCCATGATTGGTGATCTATGGGCCATAAACGCGATCATCATTGCGGCGCTCGCAGTGGCAAATCAATGCACCAGAAGGCCGCTCTCCCAAACAGAAATGGCTAAAACAAAAAGGGCGGCACTGATCCCTTGCGCCGCCCTTCTTCCCGTCCAAGGGGTGGTTGTCTTTGATTAGTCGCGCGGCTTAACCGTCTTGCCGTCTTCGCGTATCGTGATGCGCAGGGTTTCGCCCGAATTGCCAGGAAAATCGGTGAAGATCGCATCGACCAGGTTGGGAACCAGCGATTGCAGGCGGTTTGAGCGCGACACGGCCTGAGCCGATCCTTCGAACAGCCGTTCACCCGTCGCGGCATTGTCGATCTTCAATTCGACATCCGAGGTGTAGACTGTGAAGCTGCGCACTTCGGGGCCTGCAAGGAAGGGGTCATAAAAGCCGAACGCATAAGCGCGGCGGAAGCCAAAGCCGCCAAACCGGCCCCAAGGCCTGAAGAACGGATCGCCCGCAAACCCAGATGTGCGCACACGTTCGCGGCCATTGTCGACCCCGTAATCAAACCGGACCAGCAGGTTGGCGGTCTCTGGCGTAGCAGCGGGCGTGTAGCCAAGCTCTGCCATTTCGGCGGCGACCAGATCGGCATACAGCGCAAATTCAAGCCCGCCGACAAGCGCGGGATCTTCTGCAACAACTGCAAAGCTCTGACCTTGCGGGGCTGGCAATTGCGCCTGGAAGCGTGAAACGTCAGCCTTGAATGTCGGAGCACAGGCCGCGAGCGAGGCGGTCGCCAGGCTAGCGAGCAAAAGGCGCGAGATTCGGCTCATAGGTTTCAAACGCGGCGTCATAGCATTTCGTTCCATGGCATATCCTTCGTCAATTCGCCAGTGCGACGTCGGATTGGGACGCACCGGCAGGGCTTGCCAATGACCATGTGTCGAACCCTCGAATGTTCTCGCGCCGCTCAACGCTGAGCTTCGCAAAGACCCCTATGGTGACCCTGACGCACGAACGGTCACTGTGACCGCGATACCTAAACAGTTGGTGTGAACCGGGTTTGAACAGAACAGCTGGATCGCGGCCGCGCCGCCTATCAGCCGCGCACCAGCCCCAATGCCTTGTATGCCGCATCAAGCGTCGGGATGCCGCGCTCGCGAGCTTGGGCAGCGCCGCGGGCAAGGATTGCATCAAGCGCTTCGCGATCATCCTTGAGTTCCATAAAGCGCGCATTGATCGGAGCGAGCGTTTCGACCAGCACTTCACCAAGCGCGGGCTTGAACGCGCCAAAGCCCTGACCGCCATGTTCGGCCAGCACCTCTGCCGTGCTCTTGCCTGTCAGAGCGCCGTATATGCCGACAAGGTTCTTCGCCTCGGCCCGCTCTTCCAGACCCGCTTCTTCTGAAGGCAGGGGCTCTGGATCGGTTTTCGCTTTCTTGATCTTCTTCATCACCGTGTCTGCATCGTCAGTGAGGCTGATACGGCTCATTTCCGAGGGGTCCGATTTTGACATCTTCGCTGAACCATCGCGCAGGCTCATAATACGCGCCGCAGCAGGCGGGATATACGGTTCAGGCAGGGTGAAGAGCGGCGCGTCCTCGGTGCAGAAATCATTGTTGAATTTCTGCGCAATGTCGCGGGCGAGCTCCAGATGCTGTTTCTGGTCTTCGCCCACCGGCACATGCGTTGCCTGATACAGCAGGACGTCTGCGGCCTGCAGCACCGGATAAGTGAACAGGGCGACCGATTGGCCTTCGCGGTTCTTGCCCGCCTTGTCCTTCCACTGCGTCATGCGGTTGAGCCAGCCCATCCGCGCGGTGCCGTTGAGCAGCCATTGCAATTCCGCATGTGCGGGGACCTGTGCCTGGTTGAACAGGACAGTCTTGGATGGATCGACCCCGCAGGCGACCAGAGTGGCGACCATTTCGCGCGTGTTCTGCGTCAATTCCGCCGGATCATGCGGCTGCGAAATCGCGTGCAGATCAGCGAGGAAGATAAAGCACTCACCACCAGCAGCATTCGCTTCGTCCTGGAGCTTCACATAATTGACGATCGCGCCAAGGTAATTGCCAAGGTGAGGCTTTCCGGTGGGCTGGATGCCAGAGACGACACGCATGGATCAGTTTGCTTTCTTCGTAAGTGTGGCGATGCGCTGGCGATCGATCGCCCGAAGCGCGAAGGCAAGGCCGAAATAGACGATTGCGGCGGCTGCGACGAGAACGAGCAGCGCACCCAGCCGAGCGAAGAGCCCGGCTGAATACCAGCCCGTTAGCAGGTCGCTGGTGTAGAACAAGGCTGCGCCCATGGCTGCTGCGGCCAAGACCTGTCGCGCAAGGCGCAGCAGCAGCACGAACGGCATCCGGTAATGCCCTCTTATGGCAAGGACGACGAGCAGGAAGCCCACATTGATCCATGCGCCGATCACGCTGGCATAGGCCACGCCGACAACGCCATATGTATCAAGCAGCAGCACGTTGAAGGTGATGAACACGCCAAGCGAGATGAACGCAGCAACCACCGGCGTGCGCGTGTCAGCGCGCGCGTAGAAATTGGGCACCAGCACCTTGACCAGCACATAGGCAGGCAAGCCCAGAACCAGCGCGGCCAGCACTTGCCCGGTTGAGCTTGCATCCGACAGATCAAACCGTCCGCCCTGGAAAATCATCGTCACAAACGGTTCGGCACAGATCGCAAGCGCAACTGCTGCCGGGATCGTCAGCAGCATCGCAAGCTCAATCGCATCCGATTGCAGGCTTGCCGCCTTGTCTTCGTCCTCATTGCCAATGAACTTCGACAGGTTCGGCAAGATCGCCGTCGCCAGCGCAATGCCAATGATACCCAGCGGCAATTGGTTCAGCCGGTCAGCGTAATTCATGTAACTGACCGAGCCATCTTCCAACTGGTTGAGGAAATAGAGCTGCACCAAAGTGTTGATCTGATACGCGCCTCCACCAATCGCAGCAGGCAGCGCGATGATCGAAAGCCGCTTCACCTCTGGCGTGATGCGCGGCCATAGCAGCTTGGGCCGGAAGCCCTCCACGCGGGTCCAGTAATACAGCCATGCAAGCTGCATCACACCTGCACCGGTCACGGCCCAGGCGATGCCGTATGCGATCTGCTGAATGCTGGCGCCGGTTGTTGCTGCAAACCATTCGCCTGCAAGCAGCGCCGCGATCAGCACAAGGTTGAGGATGATCGGAAAGCTTGCCCCCGGTGCAAAGCGTGAGACCGAATTGAGCATCCCGGTGAACAGCGTCACCAGGCTGACAAGGATAATGTAAGGGAACATGATCCGCGCGAAATCGACCGCCAGCGGATAGGTTTCAGGGTCAACCGGCTTTTCCGAGAGCAACCAGATCACGCCCGGCATCGCGATTTCAAAGACCGCGACCAGCGCGATAAGAACAGGCAGGAACACGCTCAGCACATCGGCTGAAAAACTGCGTGCTTCCTCCATGCCCTTTTCAGGATCATCAGACCCATGCAGCCGCTTTGAAAACATCGGTACAAAGGCAGCCGAAAATGCGCCTTCGGCAAACAGGCGGCGAAAGACATTGGGGATGATGAAGGCCTGAAACCACGCATCTGTCACCGCATTAGCGCCAAGCACGCGCGAGAAGATCATCTCGCGCGCCATCCCGGCGATACGGCTGAGCAAGGTCAGCGACCCGATGGTCCCGACATTCTTGAGCAGGCTCATCTCTTCAGGCCCGCCTTGGTATCAATTCAGGCGTTGCCCGTTGGCGCGGGCGGGGTGTCACCGCCTGCTGCCGCAGCATCTTGCTGACGGCGGGCCTGAAGCTGCTGAACATAAAGCGCGTTGAAGTCGATCGGATCGACCATCAGCGGCGGGAAGCCTGCATCGCGAACGGCATCAGCCATCACACGGCGAGCGAACGGGAAGAGGATACGCGGCGCTTCTGCGAACAGAAAGGCGTGCGCTTGCTCTTCGGGAACGTTGCGAATGCCAACTAGACCGCAATAGGACAGTTCGACAGCGTAGGCTGCGCCCTTGTCCGTCATGGCAGTGACGTTGATCTTCAGCTCGACCTCGGTCACTTCTTCGCCCTTGGGCTGTGCGCCAATGTTGAACTGCACATCCACCTTGGGCTGATCGGTCCATTGATAGACATCAGGCGCGTTGGGGTTCTCGACCGACATGTCTTTTATATATTGCGTGATGATCGCGGCTGCCGGCTGAGTGTCTGCGCCATTGGCGCCAGCATTTGCATTGTCGAGATTGGTAAGAACGTCGCCTTCTTCGGCCATGGTGTCAGTCTTTCGTATCGTCTGGCTAAGGGTGCGTTTTGGGAGCGCGCTTTTGTTGCGCCGTGAAACGCTTTTGTATCAAGTGCGCGCGCCTAGCAGCCGCAAGGCGTGCAGGCAATGGGGCCGCGTGGAGGAGATTTCCCGCCGTATATGCCACCAATCCGCACCATTTTGCCTCAAAGTGCACGTGATTTGCCGTTGGCGAATTGAATTTGACGCCTATTTATGGAACGAGACGCATCTTGGTAGAATGCGCTGCGTAACTATATTAGGCTATAGCGGCGTATAAACGGCATTCAGACTACCAGCAGCAAGCGTGTGCTAACGCACGCACCGAAAGGGTATCAAGGTTATATCGTGATTCTAGAAATCGTCATCCTCGCCATGATCGCAGCCTTTCTGGGCCTGAGGCTTTACTCAGTCCTTGGGCGCCGCGCAGAACATGAAGAGGAATCGGTGCCGCAGCGCTTTGATGCTGGCGACAATGCGACCACGCCTTCGCCGCTTAGCCCGCAGGCCGCTCAGCCTGCGCCGCAGCGCGTGGTTGAACTCGAAGGCGCAATGCCAGCGGTGGAACGCGGCGTGCGCGAGATCGCCAATGCAGATCGCTCGTTCGATATCAGCCAGTTCGTAGACGGCGCGAAGGGCGCGTATGAAATGGTGCTCGAAGCATTCTGGCAGGGCGACAAGGACACTTTGCGCGACCTGTGCGATGATGATGTCTATGACGGTTTTACCGCTGCGATCGATGCCCGCGAGGCGGCCGGTCACACGCTTGATAACAAGCTGATCCGGATCGAGGAAACCCGTGTCCACTCAGCATCGATGGAAGGCCGCATGGCCCGGATCGCGATGCTGTTTGTGGCGGATATCGCCGCTGTGACCCGCGACAAGGACGGCAATGTCGTTGCAGGCTCGCTCGACGATGCTGTTGAAAGCCGCGATGTATGGACCTTCAGCCGCAATATCGGTTCGAGCGATCCCAACTGGGTTCTCGACGAAACCGACGAAGGCTGATCCGCCGTGTTTGTCGGGCGGTCGCACGATGCCGGAGTGATCCGGTTAGCGGGGCCTGATACCAAACATCACAACACTCCATCGATTGGCGCTGGCCTTGGCGTTGCAATCGCTTCCTTGATCCTGCTTACCGGCTGCATCCGGTTGGTGCCCGAATCCAATCCTCCGCGCCCCGTTGTCAGCGCGCCTCCGCCTGTACCGTCTGCTGCAAGCGCGGCTTTGGCTGGCGTGGTGCGCGGGCCCAGCGTTGGCGCGCTTGGGATTGATGGAGACGATGCAGGGACCGCGCTTGCAGGCTTCATCGATTCGTGCCCGCAGCTGCTTTCGCGCGAGGATGCAAGCGGCCTTGCATATGGAGAGGACTGGCGCCCGGCTTGTGAGGCCGCTCTCGATTGGCCGCTAAGCGATGCGCCGCAGTTCTTCCAGACGCACTTTGAAACTGCGCGCATCGGCGATGGCAGCGCCTTTGCGACCGGATATTTCGAACCCGAAATCCTTGGCAGCCGGACCCGCAGGCCGGGCTATGATGTGCCTGTCTACGCCTTGCCCGATGATCTGACGCGCGGTTGGACCGCAGACATTCCAGCAGAACAACGCACCGGTCGCCCGCTCTTGGGACGCTATGATGCGAACGGCAATTTCGAACTGTATCCTGATCGGGCCGCGATTGAGGATGGCGCGCTTTCAGGGCGTGTCCCCGTGATCGGCTGGGCGGCTGATCCGGTTGAGTTCTTCTTCCTGCAAATTCAGGGGTCGGGCCGTCTGCGCACGCCAGAAGGGGACGTGATCCGCATCGGCTATGCCGGGCAAAACGGGCGCGGTTATACCGGTATCGGCGGCGTCATGCGCGAGCGCGGGCTTTTGGGTGATGGTCCGGGCCAATATCCCGGATCGATGCAGGGCATCATGGCCTATATCCGCGAAAACCCCGAGGAAGGCCGCGAGCTGATGCGGCTCAACAAAAGCTGGATCTTCTTTCGCGAATTGACCGGCGATGGCCCCTTGGGCGCGCTTGGCGTGCCCGTGCGGCGCGAAACGTCGGTTGCTGCAGACCCCGCCTTCGTCCCGCTTGGCGCGCCCGTTTGGCTCGACATGGACCGCGATGTCGCAGACGGATTGTGGATCGCGCAGGACACTGGCGGGGCGATCAAGGGCGCGAACCGGTTCGACACGTTCTGGGGCGCTGGCGCTGATGCGCGTGAGATCGCAGGCGGGATGAGCGCGCGCGGGCGTGCTCTGCTGCTTTTGCCCAAGGGCACGGTTGCTCGCCTCAATTCTGGCCAATGAGCGTCCCTCGCGGCCTTAGCGAGGCGGAACAGGCCGCCTGGGCGCGGCTTGCGCAAAGCGTGACGCCCATGCCCGGCAAGACCGCGCCGATTGCCTCACCGCCTGCAAAAGCGGCCAAGCCCAAGAGCACGCCGCCAATGGTAAAACCCAAACCCGCCGCGCCAAAACCGCCCGTGCGGCCAAGGGGTCAACCCCAAGCGGCCAGCAAACCGGCGCGCATCAGACAGGATCCGGGGCTCGATTCGCACTGGAACCGCAAGCTCAAGGCGGGGCAGATCGCGCCTGACTATACGCTCGATCTGCACGGCCACTCGCTCGATTCGGCCTATGGCAGGATCATGGACGGGATCGATCAGGCCCGGCTTATGGGAGCGCGCGTGGTGCTGATCATTGCGGGCCGCGAGAGGCCAGCTGATCCCGCCGACCGCGCGACCAAGCGCGGGGCGATCCGCGCCAAGCTGCTCGACTGGTTAGCGGTAAGCCACCATGCTGACGCCATCGCCGCGGTGCGCCGCGCGCATATCCGCCATGGCGGCGAAGGGGCGCTTTACCTCGTGCTGAAACGCGCGAAGTAGCGGCGCCCCAAACCGGTTTACCAGAACAGCCAGACATTCATCATCCGTCCCGGAAGCGCCATGCTGACAATGCCGGGGATCATCAAGGCGCCAAGATAAAGGCTGAGGATCTCTTTCTTGTGTCCCTTCATATCGCCGCGCCGTGCGGTCGTGATCAGCTTGTATGATGCCCACAAGGTCATCGGCACGAAGATGTGAATGAAGCTGAACGTGCCACCGGTTTGAATGAACAGGGTGGAAAAAGCTGTCGTGACCATCAGGCCAACCCAGACCTTGCCAAGCCGTTTGTGCCACCCGGTGCCCTTTCTCGCGAGCAGCAGGAAGCCGCCCAAGGGAATCGCCGGGATAACGGTTGCAACATGGATGATGATCGCGAGATGGCGTGCATTGGGATGCGAAGGGGCAAGGCCGGTGAGGCCGCGAAACAGCGCGTAAAAGACTGTCAGCGTCATCACGCTTGCAGCGATCATGACGATCGCACGGAGGCGCGGGCTGATATCAAAGGCAGGTTTAGGGCCGGCTTTCAAAAATTCGGGAAACGGCATGATAGCGGAAACAGTGGTCATTGCGGTGGCTCCTTATGTCGGTGTTGAGCACCAGAATGACCGCACCCCGTTCGCCAGCAATCTTGTCTGCGCGATGAGCCCGCAGCTTTCGCGAAATGCGCAGATTGTGCTGAGAAAAGCGCCCTTTGCCACTTTACGAAGCGCGAATGGGCAGGCAGTTTTGCGTGTGATGAGCGAGCCGTCCCGCCCTGTCTTGCGCAAAGTCATGATCGATCTTTCGATCATGACCGTGATTGGCCTTTTGCTCGCCCTGATCGGGCCCTTTGGCAGTTTCGAGCAACCTCTGGCCGTCCGCCTGGTGAGCTGGCTGGCTTTCGCTTATGTCGGCTATGCGATTTACAGCCCGATGAGCTTTCTGGTCGACAGGCTTGATCGAGCGCTAGACCTGCCTCGCGCTCCGCTCTGGTTGTTTGCTGTTGCGATCGGAACCGTTCCGATGACCACGGTGGTGTGGATCATGGCGTTCCTGCCTGGCGATGTCCCTTGGCCTTCGCTGGAACAGGCGGTTACGCGGTATTTCTATGTGTTCATTGTTGGTGGAGGCGTGACGGCGCTGTTTTACGCGCTCGAAATGCGCAAGGAAGCGGCGGCCAGCGCCTCGGCGAGCGTTCACGAGCCCGCGTCGGGGCCAACCACTTCTGCCGATGCGGTGCCAATGCCTGCCCCCATGCCCGACCAGCCCAATCCCTTGCTCGACCAACTTCCCGCAGCGCTGGGAAGCGATGTCATCGCCCTGGAGATGGAAGATCACTATGTCCGTGTGCACACCGCGCTTGGCTCAGAACTGGTCTTGATGCGGCTGCGCGATGCGATGGCGCATATGGCCGAGGTCGACGGGCGGCAGGTGCATCGCAGCTGGTGGGTCGCACGGCTGGCGGTTGAGGATGTGCGCCGCGAAGGGCGCAATGTGCGGCTGGTCCTGCCCGGCGGTCTCGAAGCGCCGGTCAGCCGCGCTCAGGTGAGCGAGCTACGCGAGGCTGGCTGGCTGTGATGGCTCGCCAATCATCGGTTCCAGCCAATTCTTGATCGACACGAGCACAGCGCCGAGCGCGGCAAAAAACACCGCAAGCCCAGCATTGTTGAGCAAGAACCGGGTCCAACCAAGCTCGGTCAGATCGACGAAGAAATACGCATAAAAGCCGGTGATCTGACCCAGCAGCAAGGCAAACGCAACATAGCTGAGCGGCGGAACCATAATCGCCGGGACCAAGGCAAAGGTTGAGCTTGCTCGCGGTGTGAAGCGCAGCCAGAAAAGCACGCTCGCCACAGGCACAAAGGTGTGATGGAACTGGTTGGTGATGCGATCAATCCCGGTGGGATGGTGCATATCAGCGAGCAGCGACCAGTAGATCGATCCGATCACCGTCATCATCGTGACAAGCGCGGCCATGGTTCCCTGAGATGGCGTGCGCCCAAGGGCAATTGCCGCCATCAATGCGCAGGCTGCAATGTTCCCCCAGATCGTGAAGAACCGAAGCATGTTGGCAAGGTTCACGAAATAGCTGAACTCACCCAGCGCGGGCTGAACCGCAAGAGCGGCAAAGGCAAATAGGGCGATGATCGCAGCGACCTGCCGGGCGCGCGGCGAGTATGCGAATGAATTGGTCTGCAGGTTCATGCGGCGCGCTTTGCCCAGATTTGTCAAACTTTCCAATCGCTAAAACAACAAAGACCCCCGGCGTCCCACTGCGAAGGGAGTGCCGGGGGCCTCTTGTGACCCGGACCCGATCAGAGAGCGGGGCCGGGTGGGGGGCTTGTTCGGTTAAGCCTTAAACGTCGAAGCGATCGGCGTTCATGACCTTGACCCATGCGGCGACGAAGTCGTTGACGAACTTCTCTTCGGCACCGTTTTCGGCGTAGACTTCAGCCTGCGCACGCAGCTGTGAGTTCGAACCGAAGATCAGGTCAGCGCGGGTGGCGGTGAACCTGGTCGCACCGCTTGCGCGGTCGGTTCCGACATATTCTTCATCGCCCGAACCATCGACCGGCGTCCACTTGGTGCTCATGTCGAGGAGGTTTGTGAAGAAGTCCGTCGTCAGCTGACCAACACGGTCGGTGAAGACACCGTGCGACGTGTTGCCCGAATTCGCGCCAAGGACGCGCATGCCGCCAACCAGAACGGTGAGTTCAGGCAGTGACAGGCCAAGCAGGTGCGCCTTGTCGATCAGCATGTCTTCCGTTTTCACGCTGAGCTTGGTCTTGAGATAGTTGCGGAAACCATCTGCAATCGGCTCAAGCGGGGCAAAGCTTTCTGCATCGGTCTGTTCGGCGCTGGCATCGCCGCGGCCACCGGTGAACGGAACGCTCACTGCAAAGCCGGCATCGCTTGCCGCTTTCTCAACCGCTGCCGAACCAGCCAGAACGATCGCGTCTGCCATGCTCATCGAGCCGCGCAGTTCGTCGATCTTGGCGAGAACCTTGGCCAGTTCTTCCGGATCGTTGGCAGCCCAGCCGCTTTGCGGATCAAGGCGAACACGAGCGCCATTGGCGCCGCCGCGGTGATCCGACTTGCGGTAGGTCGAAGCGGACGCCCATGCGGCCTTCACAAGCTCGCTGATGGTCAGGCCGCTGCCGAGGATCGCAGCCTTGAAGGCATCGACATCAGCATCTGAAGGCGCAGCGCCAGCCGGGATCGGATCCTGCCAGAGCAGGTCTTCAGCAGGAACTTCCGGGCCCTGATAACGGGCTTTCGGGCCCATATCGCGGTGGCACAGCTTGAACCATGCGCGTGCGAACGCATCGTCGAGCTGCTCAGGGTTTTCAAGGAAACGCTTCGAAATCTTGGCGTATTCCGGATCACGCTTGAGCGCCATGTCCGCCGTGGTCATCATCGTCGGGACCTTCTTGCTCGGATCGCGAGCATCGGGTGCCATGTCTTCTTCCGACTGATTGATCGGTTGCCACTGGTTCGCGCCTGCCGGGCTCTGCACGAGTTCATAATCGTACTTGAACAGCAGACGGAAATAGTCGTGGCTCCATGCGGTCGGATTGTTCGACCAAGCGCCTTCGATACCCGAAGTCGTGATGTGACCCTTGGCGATCTCATCAGCATCGGTGAGCCAGCCAAAGCCCTGCTGGTGCAGAGCTTCGCTCTCGGGGCTTTCCGAGAATGTGTCGGCAGGCTGTGCACCGTGTGCTTTACCAAAGGCGTGACCACCTGCGACCAGAGCGACGGTTTCCTCGTCATTCATGGCCATGTTGGCAAAGGTCCGGCGCATGTCGCGGGCCATGCCTTCATCGTCGTGCGGGTTGGCGCCTGGGCCTTCCGGATTGACATAGATGAGACCCATCTGGATCGCTGCCAGCGGGTCTTCCAGAGTTGCACCATCATCCGGGCGGATACGCGTTGCAACGCCTTCGTTCACCCACTGATCTTCGGTGCCCCAATAGACCATTTCCGGCTCGTACACGTCAGGACGGCCACCGCCGAAACCAAAGACCGGGCCGCCCATGCTTTCAATCGCGACATTGCCGGCAAGAATGAACAGGTCAGCCCAGCTGATGCCTTTGCCGTATTTCTGCTTGATCGGCCAAAGCAGGCGGCGCGCCTTGTCGAGGTTGCCGTTATCCGGCCAGCTGTTGAGCGGGGCAAAACGCTGCTGACCGCTGCCTGCACCGCCACGGCCATCGCCGGTGCGATAGGTGCCGGCTGCGTGCCATGCCATGCGGATGAAGAACGGGCCATAGTGACCATAATCCGCCGGCCACCAGTCCTGATTGTCGGTCATCAGCGCGGTCAGGTCAGCCTTGAGCGCGTTGTAATCGATGGCGTTGAAAGCGGCTGCGTAATCGAAGTCTTCGCCATAAGGGTTGGCGGACTTGCCTTCTTCGGTCAGCAGATCGAGCTGGGTTGCCTCGGGCCACCAATCCTTATTGGTGCGGCCAAGCAGCGTGCGGGTTCCACCATCACCGTGGAACGGGCAGCCACTCATTTCACCAGTCTTCGCATCCATGGAATTCTCTCCTGTATCTAAGGGGACTCGGAAAATAGCTGTGTTTGATGGCAGGACGATGATGGATTGGAGTTGACCAGTCCAATCGATTAATATGCGCTGATTGATCGATTTGACGAATGAAAGCCCAGCTCCTGCCCGTCCTGGCGGTGCAAGCGACCCTTAAAAACGAAAGCCCAAGGCGTGACTCGGAGGGAGGGGGGTGTCAGGCCTTGGGCTTTCTGGCGACCCGGTGGAAGCCGGGAGGCTTTGAGAGGGTGTCAGCCAGCGACTTTCGCCAACCGCTGCACAGCTACATAATCGCGCAGCTGCCCTTTTGTTCCTGAGATATTGGGAGCGGCCACCCGCAATCCCAACAGAGATGTCCGATCGCGGATATCGAGGTTTTCGATTGGGCGGTTCGCGCGGCTAAGTATGGGGTCGTTGCAGCGGCCTTACGCATGCTATGGCATCTGCTGCACAGAAGGGGAGACAAATCTGATGGCGACGCCCGAAGAAATGGCAGCGAGCATGATCGCGAACATGCCGGAGAAAACCGGCAGGCCGCTGGAAGAGTGGTTGGCGATTGTCGCGGCATCGGGGCTCGACAAGCACGGCAAGATCGTCACCTTGCTCAAGAGCGATCACGGCATGACGCATGGTTTTGCCAATCTGGTCGCGGCAAAGGCGCTTGCCGATGATAAGCCGGTCGACCTTGTGGCAGAGCAATATGCCGGGCCGAAAGCGGGGCTCAAACCGATCCACGATGCCATTGTCGAATTTGCAAAGGGGCTGGGTGCAGACGTGGAGATCGCGCCCAAGAAAGCGAGCGTATCGCTGCGTCGCAAGAAGCAATTCGCACTCATCACTCCCGCAACCAAGACGAGGGTGGACCTTGGCCTTTCGCTTAAGGGTGATGAAGCTGCTGGGCGGCTTGAGACTTACAATGCGATGTGCAGCCACAGGGTGCGGCTGGAAAGCGCTGAGGAATTTGATGACGAAGTACGCAGCTTCGTTGCTGAGGCGTATTCGCGGGCAGGCTGATCACTCGCTGCGTTCGTTATAGGTAGAGCCTGGGGGCAGCACCTCGATGCTGCCGCGTTCAAACTGCGCGATCACCTCTTCAAAACCCCAGCGCGGTTCCCAGCCCAAAGCGGCCTGCGCCTTGGCCGAACTGTATACGCGGTCGATCGAGCGCGGCAGCGCCCAGCCCAGCCGATCGAACTCCTGCGCCAAGTGCGGCACGCGCGCGCGGATCACATCAGGGGCGGCATTTGCCAAACCATCACAATCCTCGCGCCCAAAGGGCGTCGCGCCTGACACCACAAACCGCTCAAACGGCTCGCCCGTATGAGACAGCGCGAGAGCGTGCGCACTCCCCACATCGCGCGCATCCACTCCGCGGTGGAGGCGATAGAGCGCCATCAAGGGCGCGGCTTCTGGAAAACAGCGCGACATGCGGATCACGCTGACGGGCAGGGCCGCGCTCGCTGAGTGTTCGAGCAGCTGTTCTGCGGCAAGCTTGGTGCGATGATAGATGCTCTTGGGTTGCGGCTCGGTCGTTTCATCCACCCAAGTGCACTCGCCCGGTGTGATCGCATAGCCATAAAGCGCGGTGGTGCTGGTATAGACGAAACGCTGCACCCCGGCCTCGCGCGCCAGGTCATAGAGCGCGGCTGTGCCCTCGACATTGACCCGCTCAAACTCAGCATCCGGCTCCACATCCACATGCGGGGCATGCGGGCCAGCGGCATGGATCACCGCATCGGCACCTTCGAGCGCTGGCCTCAGCAATTCCGGGTCTGCGCAATCGCCAATCACCCGCGTCGTCGAAAAGACATTGCGGTCAATCCCGATGACCTCGTGCTCACCCGCCAGCGCTCCAAAGATCGCGCGGCCAATGCGGCCAGAGGACCCGGTGAGGACGATCCGCAAAGCCGGGCCTATCCCACCTGCGCCCGGTGCATCAGCTTTTGGTCTGCCAGCACCAGCGCCATCATCGCCTCGACCACCGGGGTTCCGCGGATGCCGACGCACGGATCGTGCCTGCCCTTGGTGCGCACCTGCGTTGCCTCGCCATCAGAGGTGATCGAATCCACCGGGGTCAGGATTGACGAGGTCGGCTTGAACGCCACCCGGCAGACCACCGGCTGTCCGGTAGAGATGCCGCCCGCTGTCCCGCCTGCATGGTTGGAGGCGAAGATTGGCTTGCCATCGGGGCCGGGGCTCATCGCATCGGCGTTCTGTTCGCCGGTGAGGCGCGCCGCTTCGAACCCGTCGCCGATTTCAACGCCCTTGGTCGCGTTGATGCTCATCATCGCTGCGGCCAGTTCGCTGTCGAGCTTGGCATAGAGCGGTGCGCCCCATCCGGCGGGCACGCCTTCGGCCACGCATTCAACCACCGCGCCAAGCGATGATCCACCCTTGCGAGCCGTCTCGACCAGCTCTTCCCAGCGTTTGGCGGCCCAGCTGTCGGGGCAGAAGAACGGGTTCTGGCTGATATTCTCGAAATTGATCGCATCGCGCTCGATCCGGTCGCCGCCCAGTTCGCAGACATAGCCGGTGATCGTCACTTCCGGGATGATCAGCCGAGCCACCGCGCCCGCCGCCACGCGCGCTGCGGTTTCGCGCGCAGAGCTGCGCCCGCCGCCACGGTAATCGCGAATGCCGTATTTCGCGTCATAGGTGTAATCGGCATGGCCCGGGCGATAGGATTGCGCGATCTCTGAATAATCCTTTGATCGCTGATCGGTGTTCTCGATCATCAGGTGGATCGGCGTACCGGTCGTCACCTGATCGCCTTCAGAGGTTGTGAACACACCCGAAAGGATGCGCACCGCATCGGGTTCCTTACGCTGGGTGGTAAACTTGTTCTGCCCCGGCTTGCGCGCATCCATGAAGGGCTGGATGTCCTTTTCGCGCAGGGGAATGCCCGGCGGGCAGCCGTCAAGCACCACGCCGAGGCCCGGTCCGTGGCTTTCACCCCAGGTGGTGAAGCGTAATATGCGTCCAAAAGTGTTGAAACTCATGCGCCAAGGCTCTTAGCGAATGCGAGCGCGAAGTCGAGACAGCGGCGCACGCTGCCGCGCTTTTCCTACACGCACACGCGGCGATATGGTGCTCAAAGGTGGTGAACGGACGCCGCATGCGAATGGGTAAGCGACTGGCTGAGCGAGCGCGATGCCTTCGAGCTGCGTGCTGGCCGGTCAACCGAGCGGTTGGAGCAGCAAAAGTGAAAGGTCACACATTGATAGGCAGAAAATACCAGGAAAGGCTTCAAAAATAGAGGCTTGCGTGAAAAGAGAAGTTTTTATTTGATAGGGATAGGCGGTCCATGTCAATCGCGCTTTGAGCCTTCGCATATGACGATAACGCGCGCGCGCCTCTGGCAATCAAAGCGCCCTTGGTTCAGGAACACAGGCGCTGATGCGGCAAGGCGATAGCGCGAAGAAGACGACATGATTGCAAAGCTATCTGGACGATTGGACGAAACCGGCGAGGACTGGGCGATCGTTGACGTGCAGGGCGTGGGATATCTGGTTCATTGTTCTGCCCGCACGCTAAGCGCGCTCGGCGAAGTGGGTGAGGCCTGCACGGTTCACACCGATCTGCAGGTGAGCGAGAACGACATGCGCCTGCTCGGCTTTGCCGAAAGTGCTGAGCGCGATTGGTTCCGCTTGCTGACGCAGGTGCAAGGCGTAGGCTCGAAAGTGGGTCTGGCGATCCTCTCTGCGCTCTCGACCGGCGAATTGCGCGATGCCTGCGCGGCAGGCGATGCGGCGAGTGTGGCAAGGGCGAATGGGGTTGGGCCAAAACTGGCAGGCCGGATCGTCAATGAGCTCAAGGACAAGGCTGGAGCGCTTCCCGGCGGCGGCTTGGCCGGTGTGGCGGTCGCGGGCTCGGCGGTGAGCGGCGGCGCAAGCAAGGACGCGTTGAGCGCGCTGGAGAACCTCGGCTTCAAGCCGGCAGTGGCGGCGCAGGCCGTGGCGAAAGCGGTAGCGGAACTGGGCGAGGATGCGGCTGAGGGCGACCTTATCCGCGTGGCGCTGAAGAAGGCGGCTGGGTGATGCGAGCCTTGGCTATCAATGCGATGGAACTAGATCAGGATGCCTTGCTCGCTGATTGGACTTGGCGCGTGCCTGCAGATCACACACTGCTGCTGATCGGTGCCTTTGGCGACTGCATTCTGGGCGATCCCGCGGGGGCGCATTGGAACCTCAATCTGCTCGATGGAGGGTATGACAAGATCGCCGCCAGTTCGGCGGAGTTCAATCAACTAAAGCAGGATCCGGCCAACCTGCAGAATTGGTTCAATGCTGAATGGGTCGAATTGGCTTTTCAGGCTGGAAAGGTGCCATCAGACGATCAGTGTTTGGGTTGGCAACCACACCCTGCAATCGGCGCTGGGTTCAGCATCGACAACATATCAGTTTTCTCACTTCGACTGTATCTGAGCGTCATGGGGCAACTTTTTCGGCAGATGAGTGGTGAATGTGACTGACCTCGACCCACCCCTCCACACCCCGGACAGCCAGCCCGGCGATCCGGACACCGCGCTCAGGCCCAAGCGTGAAGGGCAACTTAGCTGGGCGAGGACGCTGCCGAGGGTGACCTCATCCGCGTGGCATTGAAGAAAGCGGCATCATGACAAGGACTTCATCAATGAAACCAGCAATCGCCATGGCGCTCGCCGCACTGATCGTTTCCCCAGCCGCTGCGCAAGACGCAAGCCGCGAAGGCTTCAGCACCGGTCCGGTGTTCGAGGATTTCGGGCCGCATGCCCCTGTTGAAGGCGCCGCTCCGCTGTCCTCGCTTGAGCGGTTTGCAATCGCTTTCGACGTTGCCGAGGCTGCGGGGGAGGGCGCGCGCAATCGCGGGTTCGAAAGCGCGGCGCGCTTCATCAACATGCATGTCGCCGCCGGTGTTCCGGAGGATCGGATCAAGCTCGTCGTGGTCGTCCATGGCACGGCGGCTGGCGATCTTGTGACCGGCAAGAACAATGGATCAGAAGCGATGATCCGCGCGATGATGGAACGCGGCGTACGCTTCATCATTTGCGGGCAGAGCATGGCCGCCAGAGGGGTTGATCCCGAAGAGCTGATCGAAGGCGTTGAAACCCAGCTTTCCGCCATGACCGCGCACGCCCTGCTCCAGCAGCAAGGCTATACGGTGAACCCGTTTTGAGCGACCTCGACCCGTCCCTCCACTCCGGCGATAGCCAACCCGGCGACCCTGACACCGCGCTCAGGCCAAAGCGGCTCGCGGAGTTCATCGGCCAGGAGGCGGCCAAGGACAATCTTCGCGTCTTCATCGACAGCGCCAAGGCACGCGGGGAGGCGATGGATCACACGCTGTTCCACGGCCCGCCGGGCCTCGGCAAGACCACGCTCGCGCAGATCGTGGCGGGCGAGCTGGGCGTGGGATTCCGCGCCACATCCGGCCCCGTGATTGCCAAGGCGGGGGACCTTGCCGCGCTGCTCACCAATCTGGAGCCGCATGACGTTCTCTTCATTGATGAAATCCACCGGCTTAATCCGGTGGTGGAAGAAGTGCTTTACCCGGCGATGGAGGACCGCGCGCTCGACATCATCATCGGCGAGGGGCCCTCAGCGCGCAGCGTGCGGATCGATCTGCCGCCTTTCACTCTGATCGGAGCGACGACGAGGCAGGGCCTGCTGACAACGCCTTTGCGCGACCGGTTCGGCATTCCGGTGCGGCTGCAATTCTACACCCATGACGAGCTTGATCTGGTGGTGACGCGGGCGGCCAATCTGCTGGGTCTTGCGATTGATCCTGCAGGCGCGCGCGAGATCGCTCGCCGGTCGCGGGGCACGCCGCGCGTTGCTGGCCGATTGCTGCGCCGGGTGCGCGATTTTGCTCAGGTTGCGGGCGCTGGAACGGTCACGCAGGCGATGGCGGATGACGCTTTGACACGGCTTGAAATCGACCGCCTCGGGCTTGATGCGATGGACCGCCGCTACCTCACCATGATCGCGCAAACCTACAAGGGAGGCCCTGTCGGGGTGGCTGCGCTTTCTGCCGGTCTCGCCGAACAGCGTGACACGGTTGAGGAGGTGATCGAGCCCTATCTGATCCAGCTTGGCCTGATCGCGCGAACCGAGCGCGGGCGCATGCTTAACGATGCGGGGTGGGAGCATCTTGAGCTTGCAAAGCCGGCTCCGCGAGCAGGTGATCAGTCCTCTATGTTCGACGAAAACGGCTAACCAAGCCCGGATTTTCGGTATCAAAACGGGACAGCGCCGCTGAAATCGCGCGCATTTGCGCCCTTTCGGACCGCTAACACGCGGCAAACATGGTTAACCGCATTGCCGTGAACCGTTCTTCAATACCAAGACATCATTGGAATTGGTGAAGGTGCGGGTGGGCCGCATCCAGCCAAGACACGCAATTAAGGTTCGGTTCTATGTCGATCAAACTGGCAACCGCGAAACTCGCAGCGACTGCGGCAGGTATCGCCCTTCTTCAGGGCGGTGCCGTGCGCGTCGCCGAGCCAATGAACACCGAAGAACCGCGCTTCACGACCGATGCCGATGGCAAGCTGGTTGAAACGCAGCCGATTTCGGTGAAGGCGCCGGTTGCAGAACCGATCTATGTCAAAGACCTGCCGCGCACCCGCGAATTGCCGCCGCTCCCAGAGCCAGAGCGTCGCCGCCGCGTGGTTGAGCGCACAATCGAATGTCAGCCGATCCCGGGCGGCTTTGGCCCGACCGGTGGCGGCGCCGCTGCCTATGGTGACTTCGCGCAATCCGCGCCGCTGCCAGAGGGCGCAACGCGCGCCTATTTTGATGCAGCCGAATGCCCGCCAATCGCACAGGTCGCTTATGCACCGGCTCCACTTCCTCCGCTCCCGCCCATCACTGGCGGTGGTGGCGGCTTTGGCGGCCCTGTCGTTGTAGGCGGCAGCGGCGGCTTTGGCGGCGGGTTCGGTGGCGGCTTCATCGGAGGCTTCTTCGGCGGCGGCGGATCGTCCTCGGGCGATCTTGGCGTTTCGACCACGACCACCACGTCAGGCGGCGATTTCTCTTCAACCACCAGCGGTGACTTCAGCTCCACCTCGTCTTCGGGCGGCAGCGGCGGTTCCTCGGGCGATGTGACGGTGAACGTCGATGTCGATGCTTCGACGTCGACCGGAACGATCTCGTCCACCACCACATCAGGCACGGTTACTTCGACCTCTTCGACCGGTTCGATTTCGTCATCGACCGGCCAGGTGTCGAGCAGCACTGGCGAGGTATCGACTTCAACCTCGACCACATCAGGCAATGTCTCCAGCTCAACCGGTGCGGTTTCGAGTTCAACCGGCCAGGTATCAACCTCGACCGGCGCGGTGTCGAGCTCCACAGGCCAGGTTTCGAGCTCCACAGGTCAGGTTTCGAGCAGTTCAGGTAACGTCTCAAGTTCAACCGGTCAGGTGTCGAGCAGTTCGGGCAACGTCTCCAGTTCATCAGGCAACGTCTCAAGCTCATCGGGTAATGTGTCGAGCAGCTCTGGCAATGTCAGCAGCTCATCGGGCAATGTTTCCAGCTCGTCTTCCTCGTCATCGAGCTCTTCGTCTTCGAGCAGCTCTTCATCGTCGAGCTCATCTTCAGGAGGTTCGGGCGGCAGCTCCGGCGGATCGAGTGGCGGCAGCAGTGGCTCATCGTCTTCAAGCTCCAGCTCGAGCTCAAGCTCGTCCTCTTCAGGAGGCAGTTCAGGCGGTTCGAGCGGCAAGCCGGGCACCAGCACAAGCGGCGGCAGCAGTGGCTCGTCGTCTTCAAGCTCAAGCTCGAGCTCAAGCTCGTCCTCTTCGGGCGGATCGAGCGGTGGCAGCGGCAGCTCTTCAAGCTCGTCTTCATCATCGAGCAGCTCGTCATCGTCTTCGTCCTCATCGGGCGGCAGCTCGGGCAGTTCAGGCGGTCACACCTCATCGGGCGGCGCGACCAGCGGCGGCAGCTCGGGTGATATGAGCAGCTCAACCAGCTCTTCTTCGTCTTCGAGCAGTTCTTCCTCGTCATCCTCTTCGTCGGGCGGAAGCTCGGGTGGTGCGAGCAGCGGCGGTTCGGGTTCGAGCTCGTCGTCATCGAGCGGTTCGTCATCCTCCTCGAGCAGCAGCTCGGGCGGCAGCAGCGGCGGGTCCTCGGGTTCTTCGGGCGGATCAAGCTCTTCGTCGTCAAGCTCATCAAGCGGTTCGAGCTCATCGTCTTCCGGCGGTAGCAATGGCGGTTCGTCGAGCTCGTCCTCTTCGGGTTCCAGCTCCAGCTCTAGCTCTGGCTCTTCGGGCGGAACTTCGAGCTTTGGCGGCACCTCATCGTCAAGCTCGTCCTCGGGTTCCTCATCGAGCAGCAGCTCAGGCGGAAGCACGTCGAGCTTTGGCGGAAGCAGCAGTTCTTCCTCGTCCTCGGGTTCAAGCTCGTCCTCGTCGAGCTCGTCAGGCTCAAGCTCGAGCTCGTCCTCGTCGAGCAGCGGCGGCACGGATGTGCCCGCGCCGCCAATGATGATCCTGTTTGGCCTTGCTGCCGCAGCGATCCTTGGTCGCCGCAAGTTCAAGGTAGAAAAAGCGGACGCGTAACGACGCGCCAACACGCGAAAAACTAAGGGCGGCTCCCCGTGTGGGAAGCCGCCCTTTTGCTGTCTGGCTGAAATGTGCGAACTGTCAGGGTGCCGCCACCGGCTCTCCAGCGGCCTGCCAGCTCAGAATACCATCACCCAGATGCTGGGCTGGCATGCCCGTATGCGCGGAAAGTTGTTCGCCCGCGATGCGTGAGCGGCGGCCCGAGCGGCAATAGAGGATCACTTCGCGGCCGTCTCCAGCATCGAGCGTGGCGGGATCAAATTGATCGAGCGCGATGTGTTCAGCGCCCGGGATCACGCCCAGGGCCACTTCTTCAGCTGTGCGAACATCGATCAGCCGGACATTGCCTGCATCAAGCTTCTCGCGCAGTTGCTGCACAGACAGGTCAATCACAGCGGCACTGTGTTCAGAGGCCTGCGCCGCAGGCCCCTTTGCCAGTTCATACCCGAACGGAGATGTCCCCTCGCGCCCTTCCTTGTCCTCGTCACTGGGCGCGCAGGCAGCAAGCGCCAGCACGCTGAGCGAGGACAAGAGGATGCGCCGCACGTCCATCAGGCTGCGAGCTTGCGCAGAACGTAATGGAGGATGCCGCCATTGCGGTAATATTCCATCTCGTTTGCGGTATCGATCCGGCAGAGCGCGGTGAAGGTGAAAGTTGAACCGTCGGCGCGGGTGGCTTCGATCTCGACATCCTGACCCGGCATGAGATCGGCCAGGCCCTTGATGCTAAACGTCGTGTCCGCATCAAGGCCGAGCGTTTCGCGGCTTTCGCCGTTCTTGAACTGCAACGGCAGCACGCCCATGCCGACAAGGTTTGAACGGTGGATGCGCTCAAAGCTTTCGACGATCACGGCGCGCACGCCGAGAAGGATCGTGCCCTTGGCTGCCCAGTCGCGCGAAGAGCCGGTGCCGTATTCCTTGCCACCGACAACAATCAGCTGCGTGCCGTCTTCCTTGTGCTTCATGGCGGCATCGTAGATCGCCATCTGCTCACCATTGTACGTGGTGTAGCCTCCCTCAACACCGGGAACCATTTCATTCTTGATGCGGATATTGGCGAAGGTGCCACGCATCATCACATCGTGGTTGCCGCGGCGCGAACCGTAGGAGTTGAAGTCCTTCTTCGCGACCTGATTGGCGTTGAGGTAGACGCCCGCCGGGCTGTCTTCCTTGATCGCGCCCGCAGGCGAGATGTGGTCGGTGGTGACCGAATCGCCGAGGATCGCGAGCGGCTTTGCATCGACAATGTCAGTGACAGGCGCCGGGGTCATCTCCATGCCTTCAAAGTACGGAGGGTTCGCAACGTAGGTTGACCCGGCGCGCCACTGATAGGTGTCTGACGGCTCAACCGTGATTGCCTGCCAGTGCTCATCGCCATCATAGACGTTGGCATAGCGGGTTTCGAACATTGAACGGTCGATATTGGCTGCGCGGTGCTCAGCCACTTCGGCATTGGTCGGCCACAGATCTGCCAGCATCACGTCATTGCCGTCCTGATCCTGACCGATCGGGGTGGTGGTGATGTCTTCGGTGACAGTGCCTTTCAGCGCGTAAGCAACCACCAGCGGCGGCGATGCGAGGAAGTTCGCGCGCACATCCTGGCTGACGCGGCCTTCAAAGTTGCGGTTGCCCGACAGAACCGACGCGGCAACGATATCATTGCCATTGATCGCCTTGCTGATCGGCGGTGCGAGCGGGCCGGAATTACCGATGCAGGTGGTGCAGCCATAGCCAACCAGATCAAATCCGATCGCGTCGAGATCATCCTGCAGGCCGGATTTCACAAGGTAATCGGTCACAACCTGCGAGCCCGGTGCGAGCGAGGTCTTCACCCAGGGCTTGGGCTTCATGCCGCGCTCGTTTGCCTTCTTGGCAACAAGGCCGGCAGCAATCAGAACATCCGGGTTGGATGTGTTGGTGCAGCTTGTGATCGCGGCGATCACAACGTCGCCATCGCCGATATCGTGGTCTTTGCCGTCAACAGCGGTGCGGACCGGAGCATCCTTTTTGTAAACGCTGGCAAGGTCAGTGTTGAACAGCTCGTCCACTTCGGGAAGGATCACGCGGTCCTGTGGGCGCTTGGGCCCGGCAAGGCTCGGGACAACCGAGGACACGTCGAGTTCGAGCGTGTTCGAGAAGATCGGCTCGTTCGACGGATCAAACCACATGCCCTGTTCTTTGGAATAGGCTTCGACAAGAGCAATTTCGTCTTCCGGACGGCCGGTAAGGCGCAGATAGTCGATTGTCTTGTCATCAACCCCGAAGAAGCCGCAGGTCGCACCATATTCAGGCGCCATGTTGGCGATGGTCGCACGGTCAGCAAGCGTGAGGTTGGCAACGCCTTCGCCGTAGAATTCGACAAAGCGGCCCACCACCCCGACTTCACGCAGCATCTGGACACATGTGAGAACAAGGTCAGTTGCAGTGACGCCTTCAGCCATCTTGCCGGTGAGCTTGAAGCCGACGACTTCGGGGATCAGCATCGAGATCGGCTGGCCGAGCATCGCAGCCTCTGCCTCAATCCCGCCAACGCCCCAGCCCAGAACGCCAAGGCCGTTGATCATGGTGGTGTGCGAATCGGTGCCGACGCAGGTGTCGGGGTATGCGACCATTTCGCCGCTCTCATCCGCGCTTGCCCAGATACCCTTGGCGATGTGCTCAAGGTTCACCTGGTGGCAGATGCCGGTGCCGGGAGGGACAGCGGAGAAGTTTTCAAAGCTCTTCGATCCCCATTTGAGGAAGTCATACCGTTCGGCATTGCGCTCATATTCGAGCGCCATATTGGCTTCCATTGCCTTGGGGTGGCCAAATTCATCAACCATCACCGAGTGGTCGATCACGAGGTTAACTGGCACCTGCGGGTTGATCTTGGCGGTGTCACCGCCCAGCGACTTGATTGCATCGCGCATGGCGGCAAGGTCGACCACGCAAGGAACACCGGTGAAGTCCTGCAACAAAACGCGCGCCGGGCGGTACTGGATTTCGTTGCCGGTAACCGGGTTTTTCTGCCAGTCGACGATCGCTTGAATGTGCTCGCGGCCAACGGTAAAGCCTTCGTCTTCGAAACGCAGGAGGTTTTCGAGCAGAACCTTCATCGAGGTCGGCAGCTTTGACACATCGCCCAGCTGATCAGCAGCCTTGTTGAGCGAGTAATAGGCATAGCTCTTGCCGTTTACGTCGAGGGTAGAGCGGGTCGAGAGGCTGTCCTTGCCGGTGGCTGTCATAGGGGTTCGCGTCCTTGTCTGTATGGTCTGTGCCAAGGCCCGTTCGGGTGATCCCTCAAACGGGCGGAAAATCTGCTGGAGCAAGTGCTAGACTGGAGGGGGAAGGTCAAGGGTAAGTCCCCGATTCCGCGCCTGTTGCGAGTCGATTGCGATTAGGCCGCCGCGCCTTCCTTTACGGCACCCTTGCGCCCTCCGCTTCGCGTGGCCAGCCAGCAGCCCGTTACAATAAGCGCAGTCCCCGCGATTGTCGGCAAGGTCACGGCCTCGCGGAAGAACGCCCAGCCCAGCACGCTGGCCCACAAGAAGCCTGAATATTCAATCGGGACAAGGGCCTGCGCTTCGGCCCGCGCATAGGCCCAGGCAAGCGCCATCGCCCCTGCAACGGTCAACACGCCAGCTGCGACAAGCGGCAGCATTGCCTCGGCAAGCGGAGGCGTGCCAAGGAACGGGGCAAACAGCAGCAGCACCGCTCCGCCAATGCCGCTGTGAAAGGTTGCAATCTCAACCGGGCCTGCAAGTTGCGCCTGCTTTCGGATCACCACAAAATTGTAGGCGTAAAGCAGCGCAGAGAACGTAAGCGAGGTCAGGCCTAGCGCGGTATCATAGTCGAAATCGCCCTGACCGATCTTGCCGCCGACAATCACCAGCGTGCCAGCCAAACCCAGCACACTCGCTAGGATGGCCTTGGGCTGGATCACTTCTCCCAAAAGGACCCGCGCAAAATAGAGCGCAACAAGCGGGGCGATAAAGCTGATGGCAATCGCTTCGGCCAGTGGCAGCTTGGTCAAAGCGAAAAAGAAGCTGAGCGCCATGAAGGCTGAGATGATGCCGCGTTCAATATGCAGCTTCATCGTTGTCTTGTCGGGCCAGCCTGTTCGCTGCCAGAACCAGAAGGGGGCGATCAACGCAGCCCCGATCATCGAACGCAGCACGGTTGCGGTGTATGTGCCGGTGGTCAGCGCTGCCTCTTTCATGAAAGCGTCCATCATCGACAGGAAGCCAACTCCTGCTGCTGCAGCGGCAAAGGGCATCAATCGGGAGAGGGTGGACGGCTCGCTCATCGCGCAGATGCTTTAGTGCGGCATCACTGCGAGGTCACGCGATCAGGCAATGTCACCTGTGCAGATTCATCAAAGGGCAATCTCGTGTGCTTGATACGCCGATGCTAACACAGGTAAGAACAGGTTCAGCCACATCCTCGCCCCATGCCGCGCGGAATGTGCTAAGGGGTCAAGAGAGATGCAAAACTGGGTCAAAACATTTGCAACCGGGGTCGCCGCGGCTGCCCTGATCGCCAGCGGCGCTCTGGCGCAGGACGAGGTGGCTGAAGCTGAGGCCTCGGTTGAAGCCATCACCGAAACAGACGCTGAAATCGCAGCCGAGCCCGAAGCCGGGCCGAGTTTTGTCGAAGCGTTCCCGCAGATGATCTCTGACCCCATGGTCCAAGGCGACCTCGCACCTCCGGGGCCACTGGTTCAGCAGTGGGATATTGACTCGGCGAGCGCGCTGATCGGCGTGATTGAAGCAATTGGGGCAGAAGGGCTCGACCCTGCTGACTACAATCTTGATACCTTGCGCACGCTCGCAGCGGCCGGCCCGTCCGAAACGCTCGACAAGATTGCCTCGCGCAGTTTTGTCTGGCTGGTCGAGGATTTGCGCGATGGCCGCACGCCCATGTCATCGCGCGTCCAATGGTTCGTGGTTGATCCCGACCGTGATCGCTTCCGCACCGGCGATGTGCTGGGCAGGGCGATAGAAAGCGGCGATATCGCAGGCGCTCTGGCTGAACTGAACCCGACCCATCCCGACTATGCGCGCCTTCGCGAAGAGCTGGCCGCAACGCCTGAAGAAGAGGCAGACAAACGCAAGCTGATCCGCGCCAACATGGATCGCTGGCGCTGGCTGGCACGCGATCTTGGCACGCAATATCTCATCACCAATGTCCCCGAATATCAGTTGCGTCTGACAGTGGGGGACAGGATCATCAGCACCTATCGCACGGTAGTCGGCAAACCGGGCCGCACTGCGACCCCGCAACTGGCTGAAATGGTCGAAGGCGTCGTGTTCAATCCGACCTGGACCGTGCCGCAATCGATCGTGAAAGGCGAAGGGCTGGGCGAACGCGTTCTCGGCAATCCCGAATGGGCGCGGCGCAATGGCTATACTGCCACGCGCGGCAGCAATGGCTGGATCACCGTGGTGCAACAACCGGGCCCCGGCAATTCGTTGGGGCGGATGAAGCTGGAAATGCCCAATCCGCATGCGATCTTCTTCCATGACACCCCGTCAAAGCATCACTTCAACAGCACCAATCGGGCGCTCTCGCATGGCTGCATCCGGACCGAACGTGCGCTTGAGCTGGCGATCACCATGGCGATCCTTGGCAAGGGTGCGACGCGCGACGAAGCGGTCGAGATTGCGACTTCGGGCAAATACACCAAGGTGATGATTGAAAAGCAGCTTCCCGCTTACATCACCTATTTCACGATGGGCGTTGATATCGAGGGGAACCTGCGCACCTTTGATGATATCTATGGCCGCGATGCCCCGGTTCTTGCGAGCTTTGACAAGCCGCGCGAAGCCAACCGCTCTGGTGAGAGCGATGACGAGGTTATCGTGATCGAGAATGATCCTCGCGGTGAGGCTTAGAAAACGCCGGGATTGAAACGCTGCGTCAGGTTTGGCGTTTCAGGTTGCAACAGCGCGAGTTGTTCATCGCGGCTGAGCATGGCGCCATCTTCCTGCAGGCCAAGGCTGTCAGCAAACAGCAAACGTCCGCCTGACAGATTGAGCAGCATGTGCCGGAAATCATCAGCGCCGAACGCGAAACAGCCGTTTGACCGGCCCATTCTGCCCCAGCGTTCCAGATGCGCGGGTTCGGCATAAGCGGCGCGGTGCATGACGATATAGCGGCGCAGCGCTGCTTCATTGCTGTCATCGAGCCCGCCGAGCCGGACCGAAGTGCCATAGCGGCCCTGATACCATTCCCATGTCACATAGGCCCCGCGCGAGGTTGCGTTGGAACCAACCACATTGGAATAGGAATTGAGCCAGCCATCGTGTTCGGGATCTGATCCCGCGCCGTGCGTCACATGAAAGCTTTGCACTTCCTCGCGGTCCATGTTGACGAGGTAAAATCTGCGTTTTGCCGAATGCACGCCGTAATCGGCAATTCCCACGATATCGCGCCGCCAAATGGCATCGCCTGCCCGGTCCAGCTCTCGCTTGGCGGTGTTGAACAGCACTCTATCACGCGGACTACCGGCACGCGGCTGAGCGGCGAGCTTGGTCGGCAGGCCCGGAAGAGCAATCGCGGCTCCGGCGGCAAGGCCGGTCTTGATGAGATCACGGCGGTTCATGACAAAACTACTCATAGCCCAAACATAGGGTTCCCGTGAATCCCTATTTATCCTGCCTCGTGAAGAGCCTTAGCCGCCATCCCCAGCTTGATCACGCCGGGCATGGTTGCCTGGATCTTCGGAGCGACCTGAGACAACGATGCAAGGCGCGGGTCGTTGTTCGCGATCATCTCAGCAATGGCAGGTCCTGTGGGGTGCAGGCGGCTTTTGGAGTTGAACGCATTGGTCTTTTCGTTGTTCGAAAGGATCGCAGTGCTCATCAGGTTCGCCATGACCGCATAGGGATAGGTGTCAGTGGAATCGGTCAGCGGTGCGGGCGGGCACAGGGCGTTTTTCTCTTCATCGCTGTCAAAATTCGCTTCGATAAAGGCGGTGAGCGCTGCGCTGTAAGGCACAAACGGCGTTTGCATGAGCTGGATCGTGATTGTGTCGCCGTCGAAAAAGGGGCCGGTCTGCGTGCGCTGTTCGAACGGAACCGCGCTCGCCGTGCAATTCACGAAGAGCGTGTTTTCTGGAACTTCGACCCGTTCATCGCCAAAGATGATCGATCGCGGTTCAAGAGCCGTAACGCGCCGTTCGCGGTGAACCCGTTTGATCTGGCGCAGCAATTCCACTTCGGCCTCGGAGATCACCGCATAGTGGAACATTTTGGGCGTCACATCCGGATCAATTCGCAGCATGGTGCCGCGTTCGTCCAGCTTTGCGAACATCTCATCGCCGGTTTCAGAGCTTGATGCGCATTCGGCAAGATCGATCTGGAACCGCACCAGATCGTCAAGTCGATGCTTGGCCGGTTGGAGCAGTTTGCGGTTGAACATCCAGCTGTCGCGCGGACGGACCCAGTCAATGCTGTCTGGTGAGACGCCCGATTCCAGCAGCCATACGGCTGTGTCCATCGCGGTCTTGCCGCCACCAATGATCGCGTAATGCGATGGCAGGTTGTCGGCTTCCTTCCACAAAGATGGCAGATCGCCGGGAATGGCAAAGCGCGTGCCCGGCGCAATCTCGAAGCCGGGCTTGTGCGTTGCGGGAACCGACGTCTTGAACCAGGTGGCATCGACAATCTTGCGGCGCACGGTGAAGCGCTCTTCCTCGCCTGAAAGGATATGACGCGCGACGTGCTCATCGCCGTCCTTGCGCTGATATTCGGTCAACGGATGATACGCGACACGCCCGCTGGGGATCATGCGTTCGCTCATCAGCTTTGAGTAATAGGCGAGGATCTCGGAATGTTTGGCGAGCGGATACAGCCCGGCATTGTGACCATGCGTGTCAACCCGGTCGGGGCACAGTTCCATCGAGTTCACGCCATAGGTCGCACTCGGCTGGTGCAGCGTCACGAAGGAATATGCATCGTTCCAATGTCCGCCTGGCGCTGCATGTTTGTCGACCAGTGTAATATGGCAATCAGGGTCTTCATCGAGCATCGTATCCGCAAAGGCGAGGCCGACTGCGCCTGCTCCGATGATTAGGTAATCTGTCTCGTGAAGCGGCATTGATTGTCTCCCAATCATCTTTGGTGCGCGTCACGAGAGATGGCGTGCCTTATCGGTATGTGCAAGCTCGCTATGGGCCAACCAGCAGCATTTGACCGTCTTCGATCTCGATCGAGCTCAATCGGTTGAGGTAAGACTGGCCCACCACCGAGATATGGAGGCCCTCGGGCACAATCGCCGCCTGAACGCCGCGCAAGGCGATGCCGCCGATATCGACTTCGTCCAGCATCAGCGTGACACCATAAACTGGTCCGCTTGCACCGCGTGCGACCTGACGCACAGAGGCTTCATCCCAGCTCAAACCGGCCGCCCTTGCATCATCACCTGTCAGCACAACGGCGCTCGCCCCGGTGTCGATCAGCATGCGCATGTTGGTGCCGTTGACATAGGCATCTGCGTAGAAATGCCCATCGGGCTGTTTGGTGAGAGCGTGACCACCCTGATACCAGGCACTGTTTGCGGCGCGTTGCTGGGCCGCATTTTGCGAAGATTGGGCACCTGCCATTGCTTTCGGCTCAGGATCGTCCTTCGCGCCGGCAAAGAGCGCGAATTGGCCGTCATGTGGCTGCGCAATCGCTATCACTACGCAGGCGCCAGCAAGAACAAAGGCAATGCGACCAAACATGTGGCGTTCAATAGCAGAGAGGGTTTAAGGCCCCCTAAATGCGTGCATTCTCATCCGCCATGGCGAGCATCGATCGCGCATGGCGCGCGGCAACGGTTCGCTGGTCATCGCCATACCCTCCGCCAAGAGCAGACGCGATGGGAAGGCCCCGGCGCCGGGCTTCACGCACAACAAACCGATCGCGCTGATCAAGGCCTATGTCAGAGAGCGAAAGCCGTCCCAGTCGGTCATCGACATGCGGATCAACGCCCGCCTGATACAGAACCAGACTTGGCGCAAAGCTATCGAGGATTTGCGGAACGTGCTTGTCGAGCACTTCCATATATCCATCGTCATCAACCGCGTCAGGGAGATCGATGTCGAGGCTTGAGCGCGCCTTTCGCACCGGGAAGTTCTTTTCGGCATGAATCGAAAGCGTGAACACATCTTCGCGCCCGGCCAGCAGGCTGGCAGTGCCGTCGCCCTGGTGCACGTCGAGGTCAATGATCAGGACCCGGCTGGTATCGCCCTCGGCCAGCAAGCGGTTGGAGGCAACCGCAAGGTCATTGAACACGCAATAACCCGCGCCCGTATCGGCGAGCGCATGGTGGCTGCCCGCTGCGGAATTGGCGGCAAAGCCGTGCTTAATGGCCAGCTGCGCTGCGAGCCAGGTCCCGCCATTGGTGTGACGCACACGGTCGCGAATGCGCTGTGTCACCGGAAATCCGATCCGGCGTTCCTTGGCGCGCGGGACATTGGCGGTGAAGACCTCCTCCACATAAGCGGGGTCATGCACCGCTTCGAGCCAGTGTCTCGGACACGGTTCGGGCGCGTGCTCCGTCATAGGTGCCCCGCTTGCGCGCAGCTCCTCCATCACGAGGAAGTATTTGTCGAACTTGAAGCTTCCGCGTTCTGGGCGCGGAGCCATGTAATCGGCGTGGTGGACGACGTGAAGCAGGACTGGCCAGCCTTTCTAGGCAGCCTGATCGGCCAGCTTTACCAGCTCATTGTAAATCGCGTCCTCTTCGCGGCTTGCCGCATTGCGCCAGGTCGTCGCTGTCTCACCGTTCACCAGTTCGCCTTGAGCGGTCAGCACCAGAACATTAGGCGTGCCGGGCAGATCATCGAGCCCGAAACGCCGCGCGATGTCGAGGTTATGTCCATCGCCCTCTGATTGCGGGGTGCCGATATTGACGAAGACAAGCTCATAGCGCTCTTCGATCAGGCTTGCGAAACGCTCTGTCGCGAGCCACCCGGCCAGCGCGCGGCTGTCGTGGCACCAATTGGCGCCCATCACCAGCAGCACGCGCTTGTCGCCCTCGCCAGCGCGGAGGAGCGCGGCATCAACATCACCTGCTGCATCATTGGTCACTGCGTAAGATCGCGCTTCGGGATAATCATGCGCCGCGTGGCCAGCCCCGCCGCCGCCAGCGATTGTCGCGCAGCCTGCGACCAGCAAGGCCGCGGCAAGACCGGCAAGAATGGGCTTGATCATTCGGCGGCTTCAACCTGCGCGGCATGCGGATCAAACGCCACTGCCTCGCCCGCCTCGATCTTTGCCGCTTTCTCCTCGACGAGACGCACAATGTGATCGAGCATGTCTTCATCCTCAATCGTGTGCGCCTTGACGCCTGAGAGGTAGACCATGTGCTTGCCTGACCCTCCGCCGGTCAGGCCGATATCGGTTTCGCGCGCTTCGCCCGGGCCGTTGACCACGCAGCCAAGCACCGAAAGGCTCATGGGCGTCTTGATGTGTTCGAGCCGTTTTTCGAGCGTTTCCACCGTGCGGATCACGTCGAAACCCTGACGCGAACACGATGGGCATGACACAACCCGCACGCCGCGGGTTCTGAGGCCGAGCGCCTTGAGCATTTCGTATCCGACTTTCACCTCTTCTTCGGGCTCGGCTGAAAGCGAGACGCGGATCGTGTCGCCGATCCCGGCCCACAGCAACGAGCCCATGCCGATCGAGGATTTGACCGTGCCGCCAATCAGCCCGCCTGCCTCGGTAATGCCAAGGTGAAGCGGGCAATCCACTGCATCGGCGAGGCCGTGATAGGCCGCAACGGCAAGGAACACGTCAGAGGCTTTGACCGCGACCTTGAATTCGTGGAAGTCGTGGTCCTGCAACAGCTTGATATGATCCAGCGCGCTTTCGATCAGCGCTTCGGGACATGGCTCGCCGTATTTTTCGAGCAGGTCTTTTTCAAGGCTGCCGGCATTCACTCCGATGCGGATTGCGCAGCCATTGGCCTTTGCTGCGCGGACCACTTCGGCAACGCGGTCATTTCCGCCAATATTGCCGGGATTGATCCGCAGACACGCGGCGCCTGCATCGGCCGCTTCCAAGGCGCGTTTGTAGTGAAAATGGATATCGGCGACGATCGGGATGCGGGCTGCCTTGGTGATCTTGCCAAAGGCAGCTGTTGCCTCTTCTGTGGGGCAGGAAACCCGAATGATGTCGCAGCCCACCTCCTCGCAGCGGCGGATCTGATCGATAGTCGCCACGGCATCTTCGGTGGGAGTGTTGGTCATGGTCTGCACCGTGATCGGTGCATCACCACCGACCGGCACATCGCCAACCATGATCTGGCGGCATTGCCGCCTCTCGATATCGCGCCAGGGCCGTACTGAAGACATGGCGACCATATAGTCTCACAGCGATGAAGGGGCAATGACAGCGGCAAAGCAAAAGGGCGCCCCTGGGGACGCCCTTTTTTCGTTTTATGCAGGACTTGCTACCACCGGATCAAGGAAGGGGCGGCATAACGCCAGAATACTGCACCGGCAAAGACCGGGAAGACATGCCAGATGCCGACATGCAGCAGGCTGTCGAGCGGGCAGGTGACATTATAGGCAAGCGCGCCCAGCGAGCCACTGGTGAGACCGACCAGCCAGCCTGCACGGTCAAGCGAAACAGGCGCGCCGCGGCGCAGGAACATGATCGCAGCCACCGCGATGATCGACGATGCGCCAAGGCCATAGGCCGCGCATTCCCAATACATCAGACCCGGATCATCAAGCCCAAGCCCATGATCATGCCCGGCCTCAATCGACATCAAGGTAATGATCGCGGCAAGCGGCAACACCGCGAGCATTGCCGTGCTCCACAGCGGAGCCGAGCTGCGAGAGCCGACCTTTGGTACCGCGCTTGAAACCAGCGCAGCGGTGCTTGACGCGCCAACAACCGCCAACAAGCCGTTGCTAATCCAGTAATAGGGTGACGCTTCACCCGTGATCATGCCGCTCCAGAACCCGAAGATCATCAGGCTGGCGATCCCGGCAATGATAGTCGCAAACACGATCAACGCCGCTCCATCGCGCGGTCGAACCCGCTTAACCGGGGTGAGATCCTCGGTGAGGGCCGCGATCAGGGCTTCGCGAGAGGGGTGCTTTTCCATATTGCTCTACTTCTCAGTCTACTTCTTCAACCAACGTGGCCAGCTTTTTCAGGCCACGATGGATATTCACTTTGACCAGGCTTTCGCTTTGCCCGGTCCTCTCGGCGGTCTCGCGGATCGACAAACCGCCAATCTTGACCAGTTCGATTGCCTCTGCCTGCTTTTCGGGGAGCTGGCTGAACAATCGGTCAAGGCTGACGCGGGCAAGCACCACGTCTTCTTCGCTGTCTTCGATCGCATCGTCTTCAAACAGTTCCTTGCTGTCGTGCTTGTAGACTTTGCGCAGGTGATCGACCCAGCGATAGCGTGCGATGGCGGCAAGCCATGGCAGGAAAGCGCGCGATGGATCCCATGTGGCGCGCTTGGTGTAGAATGCAATCAGCACCTCCTGCACCAGATCATCGATCGAATGCGGGGGGACGCGGCGCTTGAAATATCGCTCAAGCCAAAGACCCACCTCTGACAACAGCACATTGGTGGCGGCTTTATCGCCATCCTGCGCTGCTGCCATGAGGCGGGCAAATGTGGGTTCGTCAGCAACCATCGCAGCTTCAGCCCTTAAGCGGCTTTCTTCCCGGTCACGAGGCCAAGCAGCTTATCAAGGCTGATGAGGCCTGGACCACGGCTGATGATGATCGCTGCCAGAGCAAGCACGGTAAGATCCCAGCCAAAGAAGTGAGCCCAGGTCGGGAATACAAACAGCTGGATCACCAGCGCCATCACGGCGAGCGCTGCTGCTGACAGGCGGCTGAACAGGCCTACAAGCAGAAGGATCGGGAACAGAAACTCTGCATAGACTGTAAGAGGCACAGCCAGATCGGTCGGGATCGGCAGGCCGGTAAATTCGTTGGCAAAGATGAAATACTGGGTTTCATCAATTTGCAGCAGGGTGCCTTCGACAACCTTGGTTTCATAGGAACGCCAGAAGATCCCGGCCAGTGCAACGCGCGCCATAAACAGGGCGATGCTTTCTATCAGAGTGGCGGACAAAAATCCGGTCAAGCGGTTCCAAAGTTCAAGTATGTTGTTCATGTCTTTCCTCCTTGAGCAAGGGGGGCAGGCAACCCGCGTATTGGGGCCTGACAGGCCGCCTGCCTCATTGCAAATATTTACCGGTCGATCGGGGTCAGCGAACCCTTGCCCTTGGGCGTTTCGATCGTGGTGCAGGTGCCTTTGTCCACATAGACCCAGGCGTTGCCCTGGTAGTCACGGGTCGAGGTGCCGGCACAGCTGGTGCCAGGGCCTGCAGCGCAGTCATTCTTGCCAGCAAGCGCAACGCCGTAGCACTTTTCCTTGGCGCCTTGAGCGGCGACAGGAGTGGTGGCGAGACCGGCGGTGATGCCGGCGGTAAGGGCGAGGCCAGCGAGGGCGGTGATCGACTTCTTGTTCATGGCATTTCTCCAAACTTTAAATCGTTCGTCCGGCGGGGTCGCTGGACTGACCTGTCATTCGCCGGGGTGCACTTGTCGGTTACACCTGATCGAAAAAGTTGGAATCTTTCCTCGCCAAATCGCGTGCCCTATTAAGGAGTGTAACGCGGCAGGCAGATGCGCCGAATAATGGGGCAATACGCAGCAAATTTGTCTGCTAAGGAGCCCGCTATGCCTTTCAGTCTTGATCCTATCGCACCGTTCGGCGGCTTTGGTCTTGGCCTCAGACGAACCCATTATGACGATTTTCTCACAGGGTCCGTTCCGGTTGATTTTGTCGAAGTGATCTCGGAAAACTACATGGTCGAAGGCGGACGTCAGCTGCGCGTGCTTGAGCAGGTGCGCGAACGCCTGCCGGTGATCCTCCACGGGGTTTCGATGTCGATCGGCTCTGCGCTTGGGTTGGATGCGGATTACCTTGCAAGGCTCAAACAGCTGGAGCAGCGCATTGATCCGCTGTGGGTGTCTGATCACCTGTGCTGGACCCGGACGAGCGCGCACAATTCGCATGATCTTTTGCCAATGCCTTTGACTGAAGAGGCACTGGCTGCGGTGTGCGCGAACATCGATCAGGCGCAGGATACGCTGGGCAGGGCTATGCTGTTTGAAAACCCATCAAGCTATCTCACCTTCCCCGAAGACGAACTGAGCGAATGGGAGTTCCTTACCGAGATGAGCCGCCGCACAGGCTGCTATCTGCTGCTCGACGTCAACAACATCTATGTAAGCGCGCGCAATCACGGTTTTTCAGCTGAGGATTATCTTGCAGGATTGCCTCTCGACCGGGTGCGCCAGATCCACCTTGCCGGGCATGACCCTGCCACTGAAGAACGCGATATCATCATCGACACGCACGATCGCGAAGTCGCCGAAGGGGTCTGGGATTTGTATGCCAAGGCGATGGCGATGCTGCCTGTGCCGGTTGCCACCATGATCGAGCGCGATGGCAATATCCCGCCGATTGCCGACCTTACTGCTGAACTTGACAGGGCGCGCGGGATTGCAAGCGAGGCGCTGGTCCCGGCATGACAAGCCTAGCAGACAGACAGGAGGCGTTCCTTCGCGCTATCCTTGATGATAGCGCCACACTGCCAGAAGGGTGGGGCAATCGTCAGGCCGCGGGCATGGCGGTCTATCGCGGCAATTACCGTTCAGCACTTATGGGAGCGCTCGAAGAGACGTTTGAACGCACGCGGCTATATGTCGGCGAAGAACCCTTCCGCAAAGTGGGGATGCACCACGCGATCAAGCATCCGCCGACCGGCTGGACCATTGATGAGGCAGGCGCGGGCTTTGATCAGACCTGCGCCGAACTGTTCGCGCGAAACCCGGAAGTGGCCGAGCTTGCCTGGCTCGAATGGACCATGATGGAACTTGCAACCGCGCCTGATCATGATCCGATCACCCCGCAGGACTTTGCCGCGACAAGCGCCGAGTTTGGCGATGAAGAATGGGCCAATCTGCAACTCACCTTCCAACCCCGCAGCGCGGCTCGCTTGGTTGCACATGATCTTGATGGAATGTGGCGGTCGTTAAGCGATGAGAGCGCAGCGCGGCGCGATCCGCGGCTCGAAACCCCGCAGACGTGCCTTGTCTGGCGCGAGGGAGACAGGCCGACATTCGTGCTTGTCGAAGCCGATCATGCCGATGCCTTTGCCGCCATGCAGCAAGGCGCAAGCTATGGAGAAATGATCGCGGTCCTGCTTGGCGAGGGCGAGCCGACCCCCGAGACAATCCAGAATGCCGCGATGCGCGCTGGCGGTATTCTTGGCCGGTGGCTCAACGAAGGGTTGATCGTCGGGCTTGGCCAGTCAGCTTGACTTAACCGCGCGCGGCGTCACTCTCTCATTCCAAGGAGAGAGACAATGCTGACCGACACATCGATCGAACTGCGCAGCGCAAAGCCGAGCATGCTGATGCGCACCATCAAGTGGTTGATGGCAAGGCGCAAACCGGTTTTCCCGCACACAGCGCCCGAATTTGAAGCGCATATGGCCTCGCGCAAACTACCGCACGATGCCGCCATGCCTGATGGCTTCGCAAAGAAATTCACGGTCGAACACTGGGAAGCAGCAGGCCACAAAGTTGTGACGCTTCACCCCAAAGCGGGGCCGGGTGAATGGCATATGCTCTATTTCCATGGCGGCGGATTTGTGTTGCCGATGTTCAAGGAACACTGGCCGCTTGCTGCTGCCATGGTTGAACAATGCGGGGTGAGCATCACTCTGCCGATGTATCCGGTGGTGCCGGAATCTGGGTGGCAGGCGCAGGATGAAGTCGCTGACGCAGCCTTTGCAAGAATCGCCGAGGCCCACGATCCGGCCAAGATCATCCTCAACGGAGACAGCGCTGGTGGTCATATGGCGCTGAGCCTTGCGCTTCGGCTTGCCAAGGCAGGGGGCGTTCAACCGGGCAAACTGGCGCTGTTTGCGCCCTGGCTTGATGTGACCATGGCCGACCCTGCCATCGCCGCGATCGAGCCGCATGACGTCATGCTCAAGATCGGCACCTTGCGCTCTTGCGGGGCCATGTTTGCCGAGGAACGCGATCCCGGCAGCGCGCAATGCAGCCCGCTTTACACCTCTTCAGAGGCGCTGGCGCTGCTGCCGCCAACCCGGATCTGGACCGGGCGGCATGACCTGTTCATCGTGGATTCGCGCAGCTTCACACGGAAACTGCGCGATGCCGGTGTCGATGCGAAGCTCTACGAATATGAAGCAGCACCGCATGTCTTCATGGCGATCGTCCCCACGCGCGAATCCAAGGACACTCTGGCGCTGCTTGGCGACTTTCTGGAGGAATAGGGCCTAGGCGAAAGTTTCGCCGGTCAGCTGTTCGGACAACGCCCAAAGTTTGTCAGCATTGGCTTGATCAAGCGCATAGCTGCGCACGCCGCCATCGGCGGACGCATCGTCAAGCGGTGCAACGTGGCAGTCTTCGCAATAGACCGCGCCTTGGCCCTCAAGCTCATCGGCGGTTGCGGCCCAGACCTGCGTCGCGGCACCTTGGGGGATGGTCTTGAAGGTCATACCGCTGCCGGTTGATTCCATCCGCTTGCGCAGGTTCTCGACCATTTCTTCGGTGAGGTGGCGGCCAAGATTGGTCTGAATTCCGCCAGGGTGGACCGCATAGGCGTGCACGCCCCGGTCAGCGAACCGATCTTCAAGACCCTTGGTGAACAGCACATTGGCTGTCTTCGACTGACCATAGCTGAGCCAGGGTTCATAATCCGCGCTCTCGAAATTGGGATCGTCGAGATTGGACGGGGCGATGTGGTGCCCGCGGCTCGACAGGTTGACGATGCGCTTGTCGCTTCCCGCTTCAACCAGCGGCATCAAGTGCTTTGTCAGCGCAAAATGGCCAAGGTGATTGGTCCCGAATTGCATCTCGAACCCGTCAGCGGTTTCCATCTTCGGGCAAGCCATGACGCCGGCATTGTTGATCAGAAGGTCGATCTTCTCAAACCGGTTATTGGCCTCAGCCCCGGCTGTCTTGATGCTGTCAAGCGATGCAAGATCGCACACAAGAGTTTCAAGATTGGCATCCGCCACATCTTCCCTGATCGCGGCCACCGCTTCATCGAGCTTTGCCTGATCACGCGCAGCGAGCACAATATGCGCGCCTTTTGCGGCCATCGCGCGCGCGGTTTCTTGCCCAAGGCCAGAGGACCCGCCGGTCACGAACACGGTCTTTCCGGTCAAATCCTTGCCTGCAAGGACATCGTCGGCTGTCGATTCAAAGCCAAATTCGCTCATGATTATGCTCTCCCAATTTCCCGAATCTCTTGGGTGGTGTGATGGGCCTGAATGGGGTAGCCATGCAAGCCATGAAAAACGCTCTGTTTGCTGGGCTTGCCGCTGCCCTTGTCGCACTTGTTCCCACTTACGCATTTGCCGAGGCGCATGAAGAGGTTGATGCGCCGCGCTGGTCCATCGCAATCCACGGCGGGGCCGGAACGCTTGACCCTGACGCCATGACGCCAGAACGACGCGCAGCATACGAAGCCGCCTTGCAGGAAGCGCTTGATGCTGGCTCGCAGATTCTTGCTGATGGTGGCAGCGCGATGGAGGCAATCCAGGCGGCGATTATCCCGATGGAAGATAACCCCTTGTTCAACGCCGGGCGCGGGGCCGTGTTTACCTGGGAAGGCGAGAATGAACTCGACGCCTCGATCATGGATGGCCGCGATCGCAGCGCTGGCGCGGTGACGGGAGTCACCACGGTGCGCAACCCGATCCTTCTGGCAGACAAGGTGCGCACTGACAGTCCGCATGTTTTCCTGATGGGCGAGGGCGCTGAACAATTCGCAAGCGAGCGCGGATTTGAAGTGACGCCGCCGGAATGGTTCGAAACCGAGAGCCGCCGCCAATCGCTGGAACGCATGAAAGCCGATGCGCTGTCATCGCTTGATGTTGATCACAAGTTCGGCACGGTGGGCGCGGTGGCGCTCGACATGGATGGCAATCTTGCAGCGGGCACCTCGACCGGAGGGATGACCGGAAAGCGCTGGGGCCGGATTGGCGATGCTCCCGTTATTGGCGCGGGCACCTATGCCGACAACCGGTCTTGCGCCGTGTCTGCGACCGGTTGGGGCGAATACTTCATCCGCGTGGGCGTGGCGCAGGAGATCTGCACGCGGTTGCGAATGGCCAGACGCACGATGATTGGAAAAGATGTGATCCTAGGCAGGATTAGTCTCGAAGAAGTTGATGCGGCTATCGCTGCGGTTCAGCTTCCTGGCTCCGTCGGTCAGCTTTTTTCCGATCAAGTGATGGCCGAAGTCAAAGAACTCGGCGGCGACGGCGGTGTAATCCTTGTCACCCCCGAAGGCCACGCGCTCTACAGCTTCAACACCACCGGCATGTATCGCGGCCGCGCGACGAGCGATGGCATCAATGAAGTGGCGATCTTTGGCGGAGACGCTGGGTCAGGCGCATCAGACACGCCCGACCACTAAAGCTCGTCGACCCTTGCGCCGCGCGCCTCCAGGATAGGCCGCATCTCCCAATACGCCATCGGCGTGCGGTAGAGCGGGATATAGGGATGCAGGTGGTGTACGATGTGGAACTGCATGCCCATCGATCCCAGATTGCCAAGTTTCGACTTCCAACTGCGGGTGTTGCGATAGCGCCCGCTTTCGGTGCCTGGATGGTGCGGCGCCCATGACAGGAAGAACACGATATAAGTAATCGCAATGTGATAAGGCAGCCACCACAGGAACAAGGCTTCCAGAGCATAGCCATTCCATGCCAGCGTCCCCAGAACGCCGATAAAGCCGAGCTTGTACGCAACCGAGACGAGGATCAGGTCGAGCCGATTGGCGCGGTATAGCGCGGCTGCATAATCCGAATTGCGCTTTGCGTTCGGCTGACGCTCACGGATGATCTGCCAGATCGCGCTCCAAGGTCCCGGCGCCTTGGTGGTAATGTCAACGTCCAGCTCTGGATCGTTGGTATGCCGATGATGGTCGAGATGCGTGACCCGCAGCACTTCAAACGGATAGACAATCATCCAGCTGGTGGCGTGGCCCACCAATTCGTTGAGCCAGCGCAGTTTTGTGCCGGGCCGTGCGATAATGTCGTGCTGCGCTTCGTGGGTGGGCAGATAGACCAGCGCCATGTTGATCGTCGCAATCGGGAAGGCAGCCCAAAGCGGCAGGATATCGAGGAAAACGAGCGGCCATAACGACAGCCACACCGCCATATTGGCAAACGCCCAGACAACCGCTCCCCATGGGAACATGCCTGAATGCTTGCGCGCAATCTGGTTCTCAAGCTTGCGCAGCTGCGCATCGGACAGCTGAGAGAGGTCTTCGGGAACGATGACAGTGTGCGCGTTCATACCCACCTCCCCGTGAAATGAGCGAACAGGCCCCACGCGCCGCCGATGATCAGCGCAAAGGTCAGCGTCGAAAGGCCAAAGGGCGCAGCGAGCGAAAGCGCCTGCATTCCCTGGTCGATCACTGGCACCAGAAAGGCGAACGCGAATATGAGCGGTAAGCTCGCCGCGATCAGTTTGAGAACTCGTTCCATATCAGGCAGCCTCCCCCTGCTGCTTGTGCGGTGGCGATAAGGCAGCGATCCGCGCGATCAGTTCTTCGCGAAACAGGTCAGACGCGTCTGCTGCCAATACGCAGTAAAAGCCCCAACGCTGACGCCGGAGCATTTCTGCATCATCGATCGCTTCCTGCAACCAGTCATCAAGCGGCGCGCGGTAAGCGGCAAACATCTGCACTGCGAGATCGCGAGCGCTCAGATTGCCGCGCAATTGCCCCTTTTGCTGGGCAGCGCGGCAAGCAAATTCTGCCATCTCGACAGAGCGCCTCGCGTGATGCGCCCCTGCATCATCGCGGTTTGGATCATAGCTGAAAGCAACGCCGAGGCGCTGCAGGCCAACAAAGGCCGCGCGCGTGAAAGCGGCGTCTTCCTGGATCTGGGCATAGGCTTCATCGATAACCGCATCAGCCATTTCAAGCGGTGTGGCTCTGCGATCAAACTGCAGACGGTCCCACAATTGCTCGATCGAATCCGATGCCATTGCGGCGATGATGGCTGCCTTGTCACCGACCAGATTGTACAGTGTCGGCACTGTCACCCCAGCCGCCAGCGCAAGCCCGCGCGTGGTGAGCGCGTCATAGCCATCGCGCGCAATGATGGTGCGTGCGGCCGCAAGGATACGGCGCTTGCGCTCTGCAATAGATTGTTCGCGTTTGCTGGCCATGGCGAGCTTGTACTCAGGCCCAGACATTTTATCAATGATTAAATTTTATCGCTGATAAATTTTCGTGCGTGTGCTAGCCCTCGCGGTCTCTTGCAAACCGCGCGAGCACTTCGCCGACGCGGGCGAGGGGCTCTTCATGAGCGCGGGAGAATTCGTTGTCTTCGCCAGCCGGGCGGAAATAGGCCGCGAAGGTGATCGGTCCGCCTTCGGACGGCTCGACAAAACCGATATCGACATAAGTGCCGCCGGTCTCTTGTGGCAGCCCCGTGCCGGTCTTGTTGCCCGCGATCCAATCTTCAGGCAGGCCCTTGCGCACGCGCCGCAATCCGGTACCCGTCTCGACCATCCATTGCCGCAAGAGCGTCTGTTCGGCGCTTGGCAAGGCATCACCATATACCAGCTTTGCAACGGTGCGCGCCATGGCGGCTGGCGTACTCGTATCGCGGAACTCTGCCGGAGGGACATTGTTGAGCGCAGGCTCGTAGCGATCCAGCCTGCTCACATCGTCACCCAGCGACCGCCAGAATGCTGTAAGTGCCGCAGGCCCGCCAATCTCGCGCAAGAGAATATTGGCCGCCGCATTGTCTGAATACTTCTGGGTCGCTTCTGCCAGTTCTCGCAGGCTTGCACCTTCGTTCAATCGCTCCTTGGTAAAGGGAGAGACGAACATGAGATCATCCTCACTCCATGTCACTCGGCGCTCCGCGCTGTCTTCGCCCAACGCGTCGCGCTGAAGGATCTTGGCGGCAAGCGACAGTTTGAAGGACGAACAATGGCCAAATCGCCTGTCCCGATTGATTCCGACCGATAGCCCGCTGCTGACATCAAACAGTTCAGCGCCGAGCGATCCCCCGGCTTCCCCCTCAATCTGGCGCAGCATCGCTTTGAACGGATTTCCCGGCCCAGTCTGAGGGGGCGAGGCATCCGGCAGGCGCGCTGAACAGCCGCTTGCCAGCATGGTTGTCGCCAGACTGCCGGCCACAAACCCGCGTCTTGTTATCGTCATGAAAACTTGTCTGCCTTTCTCACGCCAAAGCGCATGTCACCCTCCAGCTTGGCGCGCAATTGGGCGTAGAATGCTTCCAGAAACGCACGTTCATCGCCTTCGCCCGGATCCCAGCCGATCTTTGCGCAGATCGCTGCATGCACAGCCGAAAGCGCCTCTGTCTGGCCTTCGCGCAGCATGCGTTCGAGCACTTGCAATTCGTGTTCGCCATAAACCGAAAGCTCTTCCTCGCCGAATTCGTAGCGCGCTCCTGTGATCTCGCTTGATCCCTTGGCTGCGGCACCTTGCACGGACATCGCTTCTGCAAGTTTGGTGCGCGGCGCTTCGACGACCCAGGTTCCGGCAATGATGTCTCCTGCGCGCAGGGCGTCTTTGTTGAAGAAGGGGAAGGCCATGAATGTGAAGAACCACACCATCCCGGCAAGCCCAAAGCTGCCCGCTTCACCGCTGGGTGCGATCAACAGAAAGATCAGCGGCATGAACAGCTCAATATCGCGCAACAGATTGCGCGCTACGATCGCTTCGGGGGTGAGCCTGCCGCCGCCGCGTGCAGCGACCCTGATGCCCAGCACCCGCTTGCCCCATGTCGCGCCGCGCGGCCCCAGCTCGAACGCAAGAAAGTATCCATAACGCGCGAGGAAGAAGGACAGGATCAGGAAGATATAAACGAACTCGCCAGCCCCAGAGCCCAAGCCAACCTGACCAGCGAAGATCAGGTCTCCTGCCAGCCAGATGACGGTGAGATAAAGCGCGATCATACCGACGATCAGGATCGTGAAATCGAGCACGAGGGCGCCAAAGCGTGCCCCGCGCGAGGCGACCGTGATCGGCAGCGCGATCCCTTCGGGCGTGATCAGCACCCGCTCGCGCTTGTTCGCAGGCGCGCTTGAAGAGGCCGATGCTGTGCTCAAGCCATCCGCTCCGAACTCTTTTCCTCGTCCGAACGCGGAAAGTAGAGGAAGAAATAGGACAGCCAGAAAGCAAGGAACGCCCCGCCGATCACAAAGCGGCTGCCTGCGCCTTCGACCAATTGCCTGGGATAGGCCTCGAGCAGGGCGGCAATGATCATCATGATCACCACGCCGACCATGACAACCGCGCTTCTCCGTCCAGCCGCTGCGGCAGCGTCAAGCACTGATGCATTGCCCGGAAAAGCCATCGACCGCCCGATATGCAGCCCGGCCGCCCCCGACAGCAGGATACCAAACAGCTCCGTTGTCCCGTGAACGCTGAGCCAGGCGGAAAATTCGGTCGCCAGCCCCGCTTCAGCGAACAGCCATAAAATCGCGCCGAGCAAGGCGAGATTGTGCACCAGCAACATCAATGAGGGGATGCCGAATGCAAAGCCAAGCGCGAACGCCATGATGCAAACCCCGGCATTGTTGCTGAACAGGGAAGCGGCAAAGGCGGAAAGACCGTTTGCGCTGTCCTCGACCGCGAGTGTTGCAAGCAATTCCTCGCGGCTCGCCCCCGGCACCCGGTTTCCGGCGAGCTCTGCCGGGATCAGGCGGAAGTACCAGTCACTGTCCTGCGCGACGAGGATCCAGCCGGCGACCGCGCCTGCCACCATCACGAACAGCGCGATGCAGATGTCGAGCCAGATCGCGCGCACTGCGCGGCTCCATCCTCCAAACAGGAACTCGCGGAACCAGGCGAAGAACCCCTTGCGCGGGCCATAGACCTGAAACCAGGCCCGCTGAACAAGGCTCTCCAGATATCTGAGCGTGGCTGCATCAAGCGATGTTTCGCGCGCGACTGACAGAGATGATGCAGCGGTGCGGTACAAGGTGGGCAGTGCAAGCAATTCGGCATCATCCACGCGTCGCAATCCGCCCCGTTCCATGCGCGCGACGATATCTTCGAGCCGCTTCCAATCGCCTTCGCGCTCCAATCGGAAACGGTCGGACCGCAGCGCTGCGCTTTCAATGTCAGTGGGCGCTGCGATCTCGCCTCGCCCCAACCAGCTTGACAGGACAGGCGCCTTCATCCGATCGCCTCGCTTCCCTTGATCAGGAAATATTTGTCAATCAGCTGATATCCGATCTGGTCGTAAGGCGCCTCAATCACGTCCACTCCCATGCGGCGCAGGCGCTGAAGCACGATCTGACGCTGGTGAAGCAAAGTATCAGCCGTTACCGAGCGGGCGAGCGTTGCAACCGAGGCAGGCTCGGCCGCAATCAATCCTTCAAGTTCAGCGTCAGCAATCGTCACGAACAGGACAAGGTGCTTTGACACGAGCCGGCCGATGCTTTCAATCATCAGTTCGGCGGCTGTGGGATCGGTGAAGTCAGAGAAAAGCACGATCAGCGAGCGGCGCTTCAATTTTGAGGTCAGCGTTGCAAGCGCGAGCGTGAAATTCGGCTCGCTCGCGTCATAATCAAGCCCTGCCGCTGCGCTCTGCAAACGGTGGAAGGCGCGCGAATCGTTGACGAATGGGGTCATCACCTGCGGCTTTCGAGAGAAGCCGAACAACGCAACACGGTCGCCGCCCTTTAGCGCGACATAGGAACAGGTGAGCGCTGCCGAAACTGCGCGGTCGATGCGCGGCATGTCATCAACCGGCTCGCACATCGCCTGGCCGCAATCAAAAGCGAACACGATCTGGTTGTTGCGCTCGCTCTCGTTCTCGCGGGCATAGAGGTGATTGTGGCGCGCGCTTGCCTTCCAGTCGATCCGGCGCCGATCCATGCCCGGCTCATATTCGCTCAGGGCTTCGAACTGGGTTCCTTCGCCGCGGATCCGCCGCGCGATCAGGCCGGTCTGAGCATCGCGCAGAAAAGTTTGAAGCTGCTTTGATCGCACTGGCGAAAGGTCAGGCCAGATGCGCAGCTCCTCGCTCAAAACCTTGCTCGTCTGGCGCGCGCCGAGCCCCAATGGACCCGTCCAGCGCAGCCATGCCCGCGTGAACAGCGCGGTGCCGCGCCGGTCGGGATGGGCTTCGAAACTGCCACTATGCGCTGACGTATCGGGTTCAGCTACGAGGACGAGATCGGCCCGTCCACCCGGCGCGATCCGAAGGTCGAATTCCAGTGCAGCCTCTGCGGCGCGCAATCCCCTGCGGGTGAAGCGAGCGTGGACATCAATCGGGGTTGCCTGACCGATTTCGGTGTCAGCCGGGACGATCACTTGCCAATCGCCAACCCCGCCAGCCAGCAGCGCATCAAGCACGATCAGTGCCACAAACGCAGCCGCCATGATCGGCGCGATGATCCATAAAGCGGGCGATAAGGCCGCTATTACCAGCGCCACCGGCGCAAAACCGGCGGTCAGCCAAGCGGCGCGCTGAGTGGGCACCAGTGGGAGGGATCGCGCGCGCGCCATTGCCTCAGCGCGGGGCCTCGGTGCTTTCAACCAGTTCAGCGACAAGGTCCTCTATGTCGCGGCCTTCGATCTCTGCTGCGGGGCTGAGCGTCAGGCGGTGTCGCAGCACCGGGACAGCAAGCGCCTTCACATCATCAGGGATGGTGTAGCTGCGCCCTTCCAGCGCCGCGCGCGCCGTTGCAGCGCCTGCCAGCATGACCGCAGCGCGCGGGGATGCGCCCACGGCAAGCTCGGAATGTTCGCGCGTTGCCCGGACAAGTCGCACGACGTAATTCGTCACTTCGTCCGCCACCGTAACCTGCGCCAGCGCAGCGGTCGCGCGGGTGAGCATGTCGGCATTGGCCACGGCCGAAACGCCAAGGTCGGCCGGCCGGGTCGGCCCCGAGCGCGCACCATAGCTTTCAACAATCCGCGCTTCTGCAGCCTCATCGGGATAGGGCACAAGCAGCTTGAACAGGAAGCGATCAAGCTGCGCTTCGGGTAGCGGATAGACACCCTGATTTTCGATCGGGTTTTGTGTGGCGATCACCATGAACTGATCAGCCAGCTGGTGTGTTTCCCCATCAAGTGTCACGCGCCGTTCCTGCATCGCCTCAAGCAGCGCGGCCTGCGTCTTGGGCGGCGTGCGGTTGATCTCATCGGCCAAAAGCAGCTCGCAGAAGATCGGCCCGCGCGTGAGAGTGAACTGACTGGTCTGGAAATTGAACAGGTTGGAGCCAAGGATATCGCCGGGCAGCAGGTCAGGCGTGAACTGGATACGTCCAAAGTCGAGGCCAAGCGCGGTTGAAAAACTCTGCGCAAGGAACGTTTTCGCTGTTCCCGGTGGCCCTTCCAACAGGACATGTCCCTGGCTCACCATTGCGACCAGCAATTGGTCTACCATCGCATCTTGCCCGACAATCGCCTTGGCGACCTCGGCGCGGATCGCATCGGCAAGGTTGCGCAGCTCATCAAGGCTCATGGCACCTGTCGGCGGCGCGGGGGCGGGAGTGTTGTCAGTCCCTGTGGTCATCTGGTCGTTTTCCCTGTTAGCGATTGGCTGAGCGCGCTGAGATCTTTGGCTGCGCGCAGAATTTCTGATGGGCCGCGGGCATTGTGGAGCCGCGCGGCAAGGTTGGAGAACGGTTCGTGTTCGGGCATCCGCTGGGCCAAGGCGGCGTCGATGGCGACCGGGTCAGGATGCGCCAGACCGAGCGACCGGCCAACTCTGCGTGTTATCAATGCGGCATAAGGATCAGCAAGCAGGTTCAAACGGCCTGCCCTGACAATCAGACCGGCGCCATTGCTCACCAACCGCTGTTTGCCAAATGCGATGGCCTGTCCGCTGACAGCGGTTGGCCCAAAGCGCAGAAACGCGCGCCAGCCAATGATCACCATGGCAAGGATCAGGCACAAGGTCGCCGCCAGGAAGGGCGGGCGAAAGGCGAGCGTTAACAGGTTCATCGACTGGCCGAACCCGTTCAGTGTCATGTCGAAGGTGACCTGTCCGACATCGCCATATCCGGCATCTCGAACCAGATCGAGCGCGAGGCCTGCGCGCTGACCGTCAGCGAGGCCGTAATTGTTCAAAAGGTCAGGTTCGATCACAAAGGTGACTGTGTGAATGTCTTCATAGAATTCCTCGTCATCCCCGCCTGCCATCTTGATCGCGAGATTGTTGCCGGCGGCATCCCTGACGAGCGGTTCGTGCGAGGGGTCTGGCTGGGAATAGAAGACGATCTGCGTCGGCAGGCGCCCGCTTCGGCCAAACCCCGTCCAGCCTCGGGCGCGATCAGTGCGCGCTTCGCCATGCCCATAGGAAAACGCGAAGGGATCGGGCAATTCCTCGCTCCACAGGACAGGCATGGGCCCGAACAACTGGACCCAGTCATCGCGCAAGCGCAGTTGATCTTCATCTGCAATCTCTCCACGTGGTTCACCGGCAATCCATTTGGGCAGAATGACAAGCGTCGGGCCGTTGAACTGGCGGTTCAACAGGATCTGCGAGAATTCGTCGATATCGGTCGAACGCGACGGGGTGAGGATCAAGAGGTCGCTGGTGGTCAGGTCTTCGCGGCGGCGGGTGCGCTCAACCTCGATCCCTTCCGCTTCGAGCAGACGAACCAGCCCCGAATAGCCATTGAGACCATTGGCAGAGGCATGCGCTGCGCCTGATCGGTTGTTATTGCCGGTGTCGCCTGCGCTGATGAAATACAGCATCGCGATGAACGCAGCAAAACCGACAAGCACGACCGCGAGCACGGCGCCCCGGCTGAAGGGCGATGCCCCGCGCGCATCGGGTATGAGTGTCTCCGCACTCATGCGCGCGCCTGCCTTGCCCGTGCTTCTGCATTCTCGATCCGGGCCAAGGCAAACTCTGCATAGGCCGCGCGCGCCTGTTTCCAATCGCTTGCATCAAGCGAGCGAAGCGCAAACAGACTGCGTTCAACCGCACCGGAAATGGTCGAGAACGCCGTACGTGCCCGCTCTGACAAGGCGGGCAAGGCTGCCAGTTCGCGGGCGGTGCTCGACGGTTCGACCCAGTCGGGCTTGGCCGCTGCGATTTGTCTGACACTGCGGTGGAGCAGCAATCTGACTGCTTCGTCAAAGCGTCCCTGAGCCGCAAGCTGATCTGCATCTTCGAGCAGGGCTGCGCTTTCCTCGCGTGTGGGTTGCCACTCAACCTCGCTTTCCGCCGCGCGCGGGACCTGTGAGCGGCGGGCAAGCAGGCCGACATTGCGCGCGATGAGGTATGTCACAAAGGCGATGACCAGCGCCAGCAGCACCCATTTCATCACCGGCCAGCTATCGCCGAACAATCCGGCGACGGGCGACAGCATGTTACCCAGCCATGAAAAGACATCATTCAGCCATTCGCTGAACCAGCTCGGTTCGCGCGATGGCGGGGGAATGACCGTGATTTCTTCAAACTGGATATCGCGCGCCTCGCGCAGGTCGCTCCAGCTTTCAGGCACCGGCGGGTTCGCGCTAGTCGTGTCCAAGGCTGGGGGAGCAGGAGCATCGTCGCCTGCAGCAGGCGGAAAAGATGGCCGGGTAAGGGTCTGCGACGCCTGTGTCATGCCCGCGCAGTGGTGGCACGGCTCAAGAGCAGGTGCAACCACTTCGCATGCTCGAATTGTCAGCCGCGCTTGCGTGCCTGTTCATAGGTGCCCAGCAGTCGCAATTCCTTTGAATGAAAGGCGCATTCCTCAAGCGCGCGATCGACTGCGGGATCTCCGGGAACACCGATGATGTCAGCATAAAAACGGGTCGCGGAAAAGCTCGTGCCGATCTGGTAGCTTTCAAGCTTGGTCATGTTGACGCCATTGGTCGCAAACCCGCCAAGCACCTTGTAAAGCGCTGCCGGGATGTTTTTCACCTCGAAGATGAAGGTCGTCATCGCCGGCTTTTCTGCATCGATCGTAATGAAAGCAGGTTTGTCGGCAAGGATGACAAAGCGGGTCATGTTGTCATGCGCATCTTCGACATGCTCTTCGAGAACTTCGAGCCCGTAAAGCTCTGCTGCGATCTTGGGAGCAATCGCTCCGATCTTTGGATCGCCAAGCTCAGAGACATGCGCGGCAGCGCCGGCAGTATCGATATAGCTGAGCGGGGTGATAGAGCGTTCATGCAGGAACTTGCGCGATTGGCCGAGCGCTTGCGGATGGCTGTAGACCGCCTCGATCACGTCGCCCTCCTTACGTGGACCGGGCGCCATCAGCGCATGATGGATCGGCATGAAGTACTCGCCGACAATCGACAGCCCGCTTTCAGGCAGAAGGAAATGGATGTCCGCCACCCGGCCGTGCTGTGAGTTTTCAATCGGGATAATGGCCTGACCAGCCCGGCCATCCTTGACCGCCTCGAGAGCGTCTTCAAAGCCAAAGCACGGAAGCGGCAGGGCATCAGGGCGTGCTTCCATCGCTGCACGGTGCGAATTGGCGCCGGGCGATCCCTGGAACGCAATCGCATTCTCAGGATCGGCCTTGGCAGCAGCGCGCAAGGTGTCGACAATGCCAAGGGCAGGCTCAGGAAAACTTCGCATAATCCTTGGCCTGCTAATCGCCTGCGCGCAGAGCGGCAAGAGCCTTGCGCCCTGACCCTTGCATGGAGCGTGTCGAATGTTGTTCTGTTTGATCTTGCACCGCGGGAAGGGGGGCATTATGGGAGCGCCGGGATGACACAGGACAACTCTTCAGAAAGCACGCCGGGCACCGAAGAAGCTTCAGGCGATCTGTTCAACACCGCAGCGGGCTGGGTGCTCTTTGCTGCCGGGCTCGGGCTGGGCCTCTCGATCTTGAGCGGCAAGTTCTTCCACGGTGACGATCCGCAGCGTCCGGAGACTTTGGGCTATGCGATTGAGCTGCCCGAAGGTGCTGAAGAACCAGCTGAAATGACGATGTCTGAAGCGCTCAACATGGACGGCGTTGATGTGTCAGCAGGCGAACGTGTTTTCGCGAAATGTTCGGCTTGCCACACGGTTGAAGCTGGCGGCGCGAACGGCGTTGGTCCTAACCTTCACGCGATCATGGGCGCTCCTATTGGCGGCGTTGCAGGCTATTCCTATTCCAGCGCGATGGCTTCGTTCGGCGGAAGCTGGGGCTGGGATGAAATGAACGAGTGGCTTGAAAACCCGCGCGGCTACATGGACGGCACCAAGATGGGCTTTGCCGGTCTGTCCAAGATCGAAGACCGTGCAGCTGTCGCGCTTTACATGAATTCGCAGGGCTCGAACCTCGAAGTGCCCTCTTACGTCGCTGACGTGATCGAAGAGGCTGAGGCAGACGCTGAAGCTGCGGCCGAAGGTGCGGTGGAAGCCGAACAGAACGTTGCTGAAAGCACGTCTGCAGAAACCGCAGAAGCGGCTGCTTCCTGATCAGGCGGCGCGGCTATGCGCTTATGGCGCTAATCGCGCCCCTTGAACCCCTGAGCAACGACATACCATTCCGATGAGCCCTTGCGGCTCGCGGGGGGCTTTGCGTGCTTGACGCTTTTGAAGTGCTGTTTAAGCAGTTTGAGCAGCTCACTATCAGTGCCGCCTGCGAGCACCTTGGCAACGAAAGCGCCGCCTTCTTCCAGCGTTTCCACCGCAAACCAAGCGCCCGCCTCTACCAGCGCCATCGTACGAAGGTGGTCTGTCTGTTTGTGACCGACCGTGTTTGCAGCCATGTCTGACAACACGAGATCGGGCGGTCCGCCCAATGCCGATTCGAGTTTTGCAGGCGCGTCATCATCCATGAAATCCATCTCGAAGATGGTTACGCCTTCGATCGGCTCGGTCGGCAGAAGGTCGATGCCTACGATTTCGGCCTTGGGGGCCTTTGCGCGCACGACCTGGCTCCACCCACCTGGCGCAATGCCAAGGTCAACGACCCGCTTGGCGCCTCTTACAAGCGAAAATTTCTCGTCGAGCTCGATCAGTTTGTACGCGGCGCGGCTGCGATAGCCGTCAGCCTTCGCCTTCTTGACGTAAGGATCGTTAAGCTGACGCTGAAGCCACCGGGTCGAGCTTTCGGTGCGCTTCTTGGCAGTCTTCACTCGCTTTTCGGGATCGCGTCCTGATCGTGCCATCGTGTCAGCCTCCCGATCCCATGTCGGATTTGGACGCACGCATTTCGTTGAGCGCCTTGAGGGAGCGTTCGCTTTGCCGGTCCGCCGCCATCAGGCTGCGCAAAATGCCTTCGCGAATGCCGCGATCCGCAACGCCAAGTCGTTCTGCTGGCCACAGATCAAGGATCGATTCGAGAATGGCGCAGCCTGCAACCACAAGGTCTGCCCGGTCCTGTCCGATACACGGCAATTCGCTACGCTCAGCAGGCGACATTCCCGAAAGCCGGGTGCTGATGTCACGCATCGACTGTGACGGCACGATCAACCCGTCAACCGCCTTGCGATCATAATGCGGCAGCTCAAGGTGGAGGCTTGCGAGCGTTGTCACAGTGCCGCTTGTACCAAGCAGGCGGATATCAGCGCCTTTGGCCGCATCCGCGACACGGCCGGCAAACGGGGCAAAGGCGTCTGACACGATACGCCGCATTTCATCATAGCGTTCAAGCCGCGCGGAGTATTCGTTCTCACCATAGCCGACCGTATCGGTCAGCGAAACGACACCCCAAGGCACGCTTTGCCAGTCGATGATCTCCGGGATTTTCTCACCCGGATTCAGCAATACAAGCTCGGTCGATCCTCCCCCAATGTCAAAGATCACCGCAGGCCCTTCGCCAGCTTCGAGCAGGATGTGGCACCCCAGAACAGCAAGCCGCGCCTCTTCTTCGGCGCTGATGATGTCGAGCATGATACCGGTTTCGCGGCGCACGCGTTCAATGAAGGCTTCGCCATTTTCCGCCCGCCTGCAAGCCTCAGTCGCGACCGAGCGGGCAAGGCGGACATTGCGGCGGCGCAGCTTTTCCGCACAGATCGCCAGCGCGCCCACCGCGCGGTCCATTGCTTCGTCAGACAAACGTCCGGTCGTAGCCAGATCCTCACCCAGTTTTACCACGCGGCTGAAAGCATCGATGACGGTGAAATCGCGACCCGATGGCCGCGCGATCAACAAGCGGCAATTGTTGGTGCCCAGATCGAGCGCTGCATAAGCCTCGTTCTTGCGGGGTTTGAAATCTTTGTCTTGTACGGTGTGGGCCGCGGTGCCGGGCTTCGATGCAGGGCGCACCTTGCCCGCCTTCGATTGGCTCCCCTTGGAACGGGAGCTTGAGTCCCTGGGCTTTTTGCCCTGCTGGCTGGATCGCTTGTAGCGAAAATCGGCTACTTTACCGGACTTGCGACCCCGTTTCTTACCAGCTCTCCTGTTTTCGTCCGGCGGAAGCGTATCCGCCATTGCCTGATCTTTCTTCATCACTGACGCGACCACACGCGCCAGCACCTGAAAGCAAAGCTAACCCAAGGGCGTGGCAAGAGCAAGCAACTCGCCCTTGACCGCAAGCCACAGCAAAACTAGACGGCCCCTCTCGCGCCGCGGAATACCGATTCCGCAAGGCCTGCGATCAAGGCCCGCGATGATGCCCCGTCGTCTAATGGTAAGACTACGGACTCTGACTCCGTCAATTGAGGTTCGAATCCTCACGGGGCATCCAAACTTCCCCTGTCTGACACAAACGACCATCCGCACAGGCATGCGGTAATGCCGCTGCCAGCGCGAGCCCGATCGGGTGTCCTAAGTGAAACGGGCCGTCCGGTTGTCCAGACGCGAGCGGCGTTTATCCGCCGTTCTGGCTCACCGTGGCTGTGTTATTCGTCCCGCCCTGTGTCACGTCGGAAAAGTCGAAATCGCCGCTCTGAATGATGTCGGAGAAATTGTTGAGACCGCTCTGATCGATCACCGAGGTGGAATTGGTACCGGACTGCAAGATATCTGCGTCCTGATCCTCTCCGCTTTGCGTGACGGTTGAGGAATTGCTCACATCGGTTTGCATCAGGTCGACAAAGCTGTCGATCGCTGCCTGATTGACGACAGATACACCACCGTTCGCCAGCTGATCAATCGTGACAACCGACCGATTGCCGCCGCCGCCATTAACAGTCTGAGTGATACTGGAATCGTTCCCATCTCCATTCTGGATTAGGAACACGCTTTTGCGGCGTCCGGTTTGAGTGACGGTGCTGATATTGCTATTGCCGATCTGGATCACGCCGTTGTCATCCATATCCTGCGTGTTGCCGGTAAAGTTGCGCCGGTTGCTCTGTGTAACAGTGCTGGAGTTACTGTCACCGTCTTGCAGGACTTCGATGCGGTTGATCCGGCCGCTTTGCGTCACTTGTGAGAAGCTGTCGCCGATCTGGGTCACAACAACCTCAAGCCGATTGTTGCCGTCCTGCGAGATGATGCTTTCAGCGCCGTTACCTGACTGAGAGACAGTGACTGAATTTGTCTGCGTGGCCCCGCCGGTTGATCCTTGCGTCAAGGTCGAGATTGCGTCGGTGCCATCCTGCGTAATGGTGGCAAAATTGAAGGTCGATCCGACTTCTTGCGTGACGGTCGATTCATTGCCGGACCCGGTCTGGGTCACATCGACCTGACTGTCAGAACCGTCTTGCGTGACTGTGCTTGCGTTCTGAGCCATAGCCGGTGCGCCCATAACAAGCACACACGCTGACGTGGCGAGCCAAATTGCGTTCTTCAATGTTCCCCCCCCAAGGGCCATTATGCCCTTCGATTTCATCGGCGTTCCTGCACCCAGAAACACGCTTCAGCGGCCCTAACTTCCGCCGATTCCCGTGGTTACTAGCATGATAACCATGTCTTGGGAATGTGTTGGCGCGCCTGTCCCAAAGGGAGGCATCGATCTGCCTCGTCGCCCGCCCCAAACAGGCCCGCACCGAGAAGCCTTTTGCATTTGCCTTGCCGCTGTCATGCGGTGGGCCTAGTTGCACATTCCATGACAGAAAAAGACCTTACAGATCGCAAGTTCTATCCCGCTGAACAGGAAAGCCGGTTTGCCGATGAGGCGCCCGACCGGACGCCGCAGACCGAGCATCCCGCCTATAAGCTCGCATTTCGTGACACCGATTTCCTGCTGCGTGAAGAGCTGCGCCCGGTTCGCTTTCAGCTGGAGCTGCTGAAGCCTGAAATGCTGCTCGATGAAGCACGCGTGGGTTCAACCATGGTGATGTATGGCTCTGCGCGTATCCCTTCGCCCGAAGAAGCCCAGGCCAAGATCAATGCGGCCAAGGATGGCAGCGAATACGATCAACTGGTTGCAAAGCGACTGGCCGACAAGGCAAGATATTATGACGAAGCCTACAAGCTTGCGCGGCTGGTTTCGGAAAAGGCGATCATCGAAGAGGGCAAGCGTCAATTTGTCGTGTGCACTGGCGGCGGTCCGTCGATCATGGAAGCCGGCAATCGCGGGGCGAGTGATGCGGGAAGTGAAAGCATCGGCCTTAACATCATCCTCCCGCACGAACAGGCGCCCAATGGCTATGTGACGCCGTACCTGTCGCTCAACTTCCATTACTTCGCGCTGCGCAAGATGCATTTCCTCCTTCGCGCACGGGCGGTTGCGGTATTCCCCGGCGGTTTTGGTACATTCGATGAATTCTTCGAACTGCTCACACTGATCCAGACCGGCAAGATGAAGCCGATCCCGATCCTGCTGTTTGGCAAGGACTTCTGGACGCGCGTTGTCGATTTTGAGGCGATTGCCGAAGAGGGCACGATCTCGAAAAAGGATCTCGACCTGTTCCAATGGTGCGAGACCGCTGACGAGGCGTGGTCGCACATCGCCCAGTTCTACGAGCTGGAACGCTAATCCAGATTGCGTACGGCGTGGTGACCAAGCGGGCCATTGCCCGCGCCATAGCCCGGTGCCGCTTCAATCGCCTGTCGTACGAAGTTGCGCGCCAGCCTGACCGCGTGTTCAAGGCTCTGCCCGTGACCCAGAAGCGTTGCGATAGCGGATGACAAGGTGCACCCCGTGCCGTGGGTGTGCGGGGTGTCGATGCGGGCATGGTCAAACTGCACCGCACGCGCTCCCTTCACTGGGTCTGGCGCATAAAGGATATCGACAATCCGCGCATCATCGGTGTGCCCGCCCTTGGCAAGAATGGCAGCGCCGGTTTTGTTCGCCAATTCCTCTGCTGCCTCTGCCATCTGGGCGGAGGTTGACAGACTGCGATCCAGCAGGTGCGACAATTCGGGCAGGTTTGGCGTGATCAGCGTCGCCTGCGGGAACAGAGTTTCGCGCAAGGCGGCGATTGCCTGCGGGTCGATCAGCGCCGATCCGCTCGTCGAAATCATAACCGGGTCAAGCACAACCGGCACATCGATCCCGGCCAGTGCCTTTGCGACGGCTTCGATGATCTCGGCATCGTGCAGCATGCCGATCTTGATCGCATCAACCCCGATATCGTCCACGCACGATGTGATCTGTTGTGCGACCACGCTGCCGGCCATGGGCGCTATGGCCTGAACGCCGACGCTGTTCTGGGCTGTTACCGAAGTGATCGCAGTCATCGCATAGCCGCCAAGCATGGCGATGGTCTTGATGTCAGCCTGTATCCCGGCACCGCCCGAAGAATCGGAGCCAGCAATAGAGAGGATACGAGGAGGCGAATTGGACACGAAGAACGGACCGGATCAGGTGGCTGCGCGAACCGCGTCGCAGACCCGGTCAACCACGCCTTCGACCTGCGCGGAATCGTCACCTTCTGCCATCACCCGGATCACCGGTTCCGTGCCCGATGGGCGGATCACCAGACGGCCCTTGCCTTCAAGCTCGGCCTCAACCTCGGCGATCACAGCCTGGACTGAAGCATTTTCGAGCGGGGCGCCGCCATCATAGCGCACATTCTTGAGCAATTGCGGAACCGGGTCGAACTTGTGCAGAAGCTCGCTTGCTGGCCTGACTGATCGCACGAGGCTGGCAAGCACGCGCAGGGCAGCAACTGTTCCATCGCCCGTGGTGCCATGGTCAAGCAGGATCATATGCCCTGACTGCTCTCCGCCCACGTTAAAGCCGCCTTCCTTCATGCGTTCGAGCACATAGCGATCGCCGACCTTGGTGCGTTCAAGCGAAAGGCCAAGGCCGCCAAGATAGCGTTCGAGCCCAAGGTTCGACATCACCGTTGCGACTACACCGCCGCCGGTCAGCGCGCCTTTCTCGTGCATACGGGTGGCGATAGCGGCCATGATCTGGTCGCCGTCAACCTTCTGGCCTTTCTCATCGACCACGATCAGCCGGTCTGCATCGCCATCGAGCGCAAGCCCGATATCCGCGCCTTCTTCAACCACCTTGGCCTGCACGGCCTCAATCGCGGTTGAGCCGACCCCGTCATTGATGTTCGTGCCATTGGGGGTAACGCCAAGTGTCACCACATCCGCGCCCAGTTCCCAGATCGCAGAAGGCGCGACCTGATACGCGGCGCCGTGCGCGCAATCGACCACGACCTTGAGCCCGTCAAAGCGGATGTCGCTGCCAACCGATTGCTTGACCGCGTGGATATAGCGGCCGCGTGCATCCTCGATCCGCCGCGCTCTGCCGATCCTTTCAGGAGCGGCGAGCTGGGCGTCTTGCTCTATCAGCGCTTCAATCTCGGCCTCTGCTTCGTCAGACAGTTTGAAACCATCCGGCCCGAACAGCTTGATGCCATTGTCAGGAAACAGGTTGTGGCTGGCTGAGATCATCACCCCCAGATCAGCGCGCATCTCGCGCGTGAGCAAGGCGATCGCTGGCGTGGGGAGCGGGCCTGTCATGATTACGTCCATCCCGACACTCGTAAAGCCCGCGACCAGCGCGCTTTCCATCATATATCCCGACAGGCGCGTATCCTTGCCGATCACGACCCGGTGCCGGTGTCCGCCGCGCACGAAGTAATGTCCTGCCGCCTGCCCGACCTTCATCGCGGTGGCTGCAGTCATCACGCCTGCATTGGTGCGGCCTCTGATCCCGTCGGTCCCGAAGAACTTGCGCGTCATGCGTTCAAATGATCCCTGTCAAAAGTGTGCGCCAATGGCATAGGAAAGTTTGTCAGGCGCTTGTGACGTGGTTATCGCCCGAAGGGAAGGGGGATGAACACACGCATCCCCGCAGCAGGGAAATGATTTTTTGACGAGCACGGCGCAAGATCCTGGTGGCGAGAATGCCGCCCCTCAAAATGGTGGCTCGTTTGAGCTGGTGACGATCCGTCTGCCGGTGATCGCGACCTTTGCGGCATTGATTATCGGGCTTGGTGCGGGCGTTTTGCTGTCGGGTGCAAGCCTGCCTGACTGGCTCCTGGAAACGACAGCGCTTGTGGGCACCTTGTGGCTGCGCGCTTTGCAGATGACGATCATCCCGCTCGTTGCCTCGCTGCTGGTGCTGGGCATTGCGCAGATGAGCGCTGCTGCAAGCGCGGGCGCGGCGGCACGGTACTTCATCGCGCTGGTGCTGGGCGTGTCAGTGGTGGGCGGGCTGTTCACAGCGATCGTTCTGCCGCCGCTTTTGAGCGCGGTTCCTATACCTGATGGCGCAAGCGCGTTTCTGGCCGAAGTGCCCGATGGCGAGCAGCAAGTGCCCGACATCCTCGATTTTCTGGCATCGCTTGTCTCACCCAATGTGATCGCGGCGGCGGCTGAAACCTCGATGTTGCCGCTAACCGTATTCTTTGCGCTGTTCGCGCTGGCGATCTCGCGACTGCCAAAGGTGCAAAGCACACAGCTGCTCGGTTTCTTCCATGCGACGGCCAATGCGATGCTGGTGGTGATCGGCTGGGTCTTGTGGGCCGCGCCGATTGGCGTTCTGGCGCTGGCCTTTGGCGTGGGGCTTAAGAGCGGGGGCGGCGCGTTCGCAGCGCTTGCGCACTATATCCTTGTGGTCGCGGCCATGGGCGGTTTCATCCTCGTGCTTGCTTATGTGCTTGCTGCATTCCTCGGCGGCATCAGCCCGCTGCGCTTTGCCAAGGCATTGATCCCGGCTCAGGCGGTCGCGGTATCAACGCAAAGCTCGCTTGCCAGCCTTCCTGCCATGCTCGACAGCGCCGGGCGGCTGGGATTGCGCGAGGCAACGTCCGAGTTTGTCCTTCCGCTTGCCGTGGCGATCTTCCGCGCGACCAGCGTTGCGATGAACCTTGCAGTGGCGCTTTACGTCGCCCAGCTTGCCGGGATCGATGTGTCATGGCCCTTGATCCTGGCCGGGATAGCGGTTGCGGTGATCATCTCTGTCGGATCGGTAAGTCTTCCCGGTTCGATCAGCTTTGTTGTTTCGATTGGGCCGATCGCGCTTGCCATGGGCGTCCCGATTGAGCCGCTTGCACTGCTGGTCGCGGTGGAGATGCTGCCCGATATCATGCGCACGCTTGCCAATGTGACGATGAACGTCGCGGTTGTGAGCGCGGTCGATAAGGGTCGCGAATAACGGTTAAGCAGGCCCTGCCTGATCTTCGGCTACCCCGCGTTCGAGCACTTCGCTCTGGAACAGCGGCTCGCCAAACAGGAAGCCGACAATGTTGGGCTTGCCGATATGTTCGAACAGCGAGGTGAGCGTGAGCAGGATCGGCACTGACAACAGCGCGCCCATCACGCCCCAGATCCACCCGAAATAGGACAGCGATATCAGGATCAAGACCGGGCTCATCGTAAAGCGCTTGCCCAGAATTGACGGTGTCACAACATTGCCCTCAATCGTCTGCAATCCGATATAGGCCGCTGCCGGAATCATGCCCAGAGCCACGGTTTCAGCCGTCCCAAGCCCGAAGACAGCCAGCAGTGCAGCCATTGCGAGCGGGCCGATATAGGGAATGAAGTTGAGGATCATGGCTAGCCCACCCCACATGATCGGGGCTTCAAGCCCAAGCGCCCATGCGCCAATCCCGACGATGATGCCGACACACGCATTGATGCAGCTGACGGTGATAATGTAGGCAGCGACCCGTTCCTGCACTTCGCGCATAGCGCGGGCGGCCTTCACGCTTGATCCGAAACTTGCCCGGTCGAACAACAGGCTGCGTCGCATACGCACGCGCGCCTCGATCATGAAATAAGCCATCAGGAACATGATCAGCGCCTCGATCAGCACGCTTGGCGTGGCAAAAGCGATCTCCTCAAGCATGCTCGGGGTTGCGAGCACCACCTCGCTTGCGCCGGTATTGCCCATGACCTGTGAAAATTGTTCGTTGGCTGCTGCAACCCAGGCAAACTGATCGCGCAGATCGCCAAAGCGTTCGCCCACCTGTTCGACAATGTCAGGCAGACGGTCGAACAGCGCGACCGCAGGTTGAAGGATCAGCGCAAGCGCAGCCAGCAACACTCCCAGAAACACCAGCAGCGCCCCGATGGACGCGAGCACGTTGGGAAGCCCTGACTTCGACAGCCAATCCGCAAGCGGCGAAAGCAGGATTGTCAGCAGCATCGCTGTCACCAGCGGCAAGAACACCACTGATCCGATCGACAGAACAAAGGGCAGGGCAAGGAACAGCCCAAGCCCGATGAGCAGGACCAGAGCCGACATAAGCCGCAATTCCTGCTCTGCCAGGAGCAGACGCTGCCTGCTGCGTGGCGGCGCGTGCCTGACTGCGGCAGAACCGTGATCGTCAGATGTGTCGCTATTCATTCAGGCATTCCAGACCCATACTTCCCCATTGCCGGATGAATGTATGGCAGCGCAGCGGCGCGATGCAAGCGAGCGCTCGTCAATCCGTGCACCCTCTACTCAGAAGGCGTCGCCCGTGCATTGCCCCCAACGACCGTGTCCAGCTCTTCAAGGATCGAGCTGTGCGCTCCATCCTCGCTCCCATCGTAATCAGGCAGTTCGCCCTTGCTCAGCATGTCGTTCAGCGTCGCGCGCGCGCGACCGACCCGGCTCTTGATTGTGCCAAGCGCGCAGTCGCAGATCTCGGCTGCTTCCTCATAGGAGAACCCGCCAGCCCCCACCAAAAGCAGCGCTTCGCGGCGCTCGGCAGGAAGCGCCTGCAAAGCGCGGTGGAGGTCGGACAGGTGCACAGGTTCTTCCTGCCCCGCTGGCGCGACCAACAGGCGTTCTGCGGTGGTCTCGTCATATTCACCGCGAAACCGGTTGCGCCGCATTTCGGTGAGATAGGCATTGCGCAGGATGACAAAGGTCCATGCCCGGATCGATGTGCCCGGCTGGAACCTGTCTTGTGCGGCCCATGCCTTAAGCAAGGTTTCCTGCACCAAATCATCGGCAAGGTCAGGGTGCCCGCAAAGACCGCGGGCAAAGGCGCGCAGATGCGGTACAACGCCGGTCAGGTCGCGCTTGAACTGCGCTCGCTGGGCTGATGTGGGTTTGTCGGCTGCCATCAGCCGTGGTCTTCCTGTGAGGCAGATCCACCGCCTTGTGAGGTGCCGTCATCACCCGGTTCCTCCTCATCGAACTGATCGAGCAATTCGAGGAAGGAATCGGGCAGCGGCTCGTCAACCACCGAATCGTAAAGCTGTTTGAGGCCATCAGCCCAGCCGGGAGCATCGGCGGCGTCGTTGGCGGCGCTCTTTCTGGCCTTGGAGCCTGAGCGATCAGACGGCGGATTCTTATTGGTGCTCATATGACTGATCCATTCTCGCCCCTGCTAAGCCTGAGCGGCGGTCTGTTCGGCCGGCGATGCGAAGAACAGCGCCTGACTGATTGCAGCCTTCACCGTCTGTTCGCGAAACGGCTTGGTGATGAGGTAGGTCGGCTCGTCCCCTTCGCCTGTCAAAAGGCGTTCGGGATAGCCAGTGATGAAGATCACCGGGACATCGATCTTGGTCAGGATTTCAGTCACCGCATCAATGCCGGATGACCCATCTGCCAATTGGATATCAGCGAGCACAAGGCCGGGTCGGCTGGCGTTTGCCGCTGCGATCGCCTCCTTGTGCGTGGTCGCTGTGCCGCACACTTTGTGACCTTGTGAAGTGACCAGGTCTTCGAGCTGTAAGAGGATCATGGGTTCATCCTCGATAATCAGCACCGAGGCAGATTGCTCGCTTTCTATTTCTTCGATTGCCGCTGCAATCAGTGCTTCGGTTTCAGCAACGCTCAAATCCATGATCAGCGCTGCGTCAGTGGTAGAGAATTCTTCGACCGTTGTCAGAAGCAGTGCCTGCCGGCTTTGCGGCGTGACCGCGCCAAGCCGGGTTTGCGCGCGTGTTTCTCGGTCATTGGCGCCTGTTGCCGATGCCGCCGCCCCGTTTGATCCTTGCGCAAAGACTTGCAGGAAAAGCCGGTACAGCGCGATGCGCCCGCCTGACAAAGACGCCTTGATTGCCTCGTCCCCCAGCGCGACCTGAAGCGTTGCCTTGACTGCCGCATCGCCAGCCTGCTGTGACCCTGTCAGCGCGCGGGCATAACGGCGCAGATAGGGAAGGTGTCCAGCGATCTGCTGTCCCAGTGGCATCAAGTTCTCCCCCCTACTGCATAAGCGATTGGACAAGGCATAGCCGAACAATCGCGCCGCGTCGCCCCCACTCAATTGTGAGGGGCCTGCCATGCATCCGAAAATATTTCGCGGAGCGCATTTTTTTGGGAACCGAATGCCGCAGCGAGCATTTTTGTCGATGTCACCGCCGATATCTCCCGTCCGAGCGGCAGTGATACGATCCCGTAGGCCTCTGCCCTCATTGAGGGTGGAGGCCTTTTCGTTTGGGTCATTCGCGCTGCTGTGACCGGGTGCCTAGAGCGGCTTTTGAAAGATCGTGTATTCGCGGTTGATCTCGCTCTCGATCGCGTCGGCAATCGCTACCATCCCCTGATTGTCATCAAGGATCCAACCGATTTCCGCGCGCTGAGAATCATACTTTGCCGAGGCATTGCGACGGATATAGCTGATCATCATGAAAGCGAGCTGGCTTGCCAGGCGCGAGCTTTGAAACTCCTTGAGCACGCCCATCAACGGCACTCGCATGTCGCAATCAACCGGACTTCGAACCCAGCGTAGCAGGTGATACCAGCCCAGTGGGAACAGCTTGCCGCCGGTTTTCGAAAGCACATAGTTGATGTCAGGGAAGGTCAGCATGAAGGCGACCGGCCTGCCATCCACCTCGGCGATCATGTTGAGTTCTTCGTGAATGATCGTCTTCAGCTTGATGCCAGTATAGGCAACTTCTTCGGGTGTTAGCGGGACAAAACCCCAATTGTCAGACCAGGCATCGTTGAGAATGCTGAGGATGATCGCAGCCTCTGCGTCCCAGTCCTTCTTGTTGACCTGGCGCACGGTGATGCGCTTGTTGCGCTCGCCCGATTTGACGATGCGTTGCACCAGAGGGGGAAATTCATCGCTGATGTCGAGATCATAGGTGTAAAGCGTCTTGGCATGGCCATAGCCAGCGCTTTCGATCCAGCCGGCATAATGCGCGGGGTGGTGGCCCATCATGATAACCGGGGAATGGTCCTGACCCCTGACGAGAAGGCCCGGCTCTTCCCAGATGGACATTGAAATGGGTCCGACGACGCGGCTCATCCCCTGATCGCGCAGCCAGTCTTCGGCGGTGCGCAGCAGGACCGTGGCGACGTCCTTATCCTCTGCATCGAAATAGCCGAACATGCCTGTGCCCGGCCCAAAGCCCTGTTCAGAAGGCATACCCAGAGCAAGCTCATCGATATGTGCGGAAATCCGTCCAACAGGCTTGCCGGCGCGATGCGCTATGAACAGTTGCACGCGCGCATGGAGGAAGAACGGGTTCTTGTCAGGGTTCACCAGTTCAAGCTGTTCGCTGCGCAATTGCGGGACCGAGTTTTCAACCCGCGCAGAAAATTCGCGCCCAAGGTCAACGAAACGCGCGCGCCCTTTCTTGTCGGAAATGGCCTCAATGCTTATCTGCGCGTCGCTCACCTGATGCATCCTTTGGGGCGTCCCCAGTTTGTCCCGGATCAATGCGTCCGGATTTGATGCGCTCCATGTCCCCGATTGACCGCACAAGCAAGCCAATCGATCACAGCAATGAAGAATGCAGGTTTGCCCAGACGGCCTGACATACGGTAAGGGCGCAAGGACCAACTTGAACCGCGATGAATATGCACACCGAGATCACCACCTCTGCACCGCCAGCAACCGCGCATCCGCGCGCTACGCGGACTGACTTCATCAGCAATGATGACAAGGACATGCTGCGCGCTGCCCGCGACCTGACCAAGGATTTGGGTGAGGCACGCGGCAATATCTACTGGCCGGATATGCTGATTTCGGCAGCGATTGGCTATGCAGGCATTGCGGTCGCGATCCTCTCGGGCAATCTGATTGTCGCGCTTGCAGCGGGACTGATCGCCTCGCTCGCGCTGTACCGTGCGCTGATGTTCATTCATGAGCTTACTCACATCCACAAACATGCGCTGCCCGGTTTCCGGCTGGGCTGGAACCTGCTTGTCGGGATTCCGATGCTGACGCCCAGCTTCATGTATGAAGGCATCCACGTCATCCACCACAAGCGCACGCAATATGGCACGATTGAGGACCCGGAATACCTCCCGCTCGCGCTGATGAAGCCGTGGAGCCTGCCTCTATTCGTGATCGTTGCCTTGCTCGCACCGCCTGCCTTGATCGTGCGTTCGGCCGTGCTGGTGCCTTTGGGCGCGCTGTTCCCTGCGATCCGCACCTTCACCTGGGAACGCGCATCGGCGCTGTCGATCAATCCCGATTTCCGTCGCAAGCCGCCCGAAGGCGATTTTGCCAAGCGTGTGCTGTGGCAGGAAACAGGGGCGAGCATCTGGGCGCTGATCCTGATCGCAAGCACTTTCGTGATCGGTTGGAAGCCGCTGCTGGTGGCGCTCGCGATCTTCTCGTTCACCGCGCTGCTCAACCAGTTGCGCACTTTGGTCGCGCATCTGTGGGAGAATGAGGGCGAACCGATGACGGTGACCGCGCAGTTTCTCGACAGTGTGAATGTTCCGCCGCCGGGCCTTGCCGCTGAAATCTGGGCACCGGTTGGCCTGCGCTATCACGCGCTCCATCACCTGATGCCTTCCATGCCTTATCATGATCTGCCGGAGGCGCACCGGCGGCTTGCGCGCGAGCTTGGCAATGGGTCGACTTATGAAGGCGCGAACCATCCGGGCATGCTGACGCTGGTCGCGCGGATCGCCCGCAGCACGATGATTTCGCGCTAGACGCGGGTTATCCGTCTGCCGGCTGAAGTTTTGACCCTGGCGGCGGAGCGGTCATCCCCGGCGGGTTTGAACCGCTTTCCATCGTATCGGGAACAGACGGCGTATCGCCGGGTTCAGCGCCACCTGCCTGCACTTCGCCAGCGTCCTCATCACCTTGTCCCATGCCATCTGCTTGTTCGGCATCTTCCGGCTCGGGATCAAGCGGGATGGCCTCGATGATATCGGGCGTTTCTTCAGGTTCGTTCTGGCACCCGGCCAAAAGCAGCGCGAGCGCGGTGATCCCGGATAAAGCTGCACAACGCATCAGGTCTGTTCTCCTCAAGCTCGCGCAGATCATAGCGCGCATTGCCTAATCGAGGAAACAGATCATCGCGCAGCGCCTGTCAGCAGGAAGACCGTTATCAGCTTCAAGCGCGAGTTCGCCTGCAAGCCGTGGATGCGCATCAAGCGCGGTCACCTCTTCAAACCCGAGCCTTGCATAAAACGGCGCATTCCAGGGAAGGTCGCGAAACGTGGTCAGCGTGATCGCCGAAAAGCCGGTGTTGCGCGCATCGACAAGGCAAGCGCGCAGCATTCCCGCCCCGATGCCGCGCCCCTGAAAATCGGGATGAACATCCATTTCCCAGATATGCAGCTCCGTGCGGAACGGTTCATTGACGAGGAAGCCCGCCATCCGATCACCCACATGGCTGACAAGGCAGTGCCCCTTGCGGATCATCGTGCGCAGTTCAGGTGGTTCCCACGGGTCATCAAGGTCAAGTCCGGCAAGCTCGGGATCGCCCATGAACAGGGCTGAGGCTGCGCTTTCGATGGCAGGCATAAGCTCGGCATCTTCGGGCCGGGCAAGCCTTAGCGACCAGTCGCGGTTCATTCCTCGGTGCGGATGAGCACAGTTTCACCCACCAGCAGGAACAGGAAGAACGGTGCCCATGCGGCGAGGAAAGGCGGATACCCGCCAAAGCTGCCCATTGCGAGCGCCGCATTGTCGACCACGAAATAGGCAAAGCCCAGCGCCATGCCGATGATCGCGCGAACGAACAATTGCCCTGATCGTGCAAGGCCAAAGGCCGCAACCGATCCGAGAAGCGGCATCAGCAAGGCAGACAGCGGGCCGGATATACGGTGCCACCAATTGGCGCGCATTTCCGATGTCCGCCTGCCTGCGGCCTCATAGGCCTCGATCGTCTCGGCCAGTTTCCAGAAACTCTGCGCGTCTGGATCAACCGATTGCAGATCGATCTGTTCAGGGGTCAGCCCTTCACCCACTACGATGCTGTCGAGCGCCTGTGTCTGTGCCGTGCCAACATCAAAGCGCTGTGGGTTTTCAAGCTGCCATCCCGGCGCTGCATATCGCGCACCGGTTGCGCGGATCTGTACGTTGATGATCCCGCCAGGCCCGCGCGAATACCATGTCACATCGTCAAGTTCGATATCCTCGCCCGACCCGATCAGCGAAGAGGCGGTAAGGATGTTGTCGCCATCGGTCAGATAGACGTTGGCTTTTACGCCTGAATCCACCGGGATCGCCCCGTACTCGACCGCCTCCCACGCCTTGAGCGTTGAATTTGCGCGGGTGACGACGCGCTCGTTAAAGCCAAAGCTGATCACCGCGACGACGCCCGCTGTCAAAAGCAGCGGGGCAAGCACCTGATGCGCGGACAGGCCGGCCGCCTTCATCGCGACCACTTCGCTATTCTGGTTAAGCGTCACCAGCGTGATCAACGTTGCGAGCAGCACCGAATAGGGCAGAAACCGCGCGATCAATTGCGGGACGCGCAGGCTCGCATATTTGAGGATCTCGGCCTGGCCATTGCCTTCCGGTTCCAGAATACGCCCGGTTGAACCCAACAGGTCGAGCGCCATCAGCACCAGCACCAGCATCACCAGCACCGCAAGGATACGGATGATGAACATCTTTGCGAGGTAAAGCGTAAGCGTTCGCGAAGGAAAGAAGTGGAGCTGCATGGAGTGTGTCTTGCGCGTCTATTCCGCCGGTGCGACCTGGGTTTCGGGATCCGTCACGAGCGAGGGCGGCTGTCGCCTTGCAAACAGCTTGCTGACTTTCTTCGATATCTTGCTGAACACCGTTTCCAGCGCGCCCAGCGCCTGTCCGCCCGGAACATGCGCGGTGCGATAATACATCCATATGATCAGCGCGCCGAACAGGAAGAACGGCCCCCACAAGGCGATGATCGGGTCTATCCGGCCAAGCGCTGCGATGTCTTCTCCGTATTGATTGATCTTGTGATAGGAGACCACGAGAATGATCGAAACAAACACGCCCAGCGCGCTGGTCGATCGTTTGGGCGGTATTGCCAGCGCCACCGCAAGCAGCGGCATCAACAGCATCATCACCACTTCGACCATGCGATAATTGAACGTCGCTTGCACCGCGTCACGCTCGCTCGAGGCGGAATCCGGGCTCCAACCGATGCTTAACAGCTCAGGCAGGATGTACTCGCGGCTGGCTTCTCCGCGGGCGCGGAATTCCTCCACCGTTGGCAGATCAATCGGCAGGTCGTGGCGGCTGAAAGAGAGCACGCGGGGTGTCTCGCTGCCGGTGTCCTGGACGATCGTGCCTTCGCTCAGCCGCAGGATGATCGTGTCAGGGTCATCGGTGGTCGCCATGAAAGAGCCTTCGCGTGCGCTGATCGAGAGCACCTGATTGCGATCATTGGCAACGCGGGCAAATATGCCGACCAGCCGCTTTCCTTCATCTTCGCTTGCCTCGATCCGCAAGGCCATGCGGTCAGCCAGCGTGTTGAATTCGCCGACCTTGATCGATGCGCCCAGCGCGCCCGAGCGAAGCTCGTACTCCATCTGCTCGTAATAATAGCGGCTGACCGGCTGGATGTAGAAGACAAGCGCGACATTGACCGCGATCAGAACCGCCGTGATCGCATAAGGCACACGCAGCAGCCGCCAATAGGACAGGCCAACCGCGCGCATCGTATCAAGCTCGCTTGATGTGGCGAGTTTGCGGAATGCGAGCAGCACGCCCAGAAGCAGGCCAAGCGGGATTGCAAGGCTCGCATATTCAGGGATCAGCGCGCCCAGCATCTTAAACACCACGGCCACCGGACCGCCTTCGACCGCGACGAAATCGAACAATCGCAGCATCTTGTCGAGCAGGAGCAGCGAAGCAGCGAGCGCAAACACGCCCAGCATCGGGACGATCACCAATCGGAAGATATAGCGGTCAACACTGGGAATGAAGTTCAGCACATGTGGTCCAGTCGCTCGTCCGTCAGTCTCGCGCCCTAACACAGCGCTTACCCGATGCAGCGCCCTAGCGGCAAATCATTCGCCCGTCATGTCCCCAATGCGCACAGCGGACACCGCGCAAGGTGGGGACGGGCGCGGTCAATTACCAGAACTGGCTGCCCGGCACGCCTTTGAAGGGGCCTGCCTCGTACTGGCTGATCCAGCCGCCATAGAATTGGCCCGGTTGCGGCGTGATCACCTCGTCATCGACAAGGCATTGATCGAGCGGGTCGGGATAGAAGGCGATCATGTCGCGAATGGGCGCAAAGGTGGGGGTTGGTGAGGGGTATGACCATGCACCCGCTTTAATCCGCGCGCCGCCAGCGACGATATCGAAATAGCGCGCCTGACCTTTCCATTCGCACATCGTGCGCCGGGCATTGGGTTCAAGATGGGCCGTCGCGATGTCGGCCTGAGGGATATAATAAGTCGGCGGATGCGAGGTTTCGAGCGTGCGCCAGGCATTGGCGCTGTCGACCAGTTCGATCCCGTGATGACGGATCTGGATCCGCCGCTTGGTAGGTTCACAAATGGCAGGGCGGGGATAGTCCCAGACGCTTTCCTGTCCTGGCCCAACCGGATCAGGTTCAGGATGGTGGGATAAGCGGCTCACGCCTTTTCAAGCGTGCATTGCAGCGGGTGCTGATTCTGGCGCGCGAAGTCCATCACCTGATTCACTTTGGTCTCAGCCACTTCATAGGGGAAGATACCGCATACGCCGACGCCCTTCTGGTGGACGTGGAGCATGACACGTGTCGCCTGTTCGAGATCCATCGAGAAGAAGCGTTTGAGCACCATCACCACGAATTCCATCGGGGTGTAGTCATCATTGAGCATCAGCACCTTGTACTGGCTCGGCTTTTTGGGCTTGGTGCGGGTCTTGGTTGCAATAACGACCTGGCCGTCGCCTTCGTCGCTATCGTCCTTCTGTCCGTCATCATCGGCCATGCTCACTCGCAGCAACGCATCATCGAGTGCGCTGGCGGGTGCGGTATCAACGAGAAAGGGAAGGGTGTGGGCCATCGGTCCTACATTATGGGATTCGTTTGCGGGTGCGCAAGACATGTCGGCCAGAGCGCTGCACAAACCCTTAACGCGGCCGCATCAACATGCCCGGCAGTCGGCAGGTTGAGCGCTTTTCGCGCCTGGTCGGCCATCCGATAATTTCGCTGCCCCAAACAAGAGAGGGCCGGACAGACCGCTTTTGGTCTGTCCGGCCCCTGCGCTTTCGCGCGCTTTCGTGAGCCGGGATTGGGAGAGAGAGGAGAGGCCCGGCTCAGAAACTCAAAGCGTTGTCAGCTTAGGCAGCCTTCGAGAAACGCTCGGTAGCAACGCTGACGCGGTTCGAGATCGGAGCGAACGCGTCGTTGTAAAGCTTCACGAGAGCTTCAGTGCGCTGCGAACCAAAAGAAACAGCAGCGTCGAAGTTGCGGCGTGCAAGCTCGCCCTGAAGTTCGAACAGCTCGGTCGGGGTCTTGATGGCTGCGAGCTTCTTGGCGTCTTCGGTAACGGTCTCAACGAGGCCCTTGCCGGTTTCGACGTCCGACTTCACCAGTTCCTGAGCGCCGGTGAAGAGGATCTTGCCGCTTTCGACGACAGCGTCGAGGTTGGCCTTGTTGAATTCGCCAGCTTCCGAAGCGTACTCGGTAGCCTTGGCGTATGCACCCTTTACGCGCTCTTGCACGTCAGCAGCCATTTCCTTGGCCTGGGCGGTCATGTCGGTCTTTTCAGCAGTTGCCATGATAGTGTCCTTGAGTTTTGAAACTGGGTTGGTGGTCGGTGTCTTGGGGGCTGCCTTGGGGGTGATCTTCTTGGCAGCAGTCTTCTTTGCAGCGACCGGCGTTTTGGCAGGAGCCTTCTTCGCCGGAGCTTTCTTCGCGGGGGTCTTCTTCACCGCTGCCTTGCGGGCCGGTGCCTTCTTTGCGGCAGTGGTGGTCTTCTTGGCCGGCGCTGCCTTCTTGGCCGGAGCAGCTTTCTTGGCTGCAGGCTTGGGAGCGTCCGTGGTCTTGGCAGCTGCTTCGGCGTATGCCTTTTCAGCAGCAGCGTCGATCTTCGATGTGTTAGCGGCGTCAGCCATAATTTCCTCGCTTGAATGTCTCAGCGTGTGTTGCGCTGCACAAAATACGCATTGCGACTGCGAAGTCAAGCATTTTTGTGCAGTGCACAAAAGTCCATCAAAGCGATGATTTATATGAAGAAATAGACATCTTTCCGCATCTGGGCGAAAAAATAATTGGAGTCTATCGCTGCTTTACATAGCGTCCAGGGGCATCTTCGATCACTGTGTCACCGCGCCCGCCGGGCTTGCGTTTGCCGGTCGCTTTCACACGTTTGGGTGCCTGTTGGTCGAGCCAGTCAAGCCAGTGCGGCCACCAGCTTCCCTTGTGTTCTTCAGCGCCGGCAGCGAACTCCGCAAGCGAGGCCGCACTGCTGTCACCCAGCCAGTATTGATACTTGCCCGCCGCCGGTGGATTGACGACGCCTGCGATATGGCCTGATCCGGCAAGCACGAACTCAACCGGCCCGGCAAAGTGATCCGTGATCCGCCAAACGCTTTCCGCAGGTGCGATATGATCCTCGCGCCCGGCCTGAACGTAAGTCGGCACCTCTACCTTGGTAAGATCGATCGGCGTTCCATCTGCGCTCAATGCGCCGGGCACGACCAGTTTGTTGTCACGATACAGGTCGCGCAGATAATCATTGTGCCATTTCGAAGGCAGGTTGGTCACATCCCCGTTCCAGTGCAGCAGATCAAAGGCGGGGTAGTCTTCGCCAAGCAGGTAATTGTTGACGACGTAGTTCCAGATAAGATCCTTGCCGCGCAGCGCATTGAACGTCGCGGCAAGATAGCGCCCATCGAGATATCCTTCGTTCGAAAGCGATCCGATCATGTCGAGCTGCGCATCATCGATGAAGTGCTTGAGATCGCCCGCACGTTCGAAATCGACCTGCGCGGTGAAGAATGTCGCGCTCTTCACGCGATCAGCCTCACCACGGCTGGCGAGCAGGGCGAGGGTCGCGGCAAGCGTGGTCCCGGCAACACAATAGCCGATCGTGTGGACGCTTGGCACATTGAGCCGCGCGCGGATTGTCTCGATCGCCTCGATCTGAGCGCGGATGTAATCGTCCCAGACGACCTCCGCCAGGCTTTCATCAGCCGATTTCCAGCTCACCACGAATACGGTGATGCCCTCGTCGACAGCCCATTTGATGAAGCTCTTCTTTGCTGTCAGGTCGAGAATGTAGAAGCGGTTGATCCATGGCGGGAAGATCACCAGCGGTGTCTCATAGACATCGTCCGTCGCCGGTGAATACTGGATCAACTGGTAGAGCTTTGTTTCGTGCACGACCTTGCCCGGAGTGGAGGCAAGGTTCTTGCCAAGTGTGAAGGCGTCGGGATCGGTGTGCGTGAGCTGTCCGCGTCTGAGGTCAGTGATGAGATGGCGCATCCCGCGCACGAGGTTCTGACCCTTGGTCTCAACCGTGCGTTTCATCACCACCGGATTGGTGAGCAGGAAGTTTGCTGGGCTCAACGCTTCGCTTAGCGCTTCGACCGCAAAGACAAGCTGTTGCTTCTTTTCTGAGTCGAGCCCTTCGATCGAGGCAGCGGATTGCTTGAAATATTCCGCCAGCATCAAATAGGTTTGATGCAACAGCGCAAAAGCGGGGATTTCGCGCCAGGCGGGATCCGCAAACCTTTTGTCCTTGCGCGGAAGGACGTGTTCTGCAGCTTCTGGTGTCTCAGTCCCGGGCCCGACGCTGCTTACAAGATTGCCCAGAACGCCCTGCCACAATTGCATCGATTCCTGAGCCAGCTTCGCAGGCGCTTCGAACGATTGCGGCACTTGCTTGGCCATGCTTTGCGCCACCATCAGCCATTGGCCCGGATCAAACAGGTTCTTGGGATCCGCAGCACGCTGCGCTGCCGATTGCGCTTGTCCGGCAACGAATTCTAGCCACATCTGTTGCAACTCAGCGCCGGCTCGCGTCCATTCGCCAAGCTCTTCGCTGCTGACATTGGTCGGAAGCAGCTCTGAAAGCGGAAGGGCGGCCTGTGTCTGTGTGTCCGCTGCGCCCGGGCCCTTGAAAACGCCTGCCATCATGTCACGCATCGCCTTGCTCTGAAGCTCGAACAGCGAGCCAAACGAAGCCAGCATGTCCATGGGCGTGTCCGAACCCGAGTCTTTTTCGTCCTTGCCAGCCATGATCCCGAGTTACCCTACTAGATGTCCAATATTTGATTTGTGCGCACGGCGCGGGTTTTGTGATACATTATGTCTGTAAACTTGCCGCCATGTGTTTTCACAACGGGACTTAAAATCCTTGTGTTGCATGCTAGCGTCGAGAGTGCAGATCGTGCAACATGGTCTGCTTTCTTTGGCCAAGGGAACAAAATGGACGAACAATTCTACCGCATGAAACGGCTTCCGCCGTACGTTATCGCAGAAGTGAATGCGATGCGGCACGCGGCGCGTCAGGCGGGTGAGGACATTATCGACCTTGGCATGGGCAATCCGGACCAGCCTCCTCCGCAGCACGTGATCGACAAATTGTGCGAAGTCGCAGCCAAGCCCGATGCGCATGGCTATTCGCAGTCCAAGGGCATTCCCGGGCTGCGCCGCGCACAGGCGAATTACTACGCCCGCCGGTTCGGGGTTGAACTCGACCCGGAAACCGAAGTCGTGGTGACGATGGGATCAAAGGAAGGGCTGGGCAGCCTCGCTAACGCGATCACCGCTCCCGGTGATGTGGTGCTGGCGCCCAACCCATCCTATCCCATTCATACCTTCGGCTTCATTATCGCCGGGGCAACGATCCGTTCGATCCCCACGACGCCGGACGAAGAATATTGGCAGTCGCTCGAAAGCGCGATGAATTACACCGTGCCTCGCCCGAGTGTGCTTGTCGTTAGCTATCCCTCTAATCCGACAGCGGAAACAGTCGATCTTGCCTTCTATGAACGTCTTGTTGCCTGGGCCAAGGAGAACAAGGTCTGGCTCTTGTCCGACCTTGCCTATTCCGAACTGTATTATGACGGCCAGCCGACCCCTTCGATCATGCAGGTCAAGGGCGCAAAAGATGTGGCTGTCGAGTTCACCAGCATGAGCAAGACCTATTCCATGGCAGGTTGGCGGATGGGCTTCGCGGTTGGCAACAAGCAGCTGATCGCCGCGCTGACGCGGGTGAAATCCTATCTCGATTATGGCGCGTTCACGCCAATCCAGGCTGCTGCCTGTGCCGCGCTCAACGGTCCGCAGGATATCGTCGAGCAGAACCGCAACCTGTACCGCAAGCGCCGCGACGTGATGGTCGAATCCTTCGGCCGGGCCGGCTGGGATATCCCGGCTCCTGCGGCGTCTATGTTTGCATGGGCCCCCTTGCCGCCTGCACTCAAGGAAATGGGAAGCCTCGAATTCTCAAAACAATTGCTGACCGAGGCAAAGGTCGCGGTCGCACCAGGAGTAGGCTATGGCGAAGAAGGCGAAGGATATGTTCGGATCGCCATGGTAGAGAATGAACAAAGGCTAAGACAGGCCGCGCGCAATATCAGGCGCTACCTTGCGTCGCTGGGGGTAAATACGTCAGCTGCGTAAGGCAAAACAAGGAAACGGGACCGCGGAGATTTGGTGAGGAGCGGAACAAAGAGGTAAGCGGGGCATTGCTCGCTTTGAGGTCGTGATGGACAAACAGGTGGAAATTTCAGGCGCTTTCCTGGCAACGCGGCCGCTGACCGAGCGGCAGCGAGCGGTGATGGAAGGTATCGATCGAAGGGCGCCGATCAAGGTGATCGCCCAGGATTTGGGCGTATCCGAAACCCGAATCAATCAACACATTCGCGCTCTCAAGGATATCTACGAAGCTGAGAATCTGGGCGATCTCGTTGAACGCTACAGGGCAGATAAAGCCTTGGAAGAACAGCTTCGCGCAGAGGAAGAAGCTGAACAATCAGAAGCAGTTAGATCAGACCAGAAGGGCTACAGCGAAGCTGTATACAGTAATAGTCAGGTGTCTGAAGGCGGCCTGATCGCTGATACCTCGTCAGGCAACGACCCGGGTGAGCTCGTGATGAGCGACGTTCTCCCGCTGGAACATCAGGCGCCGTGGCTGCGTCCTGGCGAACCAAGGGTGGTTGCCCGGGCGCTCGACGGTGAAAATGCCGTCCTTTACCGGCTCCTCGCGATCATCGGGATCGCATTTGGCGTATTGGCTGCGGTGGTCCTTGCAGTGACCGCGGCAGTTACAATCAGCGAGGTGCTGGAAGGACGAGCCGCCGTCTCGGTGGATGAAAACGGCTTTACCTAACGGGCAGGGTGGAGCGCTTGGAGGTACTCCCATGTCTGATCGCATTGTCAGCGACGCCCAAAACATCAAGAAACTGGTTCGTGAAGCCGAAGCGATTGCTGATGAATCCATGATCGCGCTTGCCCGTCTGAAACAGGCGATGTTGACAGCACGTCAAAATCCCGACGTCGAAGTCGTTGATGGTCAGCGGGCATTGATGCGTCTCAACCAGGCTGAAACGCAAGCTCTGTCTGTGTCGACAAGCCTGCTTCGGGTCCACGAAGAGCTGAGCGCGATCGCCAAGATCAAGATGGATGGCGCCAACCCGGGAGATACGCCGGTACACGCTTCGGATACCTCGCTAGAGGTCGCTCGGCCGGAAGCTGAACTGATCAAGGCCTGATAGGAAATATACTTGTTTGAGCTCCTCGGCAGTGGTGAGTTTAGATTGCTAGTCCAAGGCTGGTTGGTCTTTTTCGTCTGCGGAGGGGCTTTGATATGGGGTGGTGGCCCGGAAAGAGCAGCCGCATCTGTCTGGCTGATTGTCTTCGAACTCAGCAGATTTGTTACCGAGTCACTTTTTGGCGCGGACATGCAGATGCAAAGAGTCGATCCATTCAGCGCTAGCCGAGATATAGTTGCTGGCGCGTTCTGGATCGGCATCGCTCTTTATGCAAACCGCAATTACACATTGTGGATTGCAGGCATACAGGTGCTGGCGATGTTCGGGCATTTGTCGCGCGGGCTCAGTGAGCTGATGTCACCAATCGCCTATGCCATCATGACCGCGGGGCCTGGATGGATGCAGCTTATCCTGCTTGGGATCGGGTTGATCCGGCACATTCGCCGCAAGCGGAAATACGGCAAATATCGCGACTGGCGGACTTCGCGTAGCACGCAGCCTGCCGGTCTAACTAAACTGCATCAGACGCCGCAGCATGATCCGCTGCGGCCCGGCACAGGTTCTTGGCGGGACGAGCTTAAATGATACAGCAATTGCTCAAGACCAGGGACCGATCGAGAAACCTCGAGGCCAATCAGCGTGAAGTGATTGAACTGCTGCGCGCCATGGTGCTTGCACCACCTGCCGAAGCAGAGCGATTGCATGCCATGTTCCTCGATCAGCGCGGCTCGTTCCTGGGCGATGCGCCGATCGGGAACAGCTATTCCAGTTCACTATCGCTGCGGATGCGTGAGCTGTTCGAGATGGCATTCGAAATGGGAGCGAGCGGGATCATCCTCGCTCACAACCATCCTTCAGGCAATTGCCGGCCGAGCCAATATGATGTGGATTCGACGAGGCGACTGAAACAGGTGGCACAGGCGCTCGATATCGAGCTTCTCGATCATCTTATTTTCACAAGGGACGCGGTCTATTCGATGCGCGCAGGGGGCAATCTATGAACATCACGGCGTCAACACAGCGCTTTCCATATGGGGAGACTTTGATTCCCCGGTTCCGTGAACTGGGAGATGTAACGCTGGACCTGTTTCACCGCGATGGCAGGGTGGATGACCAATGGCTCGGGTTTCATCCCCGCGAGTTTGAGCTGCTCTGGCGGCTTGCGGACGAACCGGGCGTCAGAGTGACAAAGACCCAATTGCTGGCCGATGTGTGGCGGATCCATTTCGAACCGGAAACCAACAGCGTGGCTGTGCATGTCGCAAGGGTTCGCAGCAAGCTCGACAATTTCGGCCTTGCCTCCATGGTCGCAACGCATCCAGAGGGCGGCTATCTCCTCGATCTTCCCGACACCGGCAATGGCTTTGCAATCGAAGCCGAAGGTTAACGCGGCGCTTTCCTCTTAACCCTTGTGCGACACAAGCATCTGGACACTGGCGCCAGCTTGCTTCAGGTCACCTGTAAGTGAGTTTGAGAGATAGAGGTGTAGGCATGGCACAAGCCCAGCAAATGTCGTTTGGCGAACGCGTTTCGATCGATATCGGCGAAGATGGCGTCGCACAGGTCCGGCTGATCCGCGGTGACAAGATGAACGCGCTTGACCCCGCTATGTTCGAGGCGATCATCGAAGCGGGCGAATTCCTGCAAACAGCCCGCGGCGTGCGCGTCGTTGTCCTGTCGGGGGAAGGCCGCGCGTTTTGTGCAGGGCTTGACCTGTCGAGCATGGGTGGCCCGGGCAACAACGATAACCCGCCATTGCCGGTTCGGACCCACGGCAATGCCAATCGTCCTCAGCAAGCTGCCATGACATGGCGCAAGCTTCCTGTGCCGGTGATCGCTGCGGTGCACGGCGTGTGTTTTGGCGGTGGGCTTCAAGTGGCAAGCGGCGCGGACATTCGCATCGTGCATCCCGAAACCCGCATGGCGATTATGGAAATGAAATGGGGCCTTGTCCCTGACATGGCAGGCTATGCCCTGTGGCGCGGCATGGTGCGCGACGATGTGCTGCGCGAACTGGTCTATACCAATCGCGAATTCTCCGGTGCAGAGGCGCAGTCGCTCGGGCTCGCGACTTATGTTGACGAGGACCCGCACGCCCGCGCAACCGCGATCGCGACAGAGATCGCCAATCGCAACCCGCACGCCATCCGCAGCGCCAAGCGCCTGCAAGCCTTCATGGCCGAAAACAGCGTCGATGCGATCCTTCAGGCCGAAAGCAACGAACAGCACGACATCATCCGCACCAAGAACCAGATGGAAGCGGTGATGGCAGGCATGCAAAAGCGCGCGCCGCAATTCGAAGACGTTTAGGGGCGGACGCGCACGCCTGAGTGCCGGGCTAGGCGCGCGCCGCGGCGCAATGCGCTAACCAAACACGGCTACACATTGGATGCCGTCGAGCACCTGGCGCCCTTCGGCATCCCACATCCGCAGCCGCTCGGAGGAATAGCCGGCATCGGCGTGCTGGCTGGCATTCTCTGCCAGATACCACCCATCCTTTGACCGTGTTTCAGGATCAAGCACGTTGAAAGACCAGTTGATCGAGCTGATCGGGCCCATGCGTTTCATAATCCGCATGGCGCCGGGCGGGTTCACATCGCCCATCAGTATCAGCGTGCCGACAGGATCAAGCTCGTGCTCTTCGGTAAGGCGGGTCCAGCGGCGGATCGTCGCGCCGTGATCCTCACCCTTGGTCTGGCCAAAGCGGACCTCAAAGTTGTTCTGAATGAACTCAGGACCAACCCCCTTCATCGCGATCGCATTGTCGAGTGGCTCTCCCGGCCATTCCACCACCGGATCCGCCGGGCGTACGGCATTGGCATCGCGGCCATTGGCAAACAGCCAGAAACCGGTGAGCGCCACCTTGCCGCCGCTTGTGATTTCGCTGCGCACTTGCGTCACATTACGGCCCTGCCGCACGATTTCGGCGGAAAGTTCGAACTCTTCACCCACAGGCGCAACAAAGCCGACCTGCGCCGCGCGCAAGGGCGGAAGATCAGAAAAGGCGCGGATCGCCATGGTGTACGCGATCAGCGCTGAGGCGCCGCCATAGAGCGTGCGCCCCTGCATCCATTCGCTGGCGTTTGAGAGCCGAACGGGGCCGGGCTCTCCAGTGATGGGTTCAAGCAGGCTGGCAATGGTCATGCCTGCCCCTGTGCCCAAAGCGGTGATGATGGTCCAGAGTGACGTCACGTAAGCCGCGCAAAAGAGTTTTCGCGCGCTTCCCAACGATTGCTGCATTGCCTTTCTCGCGCCGAATCGTTAGTGCGCCGCTTCCGCCCAACAACAGGGGCGGCTCGGCCCGATGGCGGAGTGGTGACGCAGCGGACTGCAAATCCGTATACGCCGGTTCGATTCCGGCTCGGGCCTCCACACAGACAGCCTTCGGGCCGTCAGAAATGTGCCGCTTTAGCTCAGTTGGTAGAGCACATCATTCGTAATGATGGGGTCACGTGTTCGAGTCACGTAAGCGGCACCAGTTGTTTTTATTGAACATTTTGGGTCTAGAACAACCGCGCAGGGTGGCCCCGTTTTGCGTCTAGTAATCACATAGTAAGCACGGGAGTCTCTTTTCTCCGCTTGTGACCTAACGCGGAAACCTCCACCACAACCCCAAAACCAGAGGCAGGTTCAAAAGCGAGATCGCAACGCCAAGGGCCTTCAATCTCTGCATCGGCCTCGACCTCGAGGAGGGTGGGGACACTAGAGACAAAAGGGACAATAGGAAATCGGCCCAGAATCTGGGGTCGATGAGGCAGCAGAGAGCTTATGTGCGACTGTCAGGTCCGCAGGCGGTCACCTCTGCGGCGATGAACCAGTCTGATAGAACCAAAATACGAGACACATTTGCCCTGCCTGCTCGGGCTTATCCGAATAGAACAGATTAACTTGGCGCAGTGGATCGCGCCGCATCCGCTGTCGAGTCGCTACCGGATTCGAAGTAAACCGCGCATTACTCAATGCCAAATTCTTTTGCAATCAGACCAAACTTGCGAGTTTTCGAAGAACCTTGAGACCTAATTTCCCAAGAAAACCGGCGGTTCTAACCTCCGATGAATTTTTGTTGCAATTTTAATTATTGACTCTCCGGCCTCTCATGAAAACCATAGAGAAAATATTCGGAGGGTGTGCAATGCGTTTGGTAATCCTGCTCGCGGGCTGTTCCATAGCCGCACTTTCTATTGCCAATCAATCGCACGCACAGACTAGCACAGAGACCTATGAATACGATTCATTGGGTAGACTAGTCAAAGTAGTGACTGTTGGTGGTCAAAACGACGATGAGACGCAATCCATTTGCTACGATGATGCTGGCAACCGCACTCAATACGTCGCGAACACGAGCAACGGCTCAACAGTATGCTCAGGGTCTGGTTCACCACCTCCACCTCCTCCTCCACCGCCACCACCTCCGCCACCACCGCCACCACCGGGGAATAACCCGCCTCTCACAACGGCGGATTTGGCGTCGGGCACATGCTCAACGACCACATTTGTGAATCTCACGGCGAACGACACCGATCCAGAAGGCAACTACCCGCTCACGCTGACTTCCATCGTCAAGACGCAGGGGAATTCGAGCGCCTCAATCATCTCTAGCAGCAGTGTCGAGGTCGTGTTCAGCAGCACAAGCTTTGATCTTTCGGTGTTCACCTACACGGTCGAAGACTCTCTTGGCGCTTCATCTACCGGCCAGCTTTCCGTTTCGACGGGAAATTGCGGAGGAGGGGGAACACCGCCTTAGACGGCTGCCTCAGTCGGCAAGACCTTATGATCACAGTTGGAATCAATCCCTATGCTGCAATCAGTTCAAGTCATCTGCAATAGAATTCCACTTCTTGGCATAATTGGCTTTGTGGCCGCCAATCTGACGACTTCAACCGATGTTGCCGCTCAAAGTGCGACCGCCCCGCGTAGCCCAGTTTGTTTGGTCCGACCGAGCATCGATGAGAGCGTTACGCCGAGCCGAGTCATTGCGCCAAAGGCTTCTCAAGAATCGCTCGAGAAAAAAGGATTTGTGGAGTTTACCTGCGGACGGGAGGGCTTCACGCGCCAGGTGCAGCTTCGTTTCCAAGATTTGGTCTGCAGGATCGCAGTCGAAGAAACTGAAGGCACCCAACGTCAGTTTGAGAACATACTTGGTGAACGCCCGGCTGTCCTGTGTGCACTTGCAGAGGTTGCACTGGGCCGAGTTCCTGACCTGAGGGGACAGCGTTGAAATGCGATTTGTAAACGACATCGTTTCTCTAGTGCGGTTGATTGCCGCCATCTCGTTAGCAATCCTCGGATTCGCTTCAGCAACAACAGTTTCTGCCCAACAATTGAATCCTCTGGAAGTCGAGGCTGACCCCAATGGCGTAGACTATCTGTCGGGCAAGATTTACAACGAGATGCCGACGCTTGCGATTCCAGCCGCTCCTGCTCTCACTTTCCAGCGCCTGAGTGATTTCATGCCTCTTCTTGAGGCGAACTCGGTTCCCAACTCTCCAACCGGTGAGATGAGCTTCGGTGTCAATGCGGGCGGGATCGCATCAGACAGCTTTCGTTGCCTCAATGGTCCCGGAGAGTGTATCGGAACACGCGGATCGGGCGCAGTCTTGTACGGAGGCGGGAACGTTGGTCCATACTTCTACACGCAAGGTCGAACCGGCAAGAAGATCACCTTTTCGCTGAGATATGGTGATCAATCGCCCGCAATCGTCGGCGCCCCATTTTACTTCGTTGGCTCTGAAGTAGTGAACCCTGGCGGCGAGACACTCACATTCACCTACGAGTCTGGCCAATCAATCCCATCCCTCGGCGCCAATTATATAGTCCGGCGCCCATCAATCGTGGCAAGTTCCTATGGGTACCAGCTTCGCTTCACCTATAAGAGCAACGATCCGACTTCCGGCCTTTGGCGTTTCTTGGAGAAGGCCGAGATCGTCAGGACTTCCTCGCCATCAACTCCGCTCGCATCTCTGACTTACAGCGACATGGTTGGCGGTATCGTCACTATAACGGATATTGCGGGGCGGCAGTACCTTTGCCAGTATTGCCAGAACTCAATCAATGATCCGACTCCGGGCTTAGTTACCTCGCTTACACTTCCTGGCGAGCCATCTCCCAGCAAAATCTCTACGGTTACCCATCAGAGCAATGGCCACACGCTTAGTGTTACCCAAGACGGCGTGACCTATCTCTATGATGTGGACGACGATCCCGCGTTTAACGGGCTCTTCGACACAGTAGATGACATCGTAGTCACGGGCCCAGAAGGCTTCTATCGCAGGATTGAGGTCACCAACATTCCTCAGAATGGATTTGGAGCACCGTTTGCCGCCCCAAGGAAGCGAGTGGACTCAGTCACCAATTCGTTGGGTGAAACCGTCAACTATAACTATGACGGCATCCAGCGACTTCAGGAGATTGTCTATCCCGAAGGCAACTCCGTTAGCGTCACCTACGACATCAGCGGTAACATCGATTCGATGACTACCACTGCCAAGACTGGCAGCAGTCTGGCCCCATTGGTCCAAGAGGCCTACTACAACTCAAGTCTCTATTGCGACGACGTTATTTGCTTTCGCCCTGAGTGGACCAAAGACGCCAACGGCAATCAAACCGACTACACCTGGAGCAACGTACATGGAGGCCTGCTGACCCAGCTTGATCCCGCTGATGCAAACAACATTCGTCGCAAGACCAAGAATACTTATGACAGCGCCGGCCGGTTGATCAAAACCGAGCTGTGTGAAGCCAGCACGTCCGGGACTGAACTGACATGCGGCACGGCAGCCTCATTCGTTACCGAGTGGACCTATTTCGGTGGCACGAGACTGCCACTCACTGAAACCATCACCGACGGCGCTGGCAACGGCCCACTCACAACCAACTACACGTATGACGATGCGGGACGGCAGACTTCAGTCAACCCACCGCTTGCCGGGAGCAATGATGCGACCCACTATCGCTATGATATTCTGGGCAGGCGCACCTGGGAGATTGGCCCGAGGGATGACGATGGCAATCACCAGGCGACCCGCTCCTATTACCGCGACAGTGACGATCAGGTTGAGCGTGTCGAAACCGGGCGGGTTACGAGCTACACCTCGACCAGCTTTATCGAGCACGACCGGGTTGAGTACACGTACAATTCTCGCCGACTGCTGACCCGGACAAATACAAAATCGGGCGGCACGACATATGCCATTGCTGACACCAGCTATGATGGGCTGAATCGTCCGGAATGCGCTGCGGTCCGAATGAACCTATCCAGTCCGCCGACCAATGCCTGTTCGCTTGGCACCCAGGGCAGCGATGGACCTGATCGCATCACCCAGACCATCTACGATACGGAAAGCCGTGTCCTTCAGGTGCGCAAAGGCGTCGGAACTGCTGATCAGATATCGTATCAGACCTATAGCTACACGGATAATGGCCAGGTCGAAAACGTCGTCGATGCGAATGGCAATCGCACAAACTACAAGTATGATGGTCATGACCGGCTAGTCGAGTGGGTCTTCCCAAGCACAACGCGCCCAACCAACTTCAATCCGCTGAGCACTGATGCATTGGCGATGGGTGCGGGCTCACCCAATGCGTCGGATTATGAAAGGTACTCCTACGACGCCAATGGCAACCGGCTGAGCCTGCGCAAGCGCGATGGAAGCGCGATCACTTACCAATACGACGCGCTCAACCAAATGACGGTTAAGATCGTACCGCAGCGCCCTGGGCTGTCGAACAACCATACGCGCGACGTGTATTACGAATACGACATTAGGGGCCTCCAGACGAAGGCAAGATTTGATAGTATCGCAGGAGGAGGGGTTTCTTACGCTTACGATAGATATGGACGGCTGACCTCGGAAACGCAAAACAGCGCTGACGGTGTGTGGCGCAGCATACAATCCGCCTACGATAACAACGGCAACCGCACACGGGTAACCCATCCTGACGCCCAGTATTTCGATTACTCGTATGACGACCTCAATCGCCTTGATGGGATCCAGGATCAGGGTGCCAACTTGCTAATCGACGTCGACTACAACGATCGGGGGCTGACATCAGACGTCTATCGTTGGGCGGGAGCTCCCGATCAGACATTTGCCTATGACAATATCAGGAGGCTCTCTTCTACAGGTTGGATAAACGCTGGCGCGCGCAGCAGCACTTGGAACTACACCCGCAACCCAGCGTCTCAGATCGCCTCAGAGATGCAGACCAACGATGGCTACAGCTGGAATGGCCATGTCAACGTCAACCGCTCTTACACCACCAACGGCCTCAACCAATATGCGAGTGTTGACGGTGCCAACTTCACCTATGATGCCAATGGCAATCTGACATCGGACGGGACCAAGACTTACCTCTACGACATTGAGAACCGCTTGGTGTTCGTGTCCGGTGGGGGAAGCTCGACTGAGCTTTACTACGGTCCTTTGGGCCGCCTCGTGCGTATTATGGACAGCTCGAACGGCCGGACGAATTTGATTTACGACGGCAATGCACTGCTTGCGGAATACAATGCATCGGGCACGATGACCCGCCGCCATGTCCATGGCTCAAATGTGGATGCCGATGATCCCCTGATCAGCTACAACGGATCGGGTCTTTCTTCATCAACCGCCCGTTTCCTTTACGCTGATCCGCGCGGCTCAATAGCTCTGGTCTCAAACTCAGGCCAGAACGACGCCTATATAAACACTTATGATGAATACGGCATTCCTGACTTGGCGAGCAATCTAGGCGATCTCGATACCAAGGGGAGGTTCCGCTACACCGGTCAGATGTGGATCCCAGAGCTTGGCCTGTATTACTACAAAGCCCGCATCTACTCGCCCACGCTCGGCAGGTTCCTGCAAACCGATCCCATCGGGTACGAGGATCAGCAAAACCTCTATGCCTATGTTGGGAATGACCCGCTCAATGGGGTTGATCCGACGGGGGAAGACGGTTGCTCATTGACAGGATGTTCTCGCGACAGGGCCGTGATTGGGACTGCACCAGAAACTGATACCGTTGGTCCAGCAATCGCAGGAGTAGTGGAGCCAGTAGTCGATTTCTTCTTTGGCGACGTAATTGAGCTTTTGGTAGACCCGAGTGTCGAGAATGCCGGGAACGCGGTAAATCCGGTCAGAAGGGTAACACGCCCTTTCCGAAACAGATGCTGCTTCGTGGCTGGGACTTTGGTGGATACCGAGGATGGACTTCGGCCCATTGAAGAAATTGAAGTCGGAGACCTTGTCTGGGCTAGAGATGAAGCGACAGGCGAAACTGCTTTAAAGGCAGTCACCGACCTAATCCGGCGGCATGAGCGGGTAATCTGGGAGGTGACGCTCACTGGCCCGGACGGCGAAATCGCAACCTTCGAGACAACCGACGATCATCCTTGGTGGATCGCGGGCCAGGGCTGGAAAAAGACCGAAGAACTTATTGCTGGAATGGCCGTGGTTACCCGTGACGGGCGCGGGATGATCCTGACCTCGGTGGTCGAGACAGGCCGGATTGACAAAACCTACAACCTGACGGTTGCCGAATTTGAGACGTATTTCGTTGGCGAACAACGAGTGCTCGTTCATAATGATTGCGCTCGCGACCGGCGTAGAGTTGAAGGGCAGCGCGAAAGAAGAGCTGAGCGTAGAGAGCGTCAATCAAGGACGGGGCCGGATGGGGCAAGGGACCAAGCTGGCAATCCCCAGAGGCAGTCGGGCGAGGGTTTTCGCGATCGTGAACAGGCCAACAGGGGGCCTTCTGGCACCCGCCCCTCAGGGCCTGACCGCTCGAATAATCGAGAGCGGAACGTGGGAATTGATGAAGAGCATAGCATGAGGCCGAAGGGGCAGCAGGGCCCTAGATAGTAATATGGACCCGATCGAAACGATAAAAGGAGCCCTCGAGTCGAGAAGTAAGTCTTGGAAGCATAGAGGTGCTTCCATAGCTCTGCTTGAGGTTGCCAACGATCCTCATGGCCACAGGCGGCTTGAATTTGAAGCGCGGTCGAAGTCGCGGCGTTCGCAGGCGTTCTTGCAGGTCTATTTTTGGGAGGACCGATGGATTTGGATAGATGCTCGGGAAGCCTCGAAGGACGGTTGGAAATGGGAATGGACTTCTGAGGGACGTGTCGCTCCCCATAGATGGGGAAGGCCCCTTACCAAGAAGATTGAAGATACATTCGAATTAACTTCCTATGCAGACAATCGAGTGCCGGAGCAGTTGGAGTGCGAGTGGGGCACCTTTCTGGCTGCTGGGCCACGACTACACAGAGCGCCCTTAATCTAAATATCTCGCGTTCTACATTCTTCCTATTGAACGATCCGGTTCATTTGCCGGATCGGCCTTTGCAATATGGGAAGCCTTTTAGGCGCACACCGTACACAGCACGCCGCAGGTAGGAAGTTGAGCCAGATCAGCGTTTTTCCGATTAGACTCCAACCGGTAGACCGATCGTTCCTTGAGCTCTGGGGGTCATCGAAATTCGCTCGTTTCTTTCCGAACGCCGGCTCTGACATTATGGCTTAGTGATCAAGATTGCCGACTCACGAGATTGGTGGCGATAAGCTGGCTAACCTTCCGTCCACCCGTGCCACGTTCCAACTGCACAAACACATCAACACTCTCGCGCACATAGCTGCGCACGTCATCGCGCGACAGTTTCGACGCGGCCCGCAGCACGAGCTTGGTTAGGTGAATGGAGTGAAGCTGCAGTCGGCTGCACCCTCTGAGCGTCGGCCTCTTCCACGATCGGAACGCCTGCAAACTCATCGTCAGCAACAAAGTCTTGGAAGTTGTCAGTCGCGCCCGCGCCCTTCTCAGGCAGCGGATAGCGTGGACTGTCCAATACCGCCCTGGCGGTCTCTCTCGCCTCCCTGATGGCCTTACCAGCAGCCTTGCGACGTGCCGTATCGCTCATGTTCGCGTATCGCGGTGAGCCAATCAGGGCGAGCAGGTTGTTATAGGTCAGGCGACCGGCAATTTCGTGATAGCGGTCGTAGGTTTCGCGCGGATAATCGATACGCTCGCCATCTTCTGTGAACTGCTTACCTGGTGCCGACACACTCTTTTGAATCCGCAGCATCTCTGCAACCACGGGATCGTCCTTGCCTACCGATTGCCAGAAGGGAGAAATGAAATCCGGGCCAAGGCTGTCAGTTTCCCGCACCTCACCAAACACATTGCGCGCAGGCAAAAGCTCTTGGCTCATTCCGGGGATGCGTGATTGTATCGCCTCACCCACGCCCTCGCGTTGCCTAACAACCGGGTCAAGCTGACGAGCCACCCCGCCCATAACCGCAGGCGTTGCGAATGCACTTGCCGTGCGCTCCAGCCAATTTTCTGCATTGCGTTGAGGATCAGCAAGCCCAGCGGTCAACGATGAGACACCCGACAACCACGTCTTGCTGGCGAGGTTGTTCATTATGGAGGCGGTGAGCATGACGCCCATGTTTTCGCGTTGCCGCTCACTCATATTCTCAGGGAGCGTTGCCATATCCGCCGCTACGCCAAGTGTGGTCGAGAATGGATCGAGCCGCGAATAGCTGATGTATCTATCACCAACCTTGATTGAATAAGGCTGCCAACCGTCCGCGTACATCAAGCGAGCTTTGGCAGGGTCAGGCGGGGCGGCCCCGGTAATCTTGCCTTGCTGCGCCAGTTCGTAAAAGGAATAGGCAATTCCAGTTCCTAGAACCATTCGTGCGACCGCCAAGTCGCGACGCTCGCCCCCGGCCCGAAAGTCTTTGCGCCACTCGCTCAAAAGTGGAGCGGCAGGACTGCGCTCGGTAGCGAATTTGAGGAGGTTAATGGGCGTCCGAACAAACGGAACAACAACCTTGGCTGGCAAACTGTTGGAGGTAATGCGGGAAATGCCCTGCCCTACTTCACCTAGTTGCCTCTGGAATGTAAGGTAGAGCCCATAATCGAGCGACCGCGCGACCATCTCATCAGTGGGATTGGCCACCAGTTCTGCAATGCGTGCAGTGCGAGCATCGCCCTTCAGCCCCTCTTTGGCGGCAATGCGAACCGCTTGAGCGTTAAGCTCCATACGTCGCGCAATACCCTTAAATAGCTGATCCTCTGCGGTCAGTAGACGTGTGGGGACGCGGGCAATCTCACCCTTAATGCCCGATATCGCCTTGAATTGGTCGCCCTCGATCTTCGAAACGAAATCGTCAGCCTCACCTGTGCGAAGAGCCTTGGCGAAGAGCTGCAATCCCTCTCGCGTGCCTTGCAGCAAACCAAACGCTCGCGCCCCCACTTCACTGGCAAGGATACGGTCGCTTGCGCGTTCGCCCATTGCCGCCTTTCGAGCAGCACCAAGCCCAGCAGCGAATGCGTGTTCTGGCACTTGTGCAACCGCAGTCAGGGCATTCGACACTATATTGACGACGTGCGTTGGCGGGTTGCTCAGCAGAGCATTGATATAAAGCTCGCCAACCTTGTCCCTGAACTTCGGATCGGATGCGCGCCGCGCGGTTGTCGCAAATTGCCCAGGCGATAACTCAGCAGCTTCAATCAATAGGTCAGCAGCCTCTTTTAGATCGCCCTGACCGCCGCCCGATCGCACGAAAGCGGAAAGCACATCGCCTTGAACAGCGCGACTGTTTGCCGCCTGCCTGAACTGCTGAAGCGTGCGGCCAGCTTCAGCGGTCATGCCCGCGACCTGCTCTTGGATTGCGCCATGCCGCAGCAGCATTTGCCTGAAATCTGCAAGCGCTTCATCACCGGGCGTTTCCAGCTTTTGAATGCGTCGTGCAGCGTTCACCAATTCGTTGCCCGATTTTGCAAGAATCTGACGAGCTGCAAGGGCTTCTTCAGCGTTGAAGGCCTGACCGCTACGGCGAGCAAGCAACTGCTCCACCGTCATTCCCATTTCGCTCGCTAGACGCTCAGTCTCGCCCTGTGAGATGCGACCACGGGTTGCGGCATCAAAACCACCCATCGCGCCATAGGTGGCCTTCAGAGCGCGCTTAATGTCCTGCGGACTCTCAAGCTTCGTAACATCAATGTTGCCCACGCGCTCAATCGTATCGCCAGCCCAATCCTCATAGGCCTCAACAGGAGGGAAAGCCCTTTCACCAGCAGCAGCGGAGTTGTCCTGATAAAGCGGCACATCGCTTTCAGAGATCGCGCGTTCAGTGTCGAGGCGGTCCGCTCGCATCGCGGCGAAGCTCTCAACCTGTCCATAATCCTCAGGACGGAAACGCCGACCAGCGCCGCCCTCATAGGTGTCCCGCATCGCGTCGAGGAACTGGTTGATCGAGGGGCGCTCATTTAGCTCCGGAAAATAGCCAGCCTCCCACGCCGCAAGCGCCGCGTCATCGAGCTTCTGGCCATCCTTATTGTTGACCAGGGGGCCAAAGCGGGTTGCTTGCCCAACATGCTCAAGACCACGCCTTGCAGCATTGTTGAAACCCATCGCAGTTAGCTCGCCGCTTTGATCCACTAGGCCACCTTGCGAGCGAACCCATCCAACCAGGTCGAGCGGCCCAACCTTAGGTACAGGCTGACCGCGCCAATTCGTGATTGTGTAGCGTTCAAGCGTAGCCTCTTCGCTAACCGGACGCACAGGCCCAAAGCGTGAAGCATTGAAGTCTGCAAGCTCATCAGGATCAGGCATGTTGGATGGCAAAGGCAGCACGTCGCGCGGCTGCACGTTGGCGGTGGATGCCATCAGCTCAGATCGTGTTCTAGGCGCAGTCAGTGGAGACGTGCTCGCCACTTGCTCAAGAAGCTCTGGCGAAATTTCGTCAACGGTTTGCGGGGCGATGGGCCCGCCCTGTGAAGCGGCTCCGGTCACTTCACTGCCACCCCTGCCAAGCAGCCTGCTCGCAGCGGCAATCGCCTTTGGCGCAACGTATTGCATGGCCTTGCCTAGAGCGGGATCAACAACCGCACCAATTGTAGCCCCCTTTGCCGCACCCGTGATACGGTCAGACAAAGAGCCATCAGTGCCGAGGAAGCCATAGGCACCGCCATACCCAGCACCGATCTTCGCCAATTGTGGGGCTGTGCGAGCGCCAGCAGCAAACGGAAGGGCAAGGCCAGACGCAAGACCACCGGTAACTTGGCCTGCAAGCCTAGCATTCGGATGGTTCGCCTCATCGTACCCAAGGATTGCTTGGTTCTGGTAGACATTGTTCCAGTAGATATCCGCAAGGCGGCGGTCGCTATTCCAAATATTTTCGCGGCCTCCAGTGCCGCCGAGCATGTCAGGAATCGCGCCCAACTCATCAAGCGCGCCGACAATCGCACCGTCACCAATACCGCGAGCAAATGCGCCCAGAGCTTCACCGCCGCCGTCAATTAGTGCGCGAGGTCCGCGCCGATAATGCACGTCCTCGTCAACAAAGCCGTCAGTGGTCCCATTGCGGTCAACATATTCATCGCGGCGCATCACCCATTTACGGTTGCGCTCGGCATCAATCTGCATCCCGGCAGACTGGGCAAAGTCTTCAATCTGTTGCGCCGTCCCGACGTTCAGCAGGCGCAGCCATTCCTGTTCTTTATCCGCGCTCAGGCCCTCAAGGGGCGTTGGCATATCGGCAAACAATGCCGTTTCATTGCGCTCAGGCTCATAGTCTGGATTGTCCCGAAACTCGTCTGGCGTGAGGGTGACAGTCCCATGAACGCCTAAGCGGTTCTGGCGAGCTTGCCTCTCCGCTTCGAGATAGTCGAAGCGCTGTTGAGGATCGGTGATGTAATCAGGTGCAGCAACAGATTGACCGGCACGAAGTGAACCCCGGCCCAGATCCTCTCCGTTTGCCTCAATGGGGCCAACTATGCGACCGAAGCTTGTTCCCGCCTGACTGGCAAGGCGCATGCTTTCGGGTGAATATAGCTGCTCACTCAACCAACTTTGAGATAGCTCCCCGAGCGGCACTGTTGAGCCGTCAGATCGCCAGCCAAGCTGGCCAATCTCTGGGGCATCTATTCCCTGTAGCCGAAACCGATTATCGCCATCGCGGATTGTATCGCCATCGGTGGCTTTTGGTTGGTTGAATGTGACAGCAATAGGCGAGGGATTGTTTTGACCGCGACGAATGGAGCGGGCTGGCTGGACTACCTCCACACCTTCCCACTCATCCTTTGGCCTGTTCTCCGATACCAGAGGGACGCCCTGCCACTCGTCTTGAATCATTAGGGAATGCGCCTCGTGTTGCCGTCACCATCGCGAAACTGCGTCCCACTAGGGAGGCCTGAAGCCTCCATCTCAGCGCGCGTGTTGAAGGTTGGCAGATCACCGCCACCATTGCGTGAGCGGCGACCGCCACGGCGACCACGGCCACGACGTGCGCGTGCATCTGTCATATCCTGACCACGGCGGCGCAGCGCTTCGCCTGCACGACCACGGCGCTCATACTCAGTTGCGCGACGGTCGCGCGTTTCGATCAGGCTGTCAGTGTTGCGGTCAGCCCGCACATTGTCCGCGCGCATATTCGTTTCTTGCAGGAATAAGCGGACTTGGTCAGCGCTATCAATCGCGGATAGCCGGATTTCCCGCAGCCTCTCGGGGCCAGGGTACTCCGCTGGCAGGTATTGAGTGACCTGCACGCCCAGAGGCTCCACACGGGCTTGGATATCAGTAAGGGCAGCCTGGTAGCCTGCCTGGTCAGCTACTCCGCCAAGCCGCTGCACGGCATAGCCGAAGACGCCCTCTTGCAGCTCAAGCCGCTCAAGGGCCCGGTCACGCATACCGCTGTCAATCTCGAATGCCCGCTTGGGATCAATTCGGATCATCTCAAGAAATGCTCGGTCGCGTTCGTCGGAAGCTTCGCCCAAGATTGAGTAGTCTACGGCGGGAGCACTTGCCTCTTGCACAGGGGCTTGGCGATCGGGTCTTTGCTGGCCACCCGCACCCATACTTGGTTGCTCTGGCATCTGGTAAGGCGCGAATGCCTCATTGAATGCAGGAGAGCCGCCCGGTGTCGCTTGTGACGGGCCAAGCAAGGCGTTGGTTTGTGGAGCGCCAAGATAGGCGCTTGCGGCGTTGTCGAAACGACGGGCCCGCATTCGCTCTTGGATGGCAAACCCAAGTTCTGGGTCTAGCTCCATAATTGTGCTTTGCGCTTCTTGGTTGTTCGGGTTGGTTGAATAATCCGCCAGCGCCTTTTGCAGACGACTATCACGCCCAAACTGTTGCCCCGCCGAATAGGCCTGCAAGGCGTTCAGACCAGGTGTGCTTGGGGTAGAGGAGCCAACACCAAGAAGTGCGTTAGCTGTGAAGTTCATGTTTCCATTGTTCATAGCTTGCCCGCCCCTTGCAGGATGCCAACACCCGCGCCCACCGCGCCGGTTAGGCCGTTCAAAAGAGAGTTGGAATTTTGAGCACGCGCCAGGGCATTGGCAGATTGAAGATTGCCGTTAGCAATAGCCAACTGGCCTGTGTTGTTGGCGTATGTTGAATTTACGCCAGACAGGGCATTAGCCGCGCCCGGTGCGAGATTCTGTTGCTCGCCAAGGTAGCCCATGAAATTGCCAAACTCACCACTGGCCAAGCCTTGCGAATATTCCAGAATAGCCTTGTCCCGGGCACCCGACTGGTAAAGGCCTGCACCTGCAAAGCCCGAGTTTACCGCGTCCAGCCCCTCGTTCAGCCGGAACTGATAGCCGGTTGAGTTGCGGAAGTTTTCAAACGCTGCATTCTGCGCGTCCTGTGCCGTCTGCCCGGGTGCTGCCAATGCGTTTTGCCCCGGCAGTGCGCGGCCTTCATTGCGGCCATAGGTGTTGTAATGGAATTGTGCGTATTGTTGCGGTGTGGCGAATGCCTGCCCGGTTTCCTGCCATCCCTGCAACACATCGGGATTGTCAGTCAGGTAGTTGTCCCAAACGCCGGAACCGCCAAGCTGTGCCAGCGCATTGCCTTGGTGGTTGAACGGACCCGGTGAAACGAACCCGTCCCCTATGCCGTATGGCAGTCCCGCCGTCCCTGCGGTCCCGTAAGGTGACAGAGCATTAGGCTGGGCAGCAAAACCTTGTGGCTGCGAGCCACCAAGACCAAGCAGAGCGTTGCGCGCTTCCATGGCCGGAAGACCCGCATTGTAGATTGGCTGTTGCAAGGCCACGTTTTCACGCCGCGCCTCTTGCTGCGCTCGGACAGCCAGCTCATTGCTCTCGGTTGCCGCCTCGGTTGAACGGTCAATAGCTTTACTCTGTGACTTCGAACTTGCCACACTTGCGCCAGCGCCAAGCACGCCAACGCCAACAGCTGCACTTACCGGCATAAGACTACCTCCACGCCATTTTGGCCCAAGCCCAGAACAGCGTCGCCCGCGTCAACTGTGACGGGAGCGAGGGAGAGGAGTTGGATTGTTTGATATCCGGCAACGCCAGCCCAGAGGTTATAGAAGCCTACCCCTTTAGCCGCCTGCCCGTTTTCGATCATGAGCCATGCAGCTCCCACGGCGCGTTCATGCGCTTCATCATGTGGATGCACATGCAATTCGGAGCCGCGTTCCTTTTTGGCCTTTTCCAGCAAATTGTGGAACCTCTCGCCCCTCTTTGCGAGAGCCGGGTTATTCATCGCCCAACTCATCACGTTGAGTTCGACAAAGGACGTGTCACCCAATCTCGCATCATCGCGCTTGAAGATGGAGCGAAGACCACCAGCGCGCGCCAACCCTTTCGCCGCCTTGTTCGAATCTGGAACCTTTGACCAAATTGAGGTGCAATCGGTGCGCGTGAACATCCACTCTTGCGCAGCCCGCATCGTTGGCACCGCAGCGCTACCGGGCAAAAAAAGCGAATGCACTTCGTAGTGACCAGGGCCACGCGGTTGCAAAACAAACCCACCCTCATCCGTCACCAACGCAAAGCCAGCAGGATCGGAAACCAACTCGCTGAGGTCTAGCTCACCCTCTCCACCAAGCGAGGGACGCACTGCGGGGTCATTTGCTACCCGGTTGAGGAATGCAGGATCGAAGGTTCTGGAGATGACGGGCATGCTCATGCTTCGCCACCCCGGATTTTGGATGCGATAACAAGAGCGCCGGGGCTAATCGCGTCAGCGGCACTGGCTATGCCATCTTCCATGACTTCGTCACCAAGCCTGGCCAAGTCTTCGGCAAACAAGAGGCCTTGCGCCTCGAATGTATCAGCAGCGCCTTGGTCGCCCGCAGCACGGCAGACACCAGCGATTTCTCCGTACAAGCCAACAAGACGGTGTTGATCTTGTTTTTCCCCAAACGCGACAGACAGGCGACAAAAACTAAGAGCTTGCCCAAGCTCACCAAGGCGAGTGGCATGGCTGGTTGACTGGATCGCGGCTTGAATATGTTGCTGCACCAATTGACGCAGGGCGAACAGCTCCCCGCGAGCAGCGCGCAAGAGCGGACCATCGGGCTGCGCTTCCTGCGCCAATGCATTGCCAAGGATGCTGCCGATTGAAGGATAGCCGCTCAATTGAGGCCGACCTTCTCGCGGACCAGGCCGCGTAGATATTCAGAAACGCTAACGCCAGACTGCTCCGCGCAATCGGCCAAACGCGATACCACAACTGGACTCGCCCGAAACGAGATTTGCTCCGTCTGCATCCTCTTTCCCTTCTGTCGTCTCGACGATGGGTTACTCACATTGATAGGGTGAGTGATAGCATATATCGGCCTGTAAGTCAATCGTCTTACAAGCTTGCGGTGTGGGCTTGTTCTTGCGATGTTCCATGAATGACAAAACGCACCGCATCAGCCACAAAGCGCGCCGATGAAGCTTTTCCGATCCGGGTTAAGTTCAAAGTACCGCCAGATGGGCTAGGCTCAGCGCTTGATGGGATGCATGCTTGGCTAAGCGAAAACGTACCGAGAGGCGCATGGGCGGTTCACAGTGCTCCCATGATTGGGGGCAGTGCGATGGCCGTACACCTTATCAAGATTGAAGACGCCGCAAACCTTGTTGAGGCCTTCCCGCATGTGGCCCTTGCCTATCAGCCAAGTGGAGGGGTTATCCCTAAGGCTCGCAACAGGTAGCCAGTACAGGCTAACGCCAGAGCAATAGAAGTTGCCAGGGCAGCATATTCTAGGCTTGCCGAATCAGAGGCCGCGCCAGTCTTGCTTACGGAGCGCCAGACGCGCCACCAGCACAGTGCAGCAAAGAGGCCCACAACTGCGCCCAACCCAATGAGGATTAGAGCCGGGTCCGCGGCCGACGTGAATTGATCCTCGAATTGCATCGCTCACAGAATAACCGGAGCGCAGCCCCGCGGTCAATTAAGCTCGCGTTCCATAACTTCCGCCTGTGCCGCGAAGACTTCCGCTTGTGTGAAGTCGCCAAGGTCAGAAAGCCTTTCGGCCATGTCGTGAAGGATTGTAAAGGCATTCCCCCTCGCGGTGTCGCAGCCGAGGGCAGACGCTAGCCGAGAAAACGTCAAGGCTTCCGCAAGGCACACTAGGCCCGTTAGGTCTTGGCGCTCAAACGCGGCTTCATGGGAATAGCTGGCCATCTGTCTGAGAGACTGAACGTCTCCACCCGCAGCCTTTGCTATTGTCTTCACGCTGTCAGTCTCCTTGTTGTCTTTCAAACCGGACGCCTTGCCCGCCTTCGCGGGACACTTCCCCTTCGCCAATAAAGACGACGCCAGCACTCTCTAATGTCTGGCGCATCGCCCTGACGCGATCATCGCGAACCCCGCGACCCTTTTCAAAGTTGACGATAGTTACCCGCGCAACCTCATCGCCAGAAAGCTTGGTTTCTTCCTTCAAGCGATCAAGCGACCAGCCCAGCAAAGAGCGAGCGGCACGGCATTGTGTTGGTGTCATAGGCATACTATTAATTCACTTTATGTATTGCATCAAGAGTAAAAAGGCGTATTATTAGTTTGCTTTAGCGTTCGGTTGAAGCGGCCAGCAGGGAAGGTGGAAGCTCCCCAAACTGGCCTAATCACAAAGCCTATGATGGAGGCCAAGGACTATGAACACGCTTACCGCAACACGCCCGCCAGACAAGCGCTCTGATGTTGACGCCATTGGTGGCGTAGCAGCCGCGCAATCGAAAGCGCCTACACAAGACACAATGACACAGTTTGAGCGCGCCCTGGCCGAGTGGACGCATTGCCGCCACGACCTCGACCATGCACCGCTCGACCTCTCAAAGAAAGAAAGGGATCGGCTTTACGACCTGCTAGGCTCAGCCGAAGCTCGCTTGCTTGCGCTGAACCCTCAAAACATAAATCAGCTTCGCGCCATGTCGGAGGTAATTTGGGGATCCACAGACGTCCTGCCGACACGCGAGGCGGTAGAGGCGCACTTTCGCGCTCTTCGCCATCTGGACAGCAGCCATACCATTAGCCCAACCTTTGACCCGGAAGCGTGGCTTGCAATGTACGAGCGCAACGGCGGCGGTTGGGTTGAAGTGGGCGGAGAGATAACGCTGGTCTCGCCAACACCCCAAAGCGAACGTATGCAAGAGGCGTTCTGGTTACTCGAAACGCGCGGTTCGTTTGAGTGCGTAAAGGCTGCAATTCGGGCGCGGTCAGACGAGAGGGCTAAGACCACTTGGGGCAAAGCACTTTCTGACTACCAAGCCGCCGCTGCCAAGCTCCGAGAACACTCAGATCAAGCCGACCCTTCTTTGAAGTTAGGCACACCGGAAAACGACGCCTACGAGGCAAAGACCGACGCCCTAGCCGATGCTGCCGGAAGGGCAATCGAGGCACTTTTCGCTTGCCCGTCTCCTGACCTTGAAGCCTTCCGCTACAAAACACGGCTCTTTGCCCGCGAAGAGCTTGCAGGCTGGCACTGCGCCCAATCATTTGCGGAGGTCATCGCCAACGAAGCGCAGCGCTTAGCAAACTAAAGGGCCATCGCCCAATGAGAGGCGGGATAACCGCCCACGGCACCAAGCAGGCTTAGTCCAGTCTGCTCACCCTGCCCCCGTCCTTCGCGGCGGGGGTTTTCTTTTGGCTTCACAAGCGTAAGATTCCGCCATGCCTGAACCTGAAACCGAAAGCCTATGGCGGTCCACGACCTATGAATTTGACCTCCGAGACGTGGAACTCGTCGCAACCTTTGGTCAAGATGGCGGAGGTCTAACCGAACGGCCCGCCAAACTTGCTTGTACCGAGGGCCGACTTGAGACCTACACTTACCACCAAGGGAAACGTCTAAACCGGCTTGAGTATCACTTTGGCTTTGCCGAGAGCGATGAGCCCGATCCAATTGCCTCAGCATCGTCACAAGCTCGTATCGTTATCACCGGTGTGCATGAAAACGGACTCTCAATAGAGATTCGTGGCAATGGATGGGTTGGCTACGACGACAAAGGCAACCTTGAAGGACGTTTTGACCACCCGCCGATCATCATCACGGAAGATGACGATCTAGAGGATGAGCCGGAGCGCCAACCAACGGATGAGGAAATCCTAAGCGGAATAGATTTCCCAATGCCGCCAAAATACAATCGCGCGACAACCCGCGTGAGCGACTGGTCGGATTTCGATTAGGCGGACACGAAAGGGCGTGAAATTGATCAACCGGCCTATCGTATGGGGAGCATTGTACCTCCTCTCAATTTTTGCCTTTGCTGCTGTCTACAGCCTAAATGGCACGAGACTAACTCAATCAACCACAGCCAATGAAGCCACGGCTGAGTCTGCTCAACTAGGTCTAGAGCAAGAGGCCCTGTTGTTCCTTCGGACAGCGCTGAACGATCACCCGGTTGATGTTGCGTCGGTCAGTGTGGAGGATGTTTCATACTCAAGCGCGCAACTGAAAGCCGAGGTCTATTCAACCGATTATGAAAATTCATTGCCCCACAATCTATTCGAATTTGAAGTTCAACTTCTGAGGGTAGAGTGGGACGGGATCGAAAATGATCCGGATTCACTTGAGTTGTTTTTCCCGTCTCGGCCTAGGGATGGCGACTTCAAAGAAAACTATCGCGCCCACCTCATGAACCAAATGCGCGATCTCGCATTTGAATGGCTGCTTTGCGACGAGAAAGTGACTTGTTTCGCTGGCGATGCGGTCATCCAAAACTCAGAGGGACGGCCCTCTATCATCGTCAGCTCTGAGTCCTTCGCTAAGTCCGCTCATCTGCTGATGAATGAACTAGACGGGACCATCGAAACAAGAGCCAGCTTCGTTCGCATGCTGTACTTCAGCTCTGCAACTGCAACCACTCTTGGCTACGGAGATATTGTGCCGGTTGATGATTATGGGCGCATTTTGGTTACTATACAGACCCTCCTGAGCGTTGTTCTTATCGGTGTTTTTCTAAACTCACTTGCCGTATCTCAGGCGAACACAGGACCAAGCAAACAAAAAGAACCTCCGCAGGTTGAAGGCGAGAACCAATGAGCTTCCTGGCGGCCATCCTAGCCCTCCCCGCCCTCTACGGCTGCACAGTCATTGATGGTGATACTCTCAACTGCAACGGAGAGCGCATCAGACTGCTTGCAATCGACGCGCCGGAGTTCTCATGTCCGCGCAACCGCAACTGCGTCAGTGGCGATCCTCAGGCCGCTAAGGACTATCTCGCTGCCATTATAAACGGGCGCAGTCTCACCATCGAGCGTACTGGCCGTGACCGTTACGACCGCACTCTTGCCGTTGTGTATGCTGATCGGGTGAATGTGTCTTGTGCGATGATTGCCGCAGGCCATGCTGCCTATGTGAAGCGCTGGGACAATGGGGGTCGCATTGCCAAATCGACCTGCTGAGCCAGATAAGTGACTGAGCAATCGCCAAGTAATTCGATCTGGGTCAAAGCTGCCGCCTTCTTTGGTTTCCTGAGTTTCTTCAATATTGTCGAGCACAGCCAGTCGATTATCGACTTCTCTGCCAGTTTTGTGCTCATTGCCGAATGGTGGCGTTATCTTACTAGCTATATCTTTCTGCCTCTCCCTTATCAGCTGCCACAGCTGGAGAAGGACATCCTCACGATCGTACTCCTAGTCTTACCAGTGGCTTATCGGTTCGGGTTTGAAGGTCGTTGGTTCGATTTGCGTACCCATGGGAGATTCATCTCAAAGATATGGGATTTCGCGGAGGATATGGATGCATATCCCACGGGTGTGACATTTGCCATCGTTGCGACATGCGTGATCTCAATTGCTTATGGGTTCGCGACCGGTATGAGGTTGATAGAGGCATTATCCGAACAGACTTTTGGCATCTTGGCCATCGCGCTCGCGCTGTTTTGCCTTTTGAATGTCCGGCTGCGCGGCGACCAACCAGAAGACTACGAGTCGAATTGGCGAGATACATTACTGCTCTTGGTGTTCTGCCTGACTTTTCCAATCGCCACTATGCCGCTTGTAACACTGGTAGTCTGCGTGTCGTTAATAACGATTATCCAGTTTAGGGCCGCGATCTATCGCATAGTTTTCCTTTGGATATGTGTCCTGATAGCCGCTTGGATTTCGGGCATCTATCTCGATGAGCACATTGAACCCATACTGAGAGATTGGCCGCGAGCACCCTCGCCAGTGGCTTAAAGCGCATGCTAATTTGCGACTCTGCGCTCCAAGCCCGCACCCAACCGCCTAACAACCTCCTTAGTCACCTGATCAACCAACTCACCCATAGTGCAGATGTGCTCACCGCATGAGCTGCATTCAACCGGCTGATCATCAGCATTGAGGAGCAATGGCACAGTCTCAATCGCGCCGCAGGACTCACACTTGACCCTAATGCTGCGGTTTACGAGGGTGGCCATCAACTGCTCCCCGTGTATCCAGCGCGGGTCTCGCACCAGTTGAGCAAGTCTTGTACCATGTGAATCTGCCGATTAACCGATCGGCGCTCCGCCCGTGTGCGACAGGCCGCCTTTCTCTCTTTCAGGTTTGCAAGCCGCGCCCGACACTTCATTGCCATCCCATCCGGGCCTTGGGGGTGTTCGGCCCCGTCTTCATGCCGCATTGCCCAGCTCCGAAATCAGGCGGCGAGCTTGTGCCCGCAGTTGCTTAGCCTCTTGGGTGTGTGCCCCGTATTTGAACGCCCCGTTCGCCTCACCCTTTGGTGCGCCCGTTCCCTTTGCCCCGCCGTGTTTGTGACACACGGACTTGCCTTTCACCGCTGGAGCGAGGCAGCGCTTCCCCGTTGATTTGCACAACGCTTGGCACCTTGGCGCATCCCTCAATTGTTTGGGTTCCCTCGTCAGGTTCGTGAGGTTGGTTTGCATTTTCTCCATCCCCCCGGTGGTCGTGGTAGTGGACATGCTGAGAGGTCTCCTTCGTGACATGGATAGATTGCTTCGCTGTCTTGGCCTTACCTTTGAGCGTTTGCATCGCCTCGCATTGCATCGTGAACGTCCGGGCCAACCTGTTTGCTAGCGCCAGATCATCGCCAGCAGTGACGTGGCCATAGTTCGAGGCTTGGGCCATCAGGCGCATGGTCATCAGGTGCGTTGCTGCCATCTGCGCCGCCAGCGCAGCTTGTGTGGAGTTCTCCGGTCGCTGCTCAGACACCAATGCAAGCAGAGCGTTCCACTCTGTTTCGTTTGACTTCCACACGCCTAAGTCTTCGTCCCAAGCTTCGGGGGCTAGAGCCTTGAGCTGGCTGGTGAACGTCTTGAGCAACGAGTGAGAGCGAGTCCCGAAGGCCTGCGCTAACTGCAATTCCCAGAGAGACTGATCATTGTGCGGCGCGGTTATGTGCCACGCGCCCTCGCGATATTCAGCCATCACACCGGGCGACATAGGCAATTGCTCAACCGCCTCGTTCGCGCCTGGCTCCGCTGCCTTTTGTTGCGGCGACGGATCGGGCTTCTTGCGATCCTTGCGGCGATGCTTTGGCTTGTCGCTTACGTTTAGCTTGCGTGGGTCAATGTCAGAGAGAGGACGAGCCATCAAACCCCCTAAGCTCAAAATACGATTCAACAGAAAAGTCGAGCGGCTTGAGATGGCGACCCACCCACTGGCCATCTAGCCAGATCGCAAGAACGTACTTGCCTTTGCCCTTTTTTACGTAGGCAATTGCGCTTTCACTGGCAGGTTGCCCGATTGCCTCAACCAGTTCCTTGCCCTTGAACGGGCCATTTTCGACTGTCAGTGTTCGCATGCCGCCACCTCCCAAAAAGGCGGGAGGAAAGAATATGCCCCCCGATTGAACCGCATCAGCACGCCAAACGAACGCCAGCGAGAGCGACCACCTTCCATTACGAGCGAGCGGGAAGTGCCAAGCCGGTCGATCAATCCGCCAACACCGGGCTGACCATCAACAACTCCAAACACACAACCCGTTTGCCAGCCATCGAGCGCGGCCTGCTTGCCGAATGCCCCAAGCCACCAAATCGAGGTATCGACCATATTGTACCAACGATTAGCGTCATGGCCGGGATGAGGCTTGCGCGGGTCAAGGCCTTCAAGCGCAGATCGCCAGAGCTCTAAGGATGACTTGGGGCCAAGGACACTAGAGACACTAGGGACACTAGGTCCATTTTCTGACGAATCATGAGGGCTAGTGGCGCTAGTGTCTCTAGTGTCTCCACTCCCTAAGACTTGCTCCGCTCTTTCTCGCCAGCCCATCACGAACCCCCAAAAACAAGCTTGTTGACGGTGTAGTCTTTGCGTTGCTGACCTATGGAACCGCCTTCCCTTGAAGGGGTTGGAAAGAGCCAGTCAGCCTCAACCAAACGCGCAATCGCATCATCAAGAGCGCCATTCTCTTGAAGTGGTTTGAGTGCAGACTTGTGAGGGGGGCGCCGAAGTTCGCGAACATTCACTAGCTCCAGGTGTTGCTTGATGATGTAGCGCGCAAGCAAGGAAGCGTTGCGCTCACCCTCAGAGACAAAGGCGTCACCAAAGACACGTTGGGCCATCGGCTTCGCGTAATCCTCAACCCAGATGATCGCAGATAGCAACGACTCCGAACCAACCGACCTTGGTTCATCACCGCCATTGAAGGCCCACTTGGTAAACTCACAAACTAGGGCGAGACGCAGGACCGCACCGGACATTTTGCCAACGAAGGTTTCATACAATCCCCCGCCGTCGCCATCACTTTGAGCGTTGCTCACTTCCCAATCGTGAAAGTTTGCCTTTGCAGCATCCGTCAGGGGCAACACTATTGCGACATGTTCGCCAGTTTCATCACGCCCCCAAGATAGCAACTCAAGCCGCTCATAGGCGTTGCGCAACGCAGAGGTATCAACCCGCCCTGTTGGCATTCTTGGCAGACACTTTTCAGGCCACGCCCACAGGATGCGAGGAACAAGCCCATCGTTCGGACCTTCCATCAGCTTGACGATGCGGTCAGGCTGGATTGAGCCAAGAACGCTTATGCCAAGAAACGGCAGGTCACTTGTGCCGGAACTCTTGCGGGTAATGGAGTGAGGACGTCCACCAAATGCCGACAACCAGAACGCACGGCCCCCGCTTGTGTAGCGGTCAAAGCTATCAAGCCAGCCTGCTAGTTCATCGTTGTAGCAGAGCGTGCCTTGGGGGTTGCCCTGTATCACCATGCCCGCCGCTTCTGGCGTCACATCCGAAATGAGAGGCATACGCTCTCGAGGTTTGGAAGGCTCAACAGCGGCATCAGGCATTGCCGGAGTTGTTAGCTCAGTACCCGCAGCGCCTTTGACTTCGTCCTGCCACCTTGTCCGCTCAACCTTAGCTCTTTCGCAATCAGACTCCCAGTCGCGAAGCGCTTGTGCATAGTCCTCACGCGCCATGTCCCTAATCGCCCAAAGGGGTTTAGTGATAATGTCGAGGGGCGCACTTTTGCGGCTTGAAGGATCGCCAAGCGCAGCCATCCAAAGGATTGCGGGCTCTTCCCAATCGAGGCCGTAGGGCGAAATTTTGCGCTTGCCGCCAATGAGGCTCGCAGCCGCCGCCAAATACGCCACAGCGGCATAATCAGGCTTTGTCGAAGTGTTGTCGGCCACTTGCTCAATTATCGACCACGCAGGCCCCAGCAGGTCGCTCGGCATCTCGACAGCAGGGCGACGGCCATTGTTGACCAGCGACATATCCGGCGCAATCGAGATGACTTCCGCGCTATCTAGCGCAGCTTGATAGTTAGGCTTGCTCACTCGCAGCCTCCATTAATTCGGAATTGAAGTCATGATGCGCGAGCGGAAAGAACCGGCGCGCTTCTAGGCCTTGATCTGCGAAAGCCTGTGCGGCCTTGAGAGTGTTGAGCTGTCCGCTTTCGTCATTGTCGCCAGCAATCGCGACGGACCGCACCTCTGGCGGCAATTGCAGCTTGGGCAAGTTGGTGTCACCCGGCACAGCCCAGACGGCGCGACTTAGCTCTTGTTGCAGAGAAAGCCCGTCCTCCAAGCCAGAACATACCACCATGTTTTGCGCGACCGGCGCAAGCCGAATGGCAGATCCTGAAACCACACCCAGAGACAGCTTTGGCACACGTTCAAGACGACCAGAGCCGTCAGACTTAAGCCACGTGCGCTGTATGCCCGTAACAACGCCATCAGGGCTGCTCAGAGCTGCGACAAGGCAAGGCAGCTCATTAGACCCCTCAAACCGTGGAAGCGGCTTAAAACGGACTGTAGGCGGTATCTGGCAAGCGATCGCTCGCGAGCGCAGATAGGTTTCCACTAGCGTTCCCGTTGCGGGGATCGCAGAACGCCAGATCGCTCGCGCCTCCGCTATCGCTTCGCTTTTGTCCGGTGCTGGTGGAGATGGTGGCAACGCAACTCTTGGCAGAGTATCAGCGCCAAGCATCCGCGCCGCCCCTGGCAAGTCCACACCGTGCAATCCTTGGACGAAATCGAGAACGTCACCATTCGCACCGCAGCCGAAACAATGGTATCTTTCACCGCCTGCAAAGATGGTGAAGCTTGGAGTTTTCTCTGAGTGGAAGGGGCAGCACGCTTTCCATTCGCGACCCGACCTCAGAAGCTTGACGCCTGCACCTGCCACAACGTCAGCAAGTGGGTTGTCGCGCCGGATCGCGTCTAGGTCTAGCGGTTGATAGGCCGAGGCCGTCATTATGCTCATCCCGCCACCCCCGAACACTTCTCGCGCTCAATCTTGTCTAGCCAGTGCTGAACATTGCCGCTTGCAGGCTTGTAGGAATAATAGGCGCGCTGACATAAGCCCGCCTCCCAATTCGTGAGACCACGCCCTTTCTTGAGAATATCGTGCGCCTGAATTTGAGAGAGGCGATAAAGCCCGCGCACAAAGTCAGAGGGCTTTTCGACAAACCAAGTGCGCCCATCCCAAGGCTCAAGGGCCGAACGCATTTCATCGTCTAGGATCGGGGCATTCATGGGCGGCCCCCTTTCCGAATAAGGGAGCCATTCTGGCGCGCATATTCTGCGTCGGAGTAGCGGCGACCGTGCCGGTGAGTGTCAGCCCACTTGTTGCGTGCAGCGAGTAAGGCATTGCCGAAACGCCGGGTTTGCTCTATATCAAAATCAGTTATCGAAATGCCCGCCAGCATATTCTCGATTACTGGACCGCGCGGCGAAAGCTTGGCGCGGTCCTTTCGCGTCTGGGGTCTATCCCCCGTGTAAAGTTCCTTCATTTGTGATTACGCAGCCTCCGCTTCACTGGTGGAGCGCACAGTCTGCTCTAAAAGCCATTTGTCGACTTCTTCAGGATCATAGAGAACCCGGGCGTTCCGGCCTTTGCCGACCTTGATATAAGGCGGGCCTTTGCCGGATACACGCCAGTTAGAGAACGTCTTCACCGCGAGGCCAGTACGCTCAGACTCTTTGTCTGTGTCGTGATAGTTCTTTGCCATCTGTCTAGTCTCCGCTGGCAACTGCGGATGTGCAGTGCCTTAGCGGGGCACAGACAGCACTAAATCGCCAACTAAGTCGCCGGATCAAAACAGATCAATTTTTGATGGGGCGTCCTTGGATGTCGTACATCAGATCGAAAGCGCGGCGGATAGCGCGGTCTATCGACTCTGCTGCCCGCATGGGGTCCGATGGCCGCACCTGTCGAATGGCTTCCGACAATCTGATTTTCTTGGTTCTAATTAGTTTCGCTGCGTCGTGGGCAAATTGCTCATGCTTTACGTCGTTTGGTTTTGCATTATCCGGCAATACTCCCCGGACCTGCTCGTCCAATGAGTGGCCGACTGATTGCCCCCGCAGCAGACTTTCCCCCGCCGCCCTTTGCTCTGGAAACTCAATCAAAACCTCTTCGCTGGGCCAAGCCACGGAGTGAGTATCTGGCAAGATGAATACCCCACCGTGCATATGACCAACGTCCCACTCCCTCCATTCATGGCGAGCAATCTTCCTAGAACGATTTTGGGGTCCAGACATGCCTGTCCCGCCCTTAATTTTTCCGGCTTCCAATGCCTCTCTAAGCTGCTCCTGTGCTTGGGTGAGCGTCATACCAAACCGCTTGCCCATCAGATCTCCAGCAGCCCACCAAGCTGTTCCTGAGTGTGCATGACCACGTTCGCACGCACGCTGCTTTTCAAAGAGTTGGATTGCTGCGGTAAAATCAGCCGAACGAGAGGCAATCCACGCCCCAACAACTAGAGGAGACCAATACCCTTGGCGAAGGTATGGGCCGCTACGCTCCAATTCTTCAATCTCATCAAAGCTCTTGCCATGAACCTCGTCGCTAATCTTGGCCGCTCGATCTCTATCAAATGAGGCAGCGAGCTGCTTCACCGCACCGCCAATTAAATGAAGGTCATAAAAACGAACCCTTCGTTCAACTTCGAGGAGTGCTTGACCAAGCAGGTCAGTCTTTCTCCACCCCTCAACTATGAGGTCGCTTGTCCGCTTGGGCGAGACTTCGCTTCCAACCCAGTCGCGGGCATCAATTTTTTCAAGCGATCCGGCAACTTCCTTGCGCCCAAACGCCGATATGACGCCTGCCTCCAGCGCAGCTATCAAGTCTGCTTCAAGCTTGCCAATATCATCCCAGAATGCAGGATCGTTCGCACCGCAAGGCTCTCCGGTGGCGACTTCATGCAACTTAGCCAAAGCGCTTGACGCAGTAAATTCGGCAAAACCCTCTTGCTCTGGATAGAGAATGAGCACTTCAGATACCGCTGCAACAAATGCCCCGTTTCCCTGCTGGACGTAGGCGAGTGCCAAGGGCCACGGCCAATATTGCTTCTCTTGTAGCGCAAATATCTCGTTGTCAGTTACAGACAATGTTCTCGCCTCCGCAGGCGTCCGCATAGAGAGGAAGTGGCGAGGCAGGCGGTGCGGGTCCGCCGTTCGGGAGCTATCCTAGCCCCGCCACCAGTTCAGGCTCGGACTTCTCCAAGTTGAACCACGTTTGTTTCGTCAGCACCGGTTAGCAGGCGCTCGATATGTTCAGACCACGCTTGAAGAGCCGCGCGCTTTTCCGGCCCCCAATCGTGCTGTTGGTATATGCCAGCAACACCAGATTGCGACTTGCCGACGTGATTTAGGATTGCCTCAGTAACTTCAAAGCGGACGCCGAGCCTTTGCATTCCAGTTGCGAGAGTGCGGCGCAGATCGTGAAGGGTCCAACCTTCAAGCGGTTCGCCATCGTTTAGTTTAGTTATGGCGGCATCGAGACGCTTCTTTGCCTTCGAGTAACCGCTAACCGGCGTCTTGCCGGTAGTGGTGAACAGCAGGCCACGGCGCGGCCAGCTATTGTCCCTAGTGTCCCTTTTGTCCCGCAATTCGTCGATCAAGCCCAACGCACCAGATGAAAGCGGAATTTCGGTGGCTCGCCCATTCTTTGCCCTTGTAGCGGGGAGCGACCAAACGGCGCCCGAACGGGTAAGCTCGGTCCAATCTAGAGCGGCCACCTCTTCACGCCGCGCACCGGTCAGAATTAACAAGCGGACCAAAGGACCAAAAGGATAGCCAAGCCTCTTGCTCGCTTTCCAAACCAATAACAGCTCCCAATCCTTTAGAACCCGGTCGCGCGCCTTAGCCCCCTCCGGCCCCTTCATCGCGTTCATTGGTGAGACTTCTAAGTCACCAGAATTGACGGCCCAATTCAGGAGCCGCCGAAGCACGGCGAATACCTTAGCCTCGGTTGCGGGCATTGATCGCAATGGCCTGAGAACCGCCGTCACGTCCGCGCGTGTTATTTCTGGAAGCGACTTGGCCTTGAGGGCGGGGAGGGCGTATTGCTTGAGCAGCCTTTCCGCATCCTGCCATGACGCTGGCCATTCGGACTTTAGGCATTCCTCAGTGAAGCGCTCAACATAGCCGTCAAAAGCCAATTCAATGGATTGCCTTTTGCGCTCTGCCTTTTCCGCTTGAGGGTCTATCCCTTGTGATACCAGCAGAGAAAGACGGCTCGCTTCAGTCCTTGCCCCGTCGGCGGTTACAGTGCCGTGCTTTCCTATTGTGACCCGGCGTGTCTTGGCCCCACGGCCTCCCATTCGATATTGGAAGAGGTATCCCTTACCACCAGCAGGCGTCACTTTGAGGCCAAATCCGGCAATCTTTGTGTCCCAAAGGTATTGATCGCGCTCACCAGCCGTCAGGCCGTCAACAGCGCTCTTTGTGATCTTTCCCTTTGGCATGTGCTTACTAGCTCCAATTTCAGTAAGCACAGTAGCGGGAACCTGAAAGCACATCAAGGGAACAGAGGGTAATCAAACCGGGGATTGGTTATTGCTGCTCCCAAGAAAGTCGAGGAAAGACCCTATAATTCGTAATGATGGGGTCACGTGTTCGAGTCACGTAAGCGGCACCATTTGCCTATTTCTCGATATTCCCTGAAGCCTTGATTTTCCGCCGTTTTTGCGGGATAAATTGTGCCCCGGCGGCGCTTGGTGCACCTGCCGGTGCCCCCAGATTTCATGCATTTTGGGGGCACTTTTGGGGGCATCAGCCGCGATTCAGAACTCAGGTGCCCCCAGATGGCTCTCAAGGCATTGGAAATAAAGGCGTTTAAGCCTCGCTCTAAGACGTATCGCAAAAGCGATGAGAAAGGCCTCTACATTGAAGTCAGGCCAAACGGATCAAGACTTTGGTTTCTGAAATACCGGATCGATGGCAAGGAAAAGCGGCTGGGGCTAGGCAGCTATCCTGACGTCACTCTCGCAGATGCGCGCCAGGGGCGCGACACAGCACGCGCTGAGATACAGGCTGGTCGCGATCCCTTATTTGACCGCAAGATGCAAAAGATCGAGCGGCGGATTGGTGCTGGTAACACTTTCCAATCGGTTGCCGAGGATTTCATCGATACAAAACTGGTGGCTAACGGGAAGGCAGAAAGCACTATAGGCAAGGCACGCTGGTTTCTGTCCCACTTGACCCAGCCAATTGGCAATCGACCAATCGCAGAGATCGAACCTGCTGAATTGCTGGCAGCGCTCAAGAGGATCGAGAAGCGCGGGCACCGGGAAACGGCGGTGCGGACCCGTAACTTTGCTAGCCGAGTGTTCCGGCATGGAGTGGCTACTGCACGTTGCAAGACCGACCCAGCCGCACTGCTTAGCGGTGCATTGTCATCGCCAGTTGTAAAGCATCACGCGGCGATTATTGAGCCCAAGCTGCTTGGCGAGTTTCTCCGCGCAATCGATGTGTTCACGGGTGGGCCCATTGTGAAACTCGCAATGCAATTGAGCCCGCACGTGTTTCTGCGGCCCGGAGAACTGCGTCAAGGTCGCTGGGAGGAAGTGAGCTGGGAGGAAGGGCACTGGACCATCCCCGGCAGTCGCACAAAGCTTCGCCGTCCGCACACCGTTCCCCTATCTAAGCAGTCGCTCGAACTATTGCGCGAGCTGGAGCAACACTCAGGCGGTTTTGACCTAATGTTCATAGGCTAGCGATCCCATCTTCGTCCCATGAGCGAGAACGCTTTGAATGCCGCGTTTCGGCGTATGGGCTTTGGAAGCGACGTAGTGACCGCGCACGGCTTGAGATCGACCGCCTCGACCCTCTTGAATGAAAGCGGAAAGTGGCACTCCGACGCAATTGAACGGGCTCTCGCGCACGGGCATAGCGACCAGACCAGAGGTACCTATGCACGCGGCCAGCACTGGCATGAACGCATTGCAATGGCACAGTGGTGGAGCGACTATCTAGATCGGGTGAAAACTGGTGGAGAAGTTGTGCCTATGCGGCCCGGAGACGCTGCGTAGGGCAGTCAATCCCCGCAATCCACAGATCGCCAAACGAAAAACTGTCGATTCGGACCTTGTAAACCTCGCCTGCGTGGGAGCATGGTGTTTCTGCATGGCCTAGGAACATCCCCAGAACGTCTGGGGGCCTGTGCTGTGTTCTGCAACGCTTTTTGCAGATCAAACCGAGGTAAAATGCATTATGACAGCATTGCTTACAATCCAGAATTTTTGCGACACCTACAATGTCAGTCGTTCAACTGCATATCGCCTGCGCGATAGTGGGGACGTCCCGCACGTCCATATCGGTCGAGCGGTTCGCATCAGGCGAGAGGATGCCGAGCGCTGGTATGAGTCGCTTTTCGAGAAAACGGCGAATGACTGAACCGGCGGCAGAAAAGCAATAGCGCCGATAAGGCTAGAGACCTTATCAGCGCTCGCATCCTGAGAATTTGAATCCCCTCTTTGGATGCTGCTTGAATGCCAAAGGATAACCGGATCGTCCACACAAATGTGATGCGATCTACAAGATTAGGGCGGCTGGTGTTTCGACTGGTCGCCTTGATCAATCGCGCTCGGCTGGTGCCGTAGCGTTTCCCATTGTTCCTTTGAAACTAGCAGCGGATCATTCCCGGTTGTTTCAGTCGATCTACAATTTTCTAAGTTAGATCATTGGCTTAAGCGACTGACTCCCGATCCGTCTATTATAGGGGCGTTTTCCTTGCCTCCAGCCGGACTGAAGCGCGGCGGCGCGCGCAATAAAGCGGATAGGGTGAGCTGGCAGCTAAGCGAGCGACAATGCCGATTGCTGCTGGATCGAAGCTTTGACGCTTGGGCGGCTGGTCAGCCGATGAGCCGCTTTATCACTGTTGCATGGGGCCTGGCCGGGATGGATGCCGACCAGGCCGTGCGGACTACAGGAGAATTTATCAAGGCGGCGCGCGATTGGATGCGCTCGCATGGCTATCCGATGCCATGGGTCTGGGTGCAGGAACGCGGCGAGAAATTCGGGCAGCATGTTCATATCCTTTTGCACGTTCCAACTGAGCTTGATCTGTTGTTCCGCCCAATGCCCCTTCGCTGGTGCAAAAGCCTGCTATCAGGCAAAGATATTCCCAGCACTGTCCAATCGCAGCGGCTGGGTTCCGCATACGCCCACAAAGCCAATCCAGCGCTCTATGAGGCCGTCTTGCTAGGCAAACTTCACTACATGATGAAATGCGCTCCAGAGCCGCTAGAAACGGCGCTAGGGATGGAGGGGTGGGGCCACAAGCAGTGGGGGCAATCCAGCCGCGTGCTCGGCAAGCGTGCAGGCGTTTCGCAGACCCGCATTGCGCATTGATGCCAGAAAGTAGAATGTCCGGAAACGGCCCAGCAATTGCCATCTCTCATAGACCGGGTTTGGGGGTGAAAGCGGACGTTACTTTCACTCCTTGACCATCAAACCACTTCCGAGTTTCAGGAGCCTGTCTAGAAACGCACCTGAAAACGCGTCTGGAAAATCAAGCCGCTTTCGTCGCTGCCTATTCTGTCGGGACGCTGCCAGACTTTGATGATGTTCGCAGCCAGTCGCACGTTGTCATCAATGTAGTAGCTGAAGGCCGCGCCCAGATTGAATTCGCGTCCTCCAGGCGATCCCTCTTCTTCTAGGTCTAGGTAGCTCGCCCTTAGGCCAATCTCGAATACTGGATCCCCTCGGTCAACATCGATTGCGCTTGGCGCTCCCAGGCCGCGCGAGTAGCGGCGGCGGCCTTCGCCAAACAGCCACCCAGCCTGCACATAGGCACCCCATAATGTGGGATCGGAGTTTTCCAATCGGTTTACCCGCCGCCCGATCGCCTGCGCCTGGAGCAGCAGCGGGCCATCGATCATGATCGCCTCCGTTGACACAGCGGTTGAGGAGGCTGCGTCGCGGAAAGTGGGCGTGCGCAGACGTTGCTCGCTGCTTAGCGTACCCTCCTGGCTAGCACCAAACCGCGTGCTTGCGCCTTCATCATAGTCACGATGTTCAACCGCTATGCCCAGATGAACAACCCGCCTGCGCTCATCGACGGGCCGGAAAACAGCCCGGCCGACATAAGAGACACCATCATCCCGGTCCGAATTGTCGTCGATCGGATCGAGGAACACTCCGCCTGTCAGCGTCCAGTTGCCTGGCCTTGCACTAGCCGCTGCGCCGACCGCGAAGCTGGGGGCCAATGCACTGGGGAGCGCGCGTTCCATGAACAAAAGGTCATTCGATTGCTGCATGTCTTCGATGTTGAACGGAACGACGAATTGGCCTGCGCGGATGCCCACCCCTTCGATGCCGCGATAGTCGATCCAGACATTGCGCCACCCGCTGGCTCCAGCGAATTCGTAATCCGCACGGACGCGAAAATCTTCAGGCAGATCAAGACCCACTTCGACACGCGCGCGGCGAAAGTCGACCTCGTCGTCGCCGAACAGGTCGGGCGTGACTAGCGTGTCAATGTGCATCCTTCCGCCCACGCGCAGCTCAACCTCGCCAAAATCGACCTCAACACCGCGTTGATCGGCATCGAACTCGGGGACGGATTGGGCCTGAAGCGCGTTGGTTGCTGGGAGGGCAATGGCAGCGCAGGCAAGAGCGTTGGCAGCGCATCGCGCTGCGCCGCTGAATGACTTTGACATGATGAGACACTCCAGATCGCCATGGTTTGCACTGGAGACGGTCACGGGAAGCGTTTATTCCCGCGCCTTTGAAAAAGTTTGAGGCTTGCGAGCTGCTGCCTTACGGCCAGAGCGCCGGATTAGAAGCGGCCTTCCAAAGTCACATCGACAAGGCTTTGCGAATAGTCGACCGATTCCAAGTTGGAGCCGAAATCAAAATACGAATAGCGCGCTGTAAGACCCAGCCAATCGTTCAATGGGAACTCAACCTCAGCGATCGCACGGTGGCGATTGTCCTCACGCTCGACCCCGATCTGAGGTGTAATCGAGGTGTGATCGCGCAGTTGATAGCGGTATTGGGCGCGAAATTGCGCTTCGTCTGATCCCAACGGGAATTTCTGCGAAAAGCGTGCAACGAAAGTATGGCCGTTGAAGTCGAACTGGTCGTCAACCGCGTCCACGGAACGGTAGTCATAGCCCACCGAGACATAGCGCTTGCTTCTGTCGGTGAACCAATAAAGGTCCACTCCGCCGCCAATGGCTTCGTTGTCGCGCTCCACTTGGCCGACAAAATCGGAATCACTGTAGAGCAGTTCACCGCGGACAAAGAGGCCTTTGGCGACAAAGCCGCTTACGTAGGGTGCAACGCGATGGATGTTGAGCAAACCGTCTCCATCCAGGCGTGCGTAGATGTAGCGATAAGACACGCCGGCGCGCGCGCCGCCTAAATCGTGCGAAGCTTGCGCTGCCAGGGTGTGGGTTTGCAGGTCAAACTCGGAGAAATCTTCATAGGCGGTCTGAGTAAAGCCGTATGACACCGTAACCTCGGTGTCATCGGTTAGGGCAGCCTCATAGCCGATCCGGATTCGCGCACGCAGAGCTTCATCTTGTTCACGCGTTGCAACATCGAGCTGGTCGACGGCCACCGCTGAATCGTAGCGAAGTCCCAGGTCAACCTCGGCAAAGAAGCCGTCATCCGAGCTGTTCTCTGGCTCAGGTTCTTCGCTGGTGGGCTGCGCGTTCTGGACCTGCTGCGCCACCAAGGCCTGCACAGGCAACCCTGCGAGTGCCAAGGTGCATGATGCCGTGAGTAAACGGGTAATGGACGCTTTATTCATAGTCGTTGCCCTTGGTTAAGCTGCGCGAGCCTGAGACCCCGCGCCTTAGTGAAATTGAGTTTCATTGAGGTTTAAGTGCTGCTCAACTTGAGTTGCTTTGGGCCGCTGCATCGCCTTGCTTCACGAGAGTAAACTAACAAGTCCACTTTTCGTGCCTCACTCTCAGGATCTCGCTGAATCTGGAAAACGGCCTGACCAATGGGATGACTCCAGATTCTTAAGCCAGTCGAACATGACTTCGCCCATCTTGTGACGTTTCATCATGCGCGAAAAACTGTGCGTTGCGCTTTGGATGATGCGGAAATCACAACTCTTCGTCTTCATCCGAGCCGCGCGCAGGGCACAAACCCGTTGATGCCAAGTGCCTGCGCGTTCTACGCGATTCAGGCCTTGAGTACGCTCCACTATGGGATTGGTGTTAAACGTAGAATTGCGCACGGTGTCACGTTCGCCAACAAGCACGAGCGTCGGCGTTTCAAGCAATCGGCCCTCGTCCATCAAACGTCTGCCCAGCTTCTCACTGGGGCCTGTTCCGAAGGGATAAGGCAAATCACGATCAGGAAGAGTAAACCAGCCGGGTGAAGCGACGGCCAAGGCATCGATCTTGCGTCGGCCCAGCATCGCATAGCGATGAACGAACTGCGCCCCACCCGAAAAGCCAAACAGGAAGAGCTTGCCCGGTTTGGAGTTCGATCGCCTTACCCAATCCTCAATCGACTGATCCAGAGCGACCTCGGGCAGGTTCCCTTTCCGGTCAGGAGACAATGTTTGGTATCGCTTGAACCGCTTTCTGGTGAAGTGTGGGGCGAGCAGGACAACACCCATACGCTCAGCATAGCTCGCGAATCGAAAAATCTGCTCGGCCGGGTTTCGCCTTATCCCGTGCACGCATACCAGTAATGGCGCATCGCGACGAACGTCATTGGGCACATAGGCGATGTAATCGACCGCTCCATCGGAATCGCCGATCACTGAGATGGGTCGCGAGCGGAGAATGTCGCGGGCGAAATCCAAGACTTTCGCATCACGCTTGGTTTGGGCGGAGATGGAATGCACGCTCATGCTGCAAAGTCCTTTCTGCGTTCGGAAAGATGGCCCTGGTGCAGGGTCAGATGGCGGTTTGCGAGGTTGTCGAGCGCCTCGCCGTGGCTGGTTGCGAGCCAGGCGCCTTCGTATCCCTCCAACAGTTCGATCAGGATACGAAGCGAGGCAGGGTCGAGGTTTGTTTCCGGTTCATCGAGGAGCAGCAATTTGGGCGATGACACAAGCGCGCGCGCTAGAATGACGCGCATGCGCTCGCCCGCGCTCAGGTTTCGGCCACCTTCACGCACGCGGCGCTCCAGGTGAAAGGGCGATTCCGGATTCTCGGCATCCATCGCACAGCGCACCGCTGCCTTGGCGACCGCTGCATTATCGGCCTTGGAGCTGCCATAGGCGATGTTGGAGGCGACCGTCCCTTTCATCACCCCCAAGGTGGGGGAGACAATCGAGACTTGGCGGCGCAATTCTCCGGTGCGGATCGAGCGGATATCCGTGCCGCTAAGCATCACCACGCCATCATCGGGCTCGATCAGGCGTAGGATCAGGTTCAGCAAAGTGGTCTTGCCAGCGCCGTTACCACCTTTCAGCACGATCCGATCCATCGGGCGGATCTGAAGGCTGACACGGTCTAGGACTGGCGTAACGGAGACCTCTTTCAGCTCTACGCTGGTAAAGCATTCGCTTGGCCGTTTGGGTTGATTGGCAGGCTCAATCGATGGGCCGATATCAAACAGTCGCGCGAGCTTTTCCTGAGCGATACGCGCGGTTTTCCAATATTCGTATACGCGGCCAAGGCGCATCAAATTTGGCGACAGGAGCGAAAATAGGCCAATCGCGGATACAAGAGCACCGATCTCGGGCCCTTCCGTCCCCGCATTCCAACTGGCTGCCAGAACCATCAAGGCGATACCTGAACCAATTACGAAGATCATGAAGCCACGAAAGATACCGGTGACTGTCGCTTTGTTGATCTGTGCATCGGCGAGGCGGCGCGATTGTTTGTTCAACTTGCTGCGCTCTCTGTCGAGGTGTGCGAAAGCCTGGATCACAGGCATGTTGATGATCTTTTCAGAGATGTTGGCCGCGATTTGCCCGCGCCGCTTGCGCGCCACCCGGACCCTGTCATCGAAGCTTTTGCCAATCGCAAGAGCGCCGAGCATGGCGAGAAAAACCAGGCCACACAAAACACCCGCAAGCTTCGCATCAATCCACCACAAGGCGGCGATGGTCCCGATGCTAATAGTGGCCGAGGTAACCATGCGCGCCAAACCGTTGCTGATCCAATTGCGGATCGCCATCAGATCGTTGACGAAACGCAGCTGGAGACTGCCACTGCGCAGGCTAGCCTGTGCGCGAACCGACAGCGTGCTGATGTGGCGAAAGGCGTTGCGGCGCATATCCATCGAATAGGATTCCCCTAGTCGCTGAGCGGCAACCATCTCATGCCACTTCAACACACCGAGCGCGAGGTTGGCGCACAGCATGCCGCCAACAATCAGGCCTAGCTCGCCACTCGCGCCCGAGGTAACGCCGTCCATCATCGCGCGGATGAGGAAGGCGACCCCGGCCATCGCCGCGACCTGGATAAGGCCGTTGGCGATCAGCGCGAACAGCGTGCGCAAACGTTCAGAGGTGAAAAGTTCAGGCAACGCCCAGCTTCCCACCTGGCTGTTGAGCAGATGCCTGCTGCAGGAGGATCAATGGAGCACTTTCGTTGCGCTCAAGATCCCTGCTGGTCAGAACCGGGGTAGCTGTGGCGCCGCGCAGCTCTTCGACGAACAGTGGTGAGGCGCTGATGCGACCGGTGAAGGCGGCAATATGATAGCCCAGATTCTCGAGCATTTGGCTACCACCCAGAGCTGAAAGTGGGTCCGGCGTTGCCAGCACCAGACTTCCAACTCTTTGACGGAAAGCCTGCGAGAAGAGCATCTTCTGCGTCTCGCACTGCAGAAGTCCATCAGCGATTTCTGCAACAATCACATCGACTTTGCCATCGACCTCACCAATCAACTGGTTTGCAATGGTCTCGAGCTCATCGGTCTCCAAACCCATGGTCGATGCATATCCGGCGTCGGTGAAATCGAGGACGTGGCGTGCGCCGCAATCCTGATATTGCCAGATGTCGCCGCCAGCCCCTGTGCCAGTGATCTTGATCGCGGCAGTGGTGAGGTTGGCGCGGGTCAGCGAGCGCACGATTTCACACACGCTGGTCGTCTTCCCGGCGTTCATGCCGGAACCGTAGACCGCGATCACAAAGCTCTTCTTGCCAATACGCGGTGGGGCTTCCGGGATCGCGTAATCCATGACATTGATCGGCGAACCATCCGCGCGGCACAATGTGCCAATTGTTTCAATCTCGGTTGGCTGGCGGGTTGAGGCGTGACGATTGATCGCATTAGCCGCGATGCCGCCAGCGGCAACCAGATTGCATGGGCCCATACCCTCGGGAACAACACCGTGAAATTGATCGGTCGCGTAGCGATTGCCGAACGCCACGATAATCTCATCGCCTTTGGCCATTTTCGCCTTGCGGCCGGTGGGAAGCTCGAGCCGCTCGTGATGACCTTTGCGGACCAAACGGGCAAGGCAAAGATCGCCTGCCTTGGGGGTCGCGGTCGGGGCGATGCGCTTCACATCTTCCAGGTCAACACGGCGCGTGACAAAGGCACGTTTGGCACGAAGGATCCGGCTTTGTGAAATCCGCTTGGTCTGATCGCCCAACTCGGCCGAACCGATCATGTCTTTAAACTCGATGCTCACTAACCCTACTCCATTTTCGATGCGGGGGGTCCGGGATCCGCCTGGGGTGGGCGTAAGATCGACAATCCCTCGCAATCACTGCCGAACTCACTGGGAAGACGGGGCGGATTGGAGTTTATTCCTTGATCGCCAGAAAAAATTTGGCGGGTCAGATATGCGTATGATTAGAGCGGGTTAGTGCGCCCAAGCGGCAGAATGAAGTCTCTGCGACACCGTTTAGCGAGGACGAATAAGACCGTGCCCATAGATGGGGTCACGACCGCGCTCACCCAGATCAAGTGCCCTCTCGCGCACCACCTCTAGTTCCGGATCGTCAAGCTGCCCGTTGCGCCCTCTGGCAAGCAGCAAGACCGTCGACACAAAAAGGTGCCGCAATCGAAGTGCCACTCGAATTGTTCGGAGCATTTGCGTCAGCCGCATGCCGGATGCTGACACCAGGAGCCGCAAACTCAAGGTGCCGTCCGCGATTGGCCAGGCGAAAGACGCGGTTGTTCTCATCGAGCGCGGTCACGGAGATCACGCCGGAATAGGCCGCAGGAAAGAGGGGCCGAGAATTTGGCCCTTCATTCCCAGCCGCAGCCACAATGGTCACGCCGCTGGCTGCCGCTCTGTCCACCGCTCTTTGAAGAATTCTGTTGGGCGGCCCTGAAAGGCTCATGTTGACCACCTTCACCCTGTTGGCGACCATCCAGTCCAGTGCTCGCACCAGCGCCGCAGTTGAGGCGGTACTGCCGCGCACCGGCAATTGCTCAAAAACGGATGCCGCATAAAGCTGCGCCCGAGGCAGAAGCCCCGGGGCAGCGGGATCTTGGCTGACGAGGATCGAGGCGACCGCGGTGCCGTGATTGATCGGGCGCGGGTTTTCGCTAGCTACAAAATCGCGAGAGATCACGTTGGCCCGCGCAAAGGCAGTGTTCGATCGGGAAAGCGATGTGTCGATTAGGCCGATCCTCGCCCTCGTCGCCCGCTGCCGCTGCGAGAGCGGCATCGCTTCCAGCGGTGACCGACCCGATTGCCCCCGCCTGAAACGAGCCTGAGGCGCGTATAGGTGATTGAGTTCGACTTCCGCGTCCGGTGCGATGGCAAGCAACGTGTTACGGCTCGCCCGGTCAGCCAAGCCGGTGGGGGAACCCAGTCGCGACAAGACCTGATCAAACAGTTCGATCCGCTCGGCTGAGCGCACTTCGAAACCTGCAGCCACCATACGATCCAATTCGCTCTGGGAGGAGAGCACCAGCCATTCGCCGCTCGCATAGTCGAACTCATTTTCGTCGACAGCGATCCCTTCGAGTTCGAATGTGGCCGCAAAGCTGCTTGCGAGGTCTGCTGCGTCTTCTTCTATAGCTTCGTATTCGGCGTCGTCGGCTTCGAATTCGACTTCATCCTCAGCGTTATCCTCGGCGTCCTCAAACTCGTCATCAGCGTCGTCTGAGGCTTCATCTTCGAATTCCTCATCAAGCTCGTCCTCCGCCTCCTGCTCCGCCTCGTCCTCAGCCTCGTCTTCAGCCTCGTCCTCAGCGTCGTCTTCAGCCTCCTGCTCGGCCTGATCTTCGGCTTCGTCTTCGGCTTCGTCTTCAGCCTCCTGCTCGGCTTGATCTTCCGCCTCATTTTCGGCTTCGTCTTCAGCTTCCTGCTCGGCTTGTTCCTCTGCTTCAGCTTCAGCCTGTTCCTCGGCCTCAGCTTCAGCCTGTTCTTCGGCTTCACCCTCCGCCTGTTCTTCCGCTTCAGCTTCAGCCTGCTCCTCAGCCTCAGCTTCAGCCTGTTCCTCGGCCTCGGCCTCTGCCTGCTCTTCAGCCTCAGCTTCAGCCTGCTCCTCAGCCTCGGCCTCTGCCTGTTCCTCGGCCTCGGCCTCTGCCTGTTCCTCAGCCTCAGCCTCTGCCTGCTCCTCGGCCTCAGCTTCAGCTTGCTCCTCGGCCTCTGCCTCTGCCTGTTCCTCAGCCTCCTGCTCGGCCTGTTCCTCAGCCTCTTCCTCGATATCAGGCTCCATCGCCATCAGCGCATGAGACCTTCCAACAGGGAGCACTGCGAGCGAGACTGAGGCCATCAGGGAGACCGCCAACAAAGCAGGCTTTTTGTTCGTCATTGTGTCCCTCCAAACAATCGGGTCTATGGCGGATGGAACTATCGAGCAGCGCCTGAATATTGCTCTACATCCCAGCACGAGCTGAACTTTTTTTGATGTTCCGTGTTGTTAAACGCATGGGCAGCGAAAAAAATCCCAGACAGCCGGAATAAAATTCAGCCAAGCCCGTCTTTGGAGGAAAATGTGCCAGACAATTGGGACGATAAGGTCTTGTTGAGTGTGCTTCCAAGCCTACGCCGATTTGCGCTTTCCTTGGCGCGCAACACAGATGACGCGGAAGACCTGGTGCAAGAGGTTAGCCTCAGAGTGGTGCGCAATGGCGTTCCTGAAGGGGCGAACCTCAAACATTGGTCCTTTCGGGTGTGCAAGAATGTTTGGATCGATCAATTGCGGCGCAAGCAAGTGCGGACCGAAGGGTCGGCAGAAATATTGACGCAGTCACCGAACAGTGAGGACGGTGAAGGCGACCTTGAACGTAGATCAGAATTGGAAAGCGTAATGCAGATCATGTCGACATTGCCGGAGGATCAACAGATCGCGCTCTCGCTCGTCGCCCTGGAGGGCATGAGTTATCGCGAAGTGTCCGAAGTGATGGAAGTGCCGATGGGCACCGTGATGAGCCGCATCGCTCGTGCTCGCAAACAGATCGCAGACCGGCTCGCCAGTCAGGAGGAGGAAGCGCATGACTGAGATCACAGATGAGAAGCTCAGCGCGTTCCTGGATGGCGAATTGCCGGACAATGTGGCCGCTGAAATAGAGAAAGCGCTTGAGACCGATGAGGCCTTGGCTTTGCGGTTAGAGCAGTTGAGCGGCGTGGACGATTTGTTGCGCGGTGCGGTTGATGTTCTGGAAAACCAGATGCGACCGCAGAGCGGCAGCGTGTCCGACACTCAGCCTGCCATCGATCCGGTGTCGAAGGTCGTAAAAATCCCTCCCCAAGCGGCCAACGACAATTGGTGGCGCCTGCCACTTACAGCATCCGTCGCTCTTGTGATCGGCGTGATCACAGGCGGAACACTGTTCAACACCGGCTCCACAGTTGGACCCAACGCCGATGGCGGCGTGCGCCTTGCCAGCTATACCTCTGAGACCTCACTCGGTGGGTTCTTGGAAACTGCCGCGAGCGGCGAGCAGCTTGCGATTGGCGACGGCCAGGCTGAGATGCGCTTCACCTTCCTGGGTTCGGAAGGACTGCCGTGCCGCGAGTTTGCGGTTACGACTGAAGCATCCACCACACAGGCGGTGGCATGCCGTGCGACTGAGAATACTTGGAGTGTCGAAATCGCTGCAAAGTCAGCGGTCGCTGGCTCAAGCAACGATACAGGCTACCAAACCGCATCGGCTGGAGACGAAGGATTTGGCGAAGCGGTCAGCGCGATGATGCGCTCCGATGCCTTCAGCGCCGAGGACGAAGCGGACTTAATCAGCAACGGTTGGGCCCAGTAATCAACCCCCGAAAAGCCCGGAAGACGAGTTGGAGACCGAAGATGGAACACTTCAAGCTTATACGCACAGGGATCGATGTCGCCCCTTACCTCGATGAAATCGCGTCGGTAGAAGGTGCGTGGGAGCTCAATGCGGGCCGCAAGACTAAGATCAAGGTCCAGCGAGAGGCTGACGCTATTCCGATCCGCGGAATGCAAAAGTCGATGGCTAACGGCCGCGCCCCTCGAGACGTTCATGAATCGCGTTTCACCAATACCTCGGAGCAATTTCCCAAGATTCGCGAATTGCTGACTTCTATCGCTCATTACCTCGACAGCGAGTTGTCCCGCGCGCGGGTTGTGAAACTGCCTCCAGGAGGGAAAGTCTACCCTCATGTTGATCGCGGAGAGTATTACCGCGCTCGTGATCGCTATCATCTCGTCCTCAAGACTTCGCCCGGCAATACGCTGAGTTGCGGCAATGAAACGCTGCACATGCGTGAGGGCGAGCTTTGGTGGTTCGACAATCAGCAAGAGCACGCCGCTGAAAACGCGAGCACCGAGGACCGCATCCACTTCATTTTTGATCTGAAGAAGCGGCAGAGAATAGCCGCGTAAGGTGCCGGCAATAGACCTGAAATTCTGGTGCTGGGCGATGTCTGCATCGGCTAATGGCGCGATCCAGCGCCCAGAGGAGAAATTTCCGCAAATGGGTCGTGAACTGACTGTCGGCTTCTTAGCGATAGTCAGCCGATAACGGTCGTTCTGCTAGCGACCCATTTCCAGTCATTTCGAAAGCGAGGGTAACTTTGTTCTGTGTTGGATGGAAAGCAAATCTCAGATGCGTTTGCGGAGCTCGATACTCGCAAAACTCTTACCCCCTGAATTCACGGCGTACAGCTCCTGGCGTGGTGCTGCACAATCTCCGGAAAGTGTCCGTGAAATGCTGCTGGGAGGAAAAGCCGCAAGCAATGGATATCTCGGCGATCGAAATCCCGGTTTCCCTTAGCAAGAAGTGAGCGCGCGCAACCCTCTGGCGGATCACATACTGATAAGGGGTCAGACCTTCCGCAGCCTTGAAGCATCGCACGAAGTGATATTGCGACAGACACGCTGCGGCCGCGATGTCGGTCAGCGAAATCGCCTTGTCGAGATTGTCATGAATATAGGCCTTCGCTCTCGCAATGCGTGCCTTTTCGCCAGAGGCTGCCGGCAGCGGGGAAGGTGCCTCGACCGGTATAGTGTAATTGCGAGCCAGATGCAGGCCGACACGAAGAGCGATGCTTTCGAGCGCAACCGAGGCAAAGGCCTGCGCTTTCTCGAACTCGTCCAGGTAGGCAGAAAGCATTGAACGAAAGAAGGGATCGGTCGTCGCGGGGATGTTGCACAACTCCGGGCGTCTGCCTGCCGGATCATCATCCTGAAAGATCGTCTCGAAGTGAGCCGGATCTATGAAGAAATAGCAATTCGTCCCCTCGTGCGGTTCGAGCGAGAATTCGGAATCAACATGAGCTGAGCAGATCGATGTGAGGCCGGGCTGGATCACCGCATCGGGCAGGCGCTTTCCGAGAGTGGAGAGGCTGTGCATGTGCAGGCCGGGAGCTTTCATGCTTATGCGGTGCTGCCGCATGTTTTCGATCTTGATGCTGACCGGCTTGTCACTGTTGTGGACGCGCACTGCGCTGAAGTGTTCGCTTGCCGGAACGGTGTCGTGAGCAAGCTCGTGGCTCGCTTTCATCTCTTCGATTGCAGTGCCACGGGAGGACCTCTGGATCGGAGCCTGAAGATTCATGTTCAAATACCCGAATGGCTGGACCTGCCGGTTGCAAGCATCACACTATGCCTACTCGTAACAGAAACTATTCATGAAAGCGCTATCGACGCACGCTGCTGTTGCGACCTCGTTGCTGTCTTTCGGATTCTTGCGGTCATGGACTTGTGGCGGGTACGCAGGCTTATGCTTTGTGACGGACCCCCAACCAGAACCTGCCAAACAATAGGATAGCGAGCACGAACAGTGCGCTGGCCATCCCGATCCAGATACCCAGCCCCTCCAGTTGCGTCTTCCAGGCCAGCACAAGGATAGTCCCCATGCCGACGACCCAATAGCTCACTATCGCAAAGGCAAGCGGCACGCGGCTGTCATTGATAGCCCGCAAAGCCGCGACCAGCACAGTCTGCACGCCATCGGCGACCTGGAACAGAGCCGCGATCACAATAAATGAGGCAGCAAACACAGTCGCTTGCCCGCTAGGCTGCATGAAAACTTCCGCGACGCTTCTCGCGTAGCCTAGTAGGACAGCGGCGATCACGGTCATAATTGCGGTCGTCAAAACAGCGCCGACCAAACCGGATCGGCGCACACCGGCGTTATCACCGCGACCATAGGCATTGGCGACTCTCACTGTGGTTGCCTGTCCCAAGCCAAGCGCGATCATCAGGGTCAAAGTCACGATCTGGATTGCGACCTGATGGCCGGCCAGGTTCGCCGTCCCGTAGCGCCCTGCGAGAAAGGCCGTTGCCGAGAAAAAGAGCACTTCAGCCAACAGAATGAGGCCGATGGGAAGGCCGCTCTTGAACATGACCGACAATTCGTGCCGCCGTGGCAGGCACAGTCCGCGCCACAAGTGCAGCCGAGCCAGCTTGCGATCCAGCGAGAATAGGATGAGCATAGCAGCGACCTGAAAGCCTGCTGAAACTATGCTCGCGAGCGCTGCTCCTTCGGCTCCCAAGCGGGGTGCGCCCCAGTTCCCGAATATCAGCGCGTAGTTTCCAAGAAAGTTGATACCGATCGCCGCAATCGAAACAGCCATGAGCAAAACCGGTCTTGCAAGCGCGGTCGCGGTTGCACCGAGTCCCACGAACAGGACCATCAGCGGGATCGAGAACAGGAAGACCTGGATGTAGCTCGTCGCGATCGCGGACACTTCTGCTGGCTGTCCCGTCGCGACGAAGATGGCTTCGATCCCGAAAAGCGCAAGCGACAACGGAACGCTGGTCGCAAGAATGAGCCAGATCCCCTGCCATAAGCTCGAGCACAGCGTCCCACGGTCGTCGGGGTTGGCCCCCGCGACCTGTGCAACCCTTACTCCAATGGCCTGCGCAAATCCCGAGCAAAACAGGAAAACCACCGCACCGACATGGCCAGCCAGCCCCACGGCCGCGAATGCCGAAGTGCCGATCTGCGCGACCATGACCGCGTCGGTGAACTGGATCGCTACGCCGCTAAGGTTGCCGAATATGATCGGGGCGGCAAGCAGCAGCAGTCGCCCCACCTCTTTTCCGGCTGTCACAGTGAGCCTTTCGGCGCAGGGCTCACGAGTGCAAATCCGAAGCCCAGTTCGGCTCTCTGCTTGGGGCGTCAGACAATGGGGCTATTGGGTCGCAAGATAGGCCGCGATGTCTGCTCTGCGCTGGGGGTCAGAGACCCTTACAGCCATCTTTGTACCTGGGACCATCGCGCGCGGATTGCTCAACCAACGTCTTAAGCGAGCTTCATCCCAGGTGAAATCGGCTTCCCGCAACGCCTTGGAATAACTGTATCCCGATTCCGATCCTGCTTGTCGCCCGATCAACCCCTTATGTCGGGGACCAATGCGGTTTTGCTGGATCGAGTGGCATCCGCCACATGTCGACACATATGCAGATCGTCCACGTTCCGGGTCGCCCGAGTTGGGGGTCTGAGCAACGAGCGACCCGGGTGGGGTTAGCGTTGAGGCGATGGCGCCGACTACAACCGCGCCAGACATCAACCCCGTGGAGACAGACGATGGCGTGGACCATCGCCCGCGCGGACCGCCATGCCGAGAGGGAACGAACATTTTTCTCACACGGCGGAACATGTCAGTACCTCCTCAACCGTAGATGAAGGGTTCAGCCGGGATCGACTCGCCCAGCACGGTGGAAATAATCGCAAAGTGGGAGCTTTCGTCCGCTGCAAGCCGGGCGGCGAGATGCTTCATATCCGGACCTTCGAGGCTCGGGATGATACCAAGGTAAGCTGCCGCAGCCCCTCGCTCTAACCGCTGTGCGAGGAGGAGCACATCCTTTGGCTCCTTGATCGTGTTGGCGATGTCCAGGTCTTCCATGTACGTCTCGGTGCTCTTGGCTTCGACCGGCGTTCCACCCAGCGTCTGGATCACCTTCACAAGCTCGTCGCGGTGCCCCTTGTGGTGCCCTTGAAACAGCACTGCAGCGCTGAGGACCTGACCTTCCAGAAGACCGCTTTCCGCCCCAATCTGGTAGGCGGCGATGCCTTCATGCTCGAGCCCGAGAGCAACGTTGAGCGTATCGACATCTGCGGAGCTCACGCCTTGCATGGCGGCAGCGGCCGTGGGCGCGCCTGCTAGAACGGCAAAGGCGCCAGCGGAAAGTGTGCCGAGCCCAGCGGTGCGCATGGCATCGCGGCGCGAACTGACCAATCGAGACATAGTGATCTTCCTCCTGTTGCTGCGAGGCGGAAGGGGAGCATGACGCTCTGGCGCGAAGGTAAGCAGTTGCGCATTCCTTTGCCGGCTCGCGAGAGCGAAAGTCTCATGGAGCGACAGGGGCAACAAGGCATACAACCCATTCCCGGCGGCATGGCATAACATTCGGGACGCGATGCGGATTTTGCCGCCAAACTATGCCGCAAGTTTCGTTTTCTTTCGCCCGCGTCCGCAAAACCAGATCGGACTGGTGGTAGGTTGCGGTATCGGTCAGGGCGCTCTGGCCAGCGCGCGCGGGACCACGGGGGGGCTTATGCAAATTCTCGATTTCCGGCTGCACCGCGATGTGGGCTGTTCGGCTGGTCTAGGTCTGATTGTCGCTCCGTTCGCACTGGGATTGCGGCAACATAGTGCCAACAAACCGCGACCATCTGTGACGGGTGGCGTAACCTCTATCCTCACCACCCTGCTTGCCTATTGCTTCGAAGGGGCAGCGTCGCTTGCCTTCCTTGTGGCAATCCTCATAGTCTTCTCCATCGGGCTCATCGTCGGCTCATGCGCCGTTGTGACCGGAGAGGAGTAGATGCTTGGCGAGGAGGAGGTGCGTCTGGACGCCGTCAGCGACATTTTCGACCTGCTGCAATTGCGTGGTTCATTCTATTTTCGAACGCATTTCAGCGGCAGTTGGGGCACCACGGTTCCGGCTCTGGGACACGCGGCGCGTTTCCATTACGCCAAACAGGGCAGCTGTTGGGCAAAGGTCGAGGGATGCGAGCCGGTTCGACTGAACCAAGGCGACTTGCTGATGGTGCCCCGGGGCAGGAGCCATATTCTCTCAAATGACGTGGTTCAGACAGCGCCACCGCTTGAAACGGTCATGCAGGAAGCGGGGTATGACGGGAACCGCGTCTTGTCCAATGGTGCAGCCGATGAAGCCGCCGCCACGCAATTGATTTGTGGGCATTTCGATTTTGATGGCGATCTCGATCACCCGCTCCTCGATGCGCTGCCAAGCTACATTCTGATAACTGCAGAGCAGCGCAAGGGCCGACCCTGGCTGGAAGAGGTTCTGGGCCTGCTGGTCGCCAATGTCTTCAACGATTATCCCGGCTCGCTTGCTGCGGTAACCCGGCTCTCTGAGATCATATTCATCGAGAGCCTCCACTGCGTCGATGACGAAGCGCCGCGCCTTGCCACGCTCATGAAGGGTTTCAGCGATCCGCGCCTCGCGCGCGCACTTGCCGCCATGCATCGCGAGCCGGAGCGGGACTGGAATGTCGAAGCTCTGGCACGCGAGGCGGGAATGTCGCGGACGCGGTTCGCCAGCGAGTTTCAGGCAGCTTTTGACAGGGGCCCGTTCAACTATCTGACAGAGTGGCGGATGCAACGCGCTGCTGCCGCTTTGCGGCGCACCGATCGCCGGATTGCCGATGTCGCGTTTGCCAACGGCTACTCGAACCCGGCCGCTTTCTCCCGCGCGTTCTCGGCGCGGTTCGGCCAGACACCGCGGTCCATGCGGAAAGCGGCTCGGGCGGGGTTGCTGGATGATAAGCCAAAAGGCCCTATTCCCAAAAGGGGCGGAATACCGACGGACTGAATGACGCTCACGCGCTGACCAATGCGTGCGCGATGGGCTCCTCGAATAACGGCGCTTTGGTCCATTCGAAGCGCGATGCGAAGCGCTCCAATGACGAGATCACGGGTGTCTTGCATGAGCCGAAGATTGTGTGGAGACAGACCTGCCGCGAGAGGTCAATTCCCGAAATGCGGCGAAGCGCCAGGTTCTTGTTCGCCAGCGAAGACGCGGCCATGACCGTCAATCCGTGGCCTTCGCTAACCAGCGACTGAACCCAGTCTTCGCGATGGCAGGAGACGTGGTTCGGCAGATCGATCCCGTCGCGGCGGACACGGTCCAAGAAAGTCTTGCGCATTTCGCAGTCGACCAGATCGATAAACCGTTCGCCGTCGAGGTCTCCTATCGAGACTGTGGGCATATTGACCAGGCGGTGATCGCTTGGCAGCGCGAGAAGGCAGGGTTCGCAAAATAGCGGTGCACAGGAGACCTTCGGATTGTCCTTGAGCTCGAAGCCGATCATTGCATCGAGTTGTCCGTTAAGAAGCGCCTTGCAGCCGTCTAACGGGCACACTTCCAATATGCTGATCCGGACGTCCTCATGGGTCTGCATAAAGGACAACAAGAACCTCTCGAACGCATTGGGCCCAAACGAGGTCGACAAACCGATCCTGAGATCGACCTGTGCCGCTGTGCTGTGCGATCTCGCAATAGCGCGGACATCTTGGGCGGACTCTAGGATTGTTTCGAACTCGCTCATGAGCTTGCGTGCGAGCGCGGTTAAGCGGGTATCCTTGCCGTCGCGATAGATCAGCAAGCCCAATTCGTCTTCAAGCCTCTGGACCGCCTTTGAAATCGTAGGTTGGGCTACACCCAGTCTTTCCGATGCCTCGCTGAAGTTTCGGGTCTCAGCAACGAGCAGGAAATACTCGATCTGTCTCAAGTCCATGTTCCCTCCTGTCGATCCCATAAGCATGCGGCTGGGCAAGAGGCTTGCGCCAACCGCGATGCCCATCGGAGCCGATCCCCAAGAGAAAATCTTCCGTAATGTTGCGCATCTCACTTCAGCAATAATTCGGAAGAGCACAATAATCGGGACGTTCTGTATGGATATGAGGGTTTTGCGCCTCTCATTGGCGGGATACTCTTCCAAGTGTCAGGGCAGGAAAGGGAGGCAAGGCAGATGGAATCGACCAAGATCTCAAGCTATTCGAGCTCGAAGGGGACAGGGTTCGATCGCATGGGCCTGCCTGCACAACTGCCTTTCGAGGCGGCCTATGCCTCCGATTCCTTCAGCGCCGCCCGCCTGCATCAGCTCGACCGACCAGTGCAGGTCACAATTGAACGGCCCGAATATCATCGGATCACCCTGTGGTCGCAGGGGACACACATGTTCGATGTGTGGTCGGAGGGAAAGCGCCGCTCCGATGCGATCATGCCTGCCGGCATTGCCGCAGTCGCAACCGCCAACACAGACTCCCAATATTGGCTCGGGCCGCACACCGGAAAGAACTTCGTCTTCTACATCAGCCCGCGTCATTTCGAGCAAACGTTTCAGGACGATTGTGCCGCCGGAAAGGTGGCCGAGCTGCAGAACAATCTGTGTGCAAGCGACCCGTTTTTCCCGCTCATGATGCAGCTCTATCTTGCCGAGGTCGAGCAAGCACGAGAGTATGCGGGTATCGCGCTCCAGAGTATCGCGATGCAAATCGGATTACACTTAGCCCGAAATTACTCGGGCCTCGTTGAGCGAGACGCCCCAGCGGTCAGCGCCACTTCGGAGAGCAAACGGATCGAGCGCGCCAAAGCCTTCATCCGCGAAAATCTCGAACTGCCGATTTCGCTGGCTGAGATTGCCGCCACTGCCAACCTCTCGCAATATCACTTTGCTCGCTGTTTCAAGGCAGCCGAAGGCATCACGCCCTACCAATACGTGATGAAGCAACGCCTCGAACGCGCACGCTTTCTTGTCTGCGAAACCCGTCAGCCGCTCGCCGAGCTTGCCGTCGCTTGTGGCTTTGCGTCCCAACAGCATCTGACAGACCGTTTCACCAAGGCTTTTGGCCTCTCACCTGGTTTGATGCGGCGAATGAGCTCGCAGTAAAGAACCCGGCTGCTTTTTCAGTTTTGCCAATCTGGCGCAGGCGCGACACCGACTGGCCAAAGGACCGGATAGGCTTCGACATAGACCCAGTCGCGCGCTTCGGCGGGGATGTGGCATCCTTTGCAGTCTGCCTCATAATCACTGGCCGCTTGCTTGCCGGGGTCTGCTGCCTCGAAAAGTGCCCACCCCCAGCCATCACCCCAAAGGGCGTTGTCGGGAAAGCGGTCGGTCGAATCCTTGACCATAACGAACCAAACCTGCTTCTCGGTCGCATATGAAGCGGCTCCCGTGCTCAGGTCGGCTGTCGCCGCGCCGCGAACTTCTTTGACCAATACGCTACCATCAGGGAACTGCCCCGACTGGCGAAAGCCTTCGATCGAGCCGGGCGAAGCATAGACCTGGTGCATTCCATTCTGGACACCGTCAGCGTCCGCAGTCGACCATGAACCGAGCGTTGACCAGGTCTGGAAATCGTCGGGCAGCGAGATGTCCCCCGTTGCCGTGACAACGTGGGATGGCCAGCCGGGATTGACAGCAGTCGTTTCGGGTCCTGCGTTACTGGCTTCGGGCCTGCCTCCCGCCTCGCTGCAAGCGCCAAGAAAGATCGTAAGAAAGGCGGGAAGCAGTATGGTTTGCCGGATCATGATGCCACCACTCATTGAGGATTGGCGGCGCGCAGCACCGGATAGAACTGAGTGAATACAAAATCAGTTTCCGCGCTCGCTTCGTGGCAGGAGTTGCACGATTCGGTCGGGAACGCCTCGGCGGTTTCGGCGTATGGCGGGGCGTTGTGACCGAAACTGAAGTAAGCCCAGTTCCCTGGCTCATCTGCGAAGCGTGATGCATCTTTCACGGTCAGCTCAAGTCCAGCGAACTCGCCCTGGAAGTAGCCAACGCCGCTGACTTCTGCGCTTGAACCGTTGTCTGGGTTGTTGTTGTTTTCCCGCACCATGGCCAGCTCTTTGACGATCTGGGTGCCGTCAGGCCATTCACCCGTTTCGGAGAACGCGGCAAACGCAGTGGGCTCGACATAGACATTGTGAAACTCGGGGAACGGGGCTTCCCCATCATTGAGAGCGTTGGGCGTCAATGGCGTACCCACATATACCCATTCGCGATATCCGACCGGCTGCCGGGCCGCGCCTTCTGCCGTGAACGAAGCGCGAACGATGCCTCCGGCTGGTCCGCCTGCCGGATCGCTTGTAGCTGTTTCGCTGCTTGCGGCGCTATGCGTTGAAGGCGACGTCCCACATGCTGAAAGCGCTGCTACGCCGAGCATAAGCAAAGCAGCTCGCGGGGTCCTGAATGAGGATTGATGGGTCATGCCTGTTCTACCCTTGAAAGTGTTGAGCCTGAATAAGGCGAGATGCCCGTTCGAAAACTTCGCGTCGGGCCAGGCTCTCTTCCCACAAGTGGCACTGGAGCAGAATCAATACATTCAATGCCTAATCGCTATGGCCGTGCCAGTTCACTATAAACGGTCGATGTGAAAGCTGGCGAGACGGCAAGGTTGAGCATCACCAGACTGTCGGATGTCCCCGGGGCTGGCGCGTTCTCGAGTGTAAGCAGTTCGTGGCCGGTGCGCCCTTGGCACCAGCGCAGCTCGGGAGCGCAATGTCCGCATTCACCCCCAAAGTCGGACGACCGCGTCGCTATGGCCCCACGCCAAAATCGGACCCATAGGCAGGGGGTGGATCAATCACCAGCATGATCGGCGCGGATACCGTCGGGAAAACCGGCTTCAATCGCTAAACCTATTTTTCGCCCGCGCGCGTGCGCGAAAAGCTTTGTGGCTCGGCGCGTCTCAGCATCTCAGAAATCAAGTTTTCCTATTGATTTAGGAAAATATTCGGGCGGCGAAGGGGCGGTAGCGACAAGAAAGAAATAAACAGGATGAGCGACAGTGGGCTTACGACATCCGTATTAATCGGCTAATACAGCTGCATGGGCGGTTACGGATCAGGGCAGCAATACGGAAGGCCAACGGCGGATGCTTCGCGGCGGATCGATCTTGCGTGGATGATGCGCAAGGGAATGGCCGCAAATGGCTCAATGCGTGCTGGAACGATAAACTGGACTTGCCGGGGTGAACCTTTTGGCAGCGTTAGCTATCGAGCCGATATGCGCGAGGCCGGGAATGAGCGGCTTGTGCTGGACTATCGGCGAGAAGCGCATGGCGAAAGCGAGCATGTGCTCCAGACTATCCACTTAACCCATACCTGCCCCAATTTCGGCGGCTAGCGCTGGTGGATGATCTGCCCCTATCATGGGCACCGCGTTGGCAAGCTCTATATGCCACCGGGCGGTGATCGCTTCGCATCGCGCAGGGCATGGCGGCTGGGATATCACTCGCAACGCATAGCAGCGCGCGACAGGCCCTTTGAAGCGCTGTTCCGCCTCCAGAAGAAACTCGGCTGCGAGCGCTGTTGGGGAAACTACCCGACCCGGCCCAAGGGTATGCATCAGTCGACATTCGAACGGCACATGGATGAGTTTGAGTACCTGGATAATCTTTGCGCGGTCGAAATGATGCGCGTGGTGGGCCTTATCGAGGCTAAGGTGCGGCACTGATAGGTTGGGATAGACGGCTCGGTTGGGGGCACTTTTGGGGGCACCTTGCAGTCTGCACTTGAAAGATAATCGAGATTTCAGGTTATTATAGCAATAATGCGGGTCACGTAAGCGCACCACTATGCATCTGAAATTGCGAACCGCGCACTGCTTCGTGTCTTGCCGCAGAGCGATCATGCTCTCGGCCGGTTCCTTTGCCGCCAACCGACGAGAAAGCCAGGTGCGCGGCGCTAAGCGGGCCAGATTGGTTTGCCAGAGAATGCTTGCACAAAAAGCAGGGCCGCGAGCAACAATTGAACTGCCGCTGCGCCAATGACCAGCTTCACGCCAGGCCAGCCTCTGCGGTCAGCGATATAGCCGACAAGCGGAAGCGTCTGCATCAAATGGAGCGACACAAAATGCGCAGGGCGAAGATCTCCAATCTCGCGCGACCAGCCAAAGAACGGGACAACAGCCCCGACATGGTCAAGGTCTCCGCCCACATAACGCCCATTCGACGACATATAGTAGGCAAAGATCGCCGTCGAAACGAAGCCAAGCGTCAATCCCAGAATTGAACCCCAACGCAAACCAGACATCGACTTGTCGCCTGTGCGAAAAATCTGGACTGCAAGCGCCATGGCAACCGCAATCAGCAAGAACGCGCCAAGCCCCATCAAGCCATACATCAAGGCTTCGAATTGGGTTTCATAATTGTAGTGGGATCGCCTTGCCTGCGCGGCCTGCAAGCTGACGTAGCCCCATTCGAAAATCAATGAGACCGCCGCAGCATAGGAAAAGCCGATCAAAACCGGACCATTTCTGACCTGCCTTGGCAATTGTTGGGCAAGCACTGCCAGCGTTGCGAAGTGAAGCGCTAGCGATAGATTGAACTTCTGCGGTTTGGTCCACACAGCGGCGCCATCCAGCACTCGCGGATCAAGAAACCACGCGGGCAAGAAGACGACAAAGTTAGCCAACATGAACAGGCTCAGTACAAGCAAGAGCCGCGTCACGTGGTCATCATCGAGCTGTGGGATCAGAGGCATTTGAAAAGCGGTTTTCTTCTCAATCATGTGCTGGCCTCCTGCTTGCGAAAATAGCCAGCACGCATCGCAAGGAACAGCGCTAGCCCCACAGGTCCGAACATGAAGGTCGCGACCAGAATTGGCGCCTGGACCAACCGGTTCAGGCCAAGCTTGTCTGATTCAACCGCGATCCAGCCTCCAATAAAGAGATCGAATGCGAGGTAGTGTACCCAGCCGGCCAGCAGCATCTCGTCTTTCGAAAGCAGAGTTTTGACCTGGTCGAGCGATGAGTATCCCCCACCTTCGATTGTGAAAAAGTGAGCGAACGCAAGCCCAGCATAAAGGAGGCTCAGCCCGAAAGGGATAAGGTAGCGTGGAATGAACAGAAGCTGCGGCCAGCGCCTGGGCAGGAAAATCAGAATGAGCCAGCCAATCATGGCGGCCTGGCCAGCCCATCCAAACATCACTTCCGGTTCAACAACCATTGCTTCCCCCATATTTCGACATCGCCGCTCTCCAGCGTGGGCAGTCAGGCCACGTCTAAGCGTTTACCATCCTCGTGCACAACGCCGAGCGTCCTTAATCGGACAGCAAGGCGTATGTTAGCGGTCCAAGGAAAAATCAGGATACGGTTCTCGTCCTACGCACTCTAGGGCAGTCTCGTTCTCCCGAAATTCATCGGGTGCCGCCAAAAATGCAGCAGCAACCGACATCGCGCACCCGGTACCATTCCAGTTGGTCGTAACTCCGTGAAAGCCTGCTGGTATCGTGATGAGCTGAGCATTTGCGTGTCCAGATAGCAGGCGCGCGCCCCATTCCGGCGGGGTAAGGACATCGTATTCGCCGGCCAAGACAAGCACAGGATAATCGCCCGTAGGATCGTCCAATTCTTCTCGAGGCCTATGGGGAACGCCCCAAGCATTGCAAAGCTCTGGGTCGAATGTCGGCGAGCGAATGCCAGCAAACGGTTTGCTGTCTGCCTCTGAGGTTTCTTTCCCGGTTTCGCTGCACCAGACAGACAGCCGCATTCCCCATGCGAAATTGCTGGGCCGGATTGGACCCGGCTCACTAACAAATGGTGCGTAGTCCCCTGCTGCTGCGGAGGCCATCAATTCGGGCGCTTTGGCGATGTCGGCGGCAGAGCCCGGAGCAATCGTGAACGCCACTTGCGATGCTGTTGGCTCAGACCCTTGCTCACCGTCGCGCTCAAGCCGCTCAATCGCGTCTGCAAAACCAGTCCACAGGTCCGGATATCTTGAGGCGCATTCGCTTTGCTCGGCGCATCTGTTTGCAATAGCGCGCAGAACATTTTCGACACTTGCCGGAAGCTCATTGTCGTAGTCGGCGCTGAATGGGAGAGGGGAATCCAAAACCAAGGCTTCCACGTTTTCAGGAAACTGCCGCGCATAGGCCAGCGCGAGCCTTGTCCCATAAGACAGGCCGTAAAGGATCAGCTTGTCTGCGCCCAGCGCAAGCCGCAAATCCTCGATGTCTCGCGCGCTCTCAGCCGAGTTGTAAGCGGAAAGGTTCACGCCATCTGTTTCCAAGGCATCTCGGCAGGATTTCACCGCCTCGGCCTGTGCGGAAAGCGGGGCGCCCTGCCTCAAAGCGTCCGGAAATTGCGGACACATCAGCGCAGGGGAGGCGTAGTGCGTGCCTCTTTGGCCGAACACAACAAAATCGCGTTCCCCCACCCACGGATAAGCGCCAGGGTAACGCGCGGCCGACAGACCATCTGTTCCGGGGCCGCCAGAAAGCATCACAATCGGAGCTTTGCCCTTTGCAGACGGCGCGTTGAAAACGACGATAGGAAGCTCAATCTGCCGACTTGTCGGATCGCCGCGCAATTCGGGAACCGAGAGATAGAAACGCTTCATGGGCAATCTGTTCGATTGACCAATTGGAAAAGCGTCAGTGGCCTGCACAACCCCGACACTTTGCTGCTCTGATGCAAAGACTGGCGCTGCTAGCGCCAAGCTGAGCGAGGCCAATATCACTTTCGACATGCTAGATTGTGGGATGCCCATCATTGCTCCGATCAATTTGCCAATTTGGTGTAGTTTGATCCCCTGCGCATGATGGAGAGCGTTCCATCACCTGTTCGCTGAATGATCAATTCATTCGCAAAACGCGTGTTTGTGAGGGTGTTTGCGGCTGTCTTCACAAGCTCGAAAGATCCATTGTAGGACCAAATGCTGGTCGCGGGTTGATTGGTTGTCAGAGTAATCTTTGCGTCTTGACCGACAGAGATATTGAACGCTGGCTCTCCCGTTGCAGGGTCAACATACTGGCCTGATAGTTCTTTGAGTTCTTCGGCTGAAAGCGCCATACGCTCGCGGATGATCAGGGGCAGCGCAGGCCAATTGTACGTTTCGGCGGCTGTCCGGTTGATATCTCCCATCAAGATGAAACCGCCTGGGCCAGTTGTCATCACCACGATCACATCTCCTAGCGCGGGGAAGGACATCGTATGATTCCAATATCCGCGATTGTCTCCAGAATTGCTCAGCCGCACTTGAGCCTGGCGAATTTGAAACCCAACGCCAAGACCGGTGAACCCTATCGCGGGAGCGAGAACCTCACGCCCTATGTCGGGATGAATGCCGCGATCGTCCTCCTTCGTAACGCTCGCGATGAGCGCCGACATAAAGAGTCCATAGTCAGTGGGCGTCGACCATAGGCCGGCTGCTGCGCCTTGCGGGTAGAGCAGCCATCCGCCTTCCGCCGGAAGGCCCTCCTCCCCATAGCCTGGAGCGAGATTGGCAGCGCGCTCATCACCCGGTGTGATCAGATCAAATGTGCTGCGCCTCATGCCAACGGGATCAAGGACAAGCCGTTTCATGAGGCTAGCGAATGTCTCGCCAGAGACCGTTTCGGCCCAGAGCTGCGCAAGGTGGAAGCCACCGCCCGAATACCGGCGCTGCCCGATGCGGCTGGGGTCGATCTGGATTGTGGGTGTCGTCGCGCCACTTATGCCCAGTGCAATGTCGAGGGTGCTCGGAATATCAGCGTCAGGATCGTATCCGGGAAAGCCGGAGACCGTCGTCCCGGCGGAATGTGAGAGAAGTTGCCTCAGCGTAATCGAGGCGCCTTCTGGATTTACGCGTGAGTCCTGCAGAACGGCAAAGGTGGGGGTCAGATCCGCATCAAGGTCCATCCCGACTTCGCGCGCGAGTGCGACAATGCCAACTGAGGCGACAGCCTTTGAAAGCGAGGCCGCCTGAAAAAGGGTGTCCGGGTTTTGCGCATCCCCATAGGCAGAGGCCCAATGAAGTTCGCCATCCCGATAGATCGCAACCGATGCTGATTGGACTTCGAGCTGATCCATGCGCTCCTTGATCGTCGGGCGCAGTGCTTCCTCCCCTTGAAAGGACACAATTCCTATCACCGCGCTCTCAATCGCTGTCTGCTCGGGAGGCTGGTTGATCGTCGCTTCTTCGCCCTCTGATGGTGTCTGCGCCCATGTCGCAACTGAAGGCAACGCTGCGAGAGCGATCGCAAGAATGCAGAAAGATGATCTGGTCATGCTGCCAATTTCCTGTGTTGAAGGGCTGAGAGCCGCTTATTGATACCCGTTCCCACCGTTCGGCAGCCGCTGGCGAATGTTGACCACGAGGCGGCTCACGGCAGAGCTACGAAGGGAGCGCCGCTTTGGACTATCGAAACTCAGCGGAGCGGACATAGGCACCGTTATTTCTGGCGCTGTGGTCCATTTTCTTGGAGCGCAGTGCCGCTCGGATTGAGCAGTGGAAGCAGGAGCTTCTCGTAGAGCCTCTCACTCTTCTCATGCGCATCGCGTTGGCCAAAATTTCTCGTAGTGATCACGGTCACAGAATGTGTTTCGGGCTGTATGATGACCTTGTTGCCGCCATTCCCGCTCATCATACGAGCCGTCACCGATCGGCCAGCAACTTCAAATGGCTGGAGCCAGAGCAGGTAGCCATATTCAAGCCCTCGACTATCAGGCACCTCGACGTGGGGACGCAGGGCATCGCGCACCCATTGTTGTGAGACAATCTGTGTGCCGCCCACCTGGCCAACGTCGAGAAACAGATTTCCTAGACGTGCAAGGCTGCGGCTCGTCAGTTCAAGGCCGCCGCCGGCCATGGCTTGCTGCAACGGGGTGAATTGCCAGTTGAACTGCTCAATTCCCAAAGGAGAGAAGAGGCGCTCCTGTGCGAAATCCTCAAGCCGCTGTCCCGTGGACTTTTCGATCATTGCCCCCGCAGTGACAACACCTGCAGTGCAATAGGAAAAGGCGCGGCCATATGGGCTGTCTTCGGGCTTATCCACCCAAGCCGGAAACCCGCGCACAGGCAGGTCCAGATAGAAGCCAACCCAGTCCTCGACCAGGTACATGCGCTCTTCATTCCCGCGTGAGAACATGTTGGAATCATCGCATTCCAGCCGGGAACTCATTGTCAGCAGATCTTCGAGCGTGGTCTGAAGTTTGCGCGGGTCAGGGTTTTGGAATGCATGATCGGGAAACAGCGAGCCAATCGTCGAGGCAGGCTTGAGATTACCATCCGACACTGCAATTCCTGCAAGCAGCGCTGTGACAGTCTTGGTCACAGACCGCGTGTTGCGCAGCGCCTCGTGCGCGCCATCATCGAAGTAACGCTCGGCGATGATTTCGCCATTTTGCATCACGACAATGCTGGTCGTCCCCTCATACTCACCGGATTCGGCGGCGGAGAAGGCTGCTTCGAAATCCTGTTCAGATTGCCCCGCGCATGGCGCCGCGATTGCGCAGAGGCCAGCGCCGAGAAGTAAGAGAACCGGCTTCATTATCGCTCCTTTGACTGTGCGTAATCCGAGCTACGGATTTCGCTGGAGCGTTTCTTGTACAAATCAAACCTTGGTTGCCATTTTACGGAACCGTGCAGGCGATAGGCCGCTATAGCGGCGGAAAAACCGGCTGAAGTGGGACTGATCATAAAAACCCAGTTGGAGCGACAGATCGGCCAGAGGTCGATCCGTAGTCGCCAAAAGCCGGGTGGCGAGTTCGAACTGGCGGTCTCTCAACAATTGTCCGGCAGTACGGCCAAACGTCTTGCGAAACATTCGCGCCAGATGGCCCGGATGAACGTCCGCTTCCTCGGCCAATCGTGCGAGACTCAGCGCTTGAGCAGGCTCATCCATGACCATCTCGAACGCTCTATCAACCCACGCGGGATAGGCAGGCGAACACTCCACCGGGTCCTCACCACAAACAGCTTGGGCGACTTCTTCGAGGATGACGGTGGTTGTGCCAAACTCCAGCTCTTCAACCACCTCCTTCATGCGCGCGATATCGGCGGGGCTCTGAGATGCAGAAGCTTGCCCTTCACGAGAATACTCGACCGCAATGTTGATCGCTAGAAACCGTCCCCTTGAACCCAGAAAGTGATCCCGATGGGCGGTTCCTGCCGGGTTGTTTACCAGCAAGGGAACAGCGCTAGCCAAGGGCGCAGGGGCTGCATCCGTCACATACGAGCCTTCAAACACAAATATCAGATGGCTGTCATCATGGACATGTGGCTCAATCTCGATGTCCAACGCCTCATAAACGCCAAAGCACACGCCTTCCAATTCACACTTTTTGGATTGTGTGCCCCAAATTTCGTTTGCGCCGCGTTCGATCACGCCAGCCACCATATCTTCGAAGATATTTCAGGGTCTCGAGTTGGAGAGAGCATTGCTCGCACACTAACCCAATCCAAGCAGGTGGCAAACCTCTTTGAGGCTGGGGTAAATTGTCCGCAGCCACCCCTGCTAACGGTCCCAAGAAGCTGCGGCTTACGGCCCAATTGCGAGCGTCTGCTCATGGCTCGCAACCGTAAAAGCTTATTTGTGCCTGAAGAGGCGGTACATGTGAGCTGCGGCCAAGAGCGACCCTCCAATGACGGTCGGCATGGTTTCATCAAACCCGGCGTGTTCTGCGAACAGGCCAAAGACGAGCAGCGCTATCCCTGCGGATGAGGGGATCAAAAACGAAGGAACCCGCGCGCTCTTCGATGAATATGTGACGCTTAATGAGGCCAAGAGGGCAAGAATGGCCAAGACCCAGTGCACCCACTCAGCTTCTGCAACCACTGCGACAAATGGCAAAGCCGATGCCACAAGAGGCAGGGCCAGGCAGTGCACGATGCACGCCAGACTTATTGCGGTTGCCGCGCGATCGGTTCGAACTGTTTCTTCCAAGATATGCCTTTCAAATTCCTGTTGCATCGTGCGAAATCGAACGGTTTTCACCGTCTCGCACAAGACCTGGCTGTCCGGACAGCTGCGCGCTTTCATATCTGTCGGCCACAAAAGAAAGGGCCTTGCGCAAGTCGCTCTCTTCCATGTCACGCAAGATAAAGACTATTCGCGATCTGCGGTCCTCGGTGGGCCATTCGGGTAGCATCACGGGGGGATGCCAGATGTGTTGAACGCCGTGAATGACCAGAGGTTGGTCAACACCCTTGATGTGGATCATGCCCTTGACCCGCAGCATGTTGACGCCGCTCAGCATAGTCAGAAGGCCGAACCATTCATCGAAGACTTCCGCGGGCAAAGGCTCATCCAGAGTGAGGCTGACTGAGTTGATCCGGTCATCGTGACGGTGCACATCGTGATGGTGCCCGTGATTGTGATCATGGCCGTGGTGGTGGCCATGATGATGGTGGTCGTGGCCTGCATAGGCCTCTTGCCGAAGCCAAGCGAGAACCTGCTCACCCTTGATAACGGGATTGAAATCTGCGCCTCCAAACAGCGACATCAGGTCATCATGCCGCTCTGCAATGTCATGGATTGGTGCTGCGGGATTGATCGAACGCAAACGGCCTTTGATGGCTTCAACGGCTTTCAGTTCCGCAATGTCGGTTTTGCTGAGCAACACTGTGTCAGCAACCGCGACTTGCTTCACGGCTTCGGGCTGAATGTCGAGCGTCGCATCGCCATTGACCGCATCGACCAGCGTCAAAACTTCCGCGAGACGATAGGTGGAGATCAGGTTCTCATCCGCCATCACGGTGTGGATGATCGGTGCGGGATCTGCGAGCCCGGTGGTTTCAATAATAACCCGGTCGAACCAGCGCTTGCCTTCGCGTGAATAGCGCCAGGGCGCGTCCTTCAAGGTTTTTTGCAGATCGCCTTTGATCGTACAGCACAGGCAGCCGCTCGCCATTTCGACGATCGTGTCATCTTCATTGCTACGCGCGACCAGGTCATGGTCGAGCCCGACCGAGCCAAATTCGTTGATGATTACGAGGGAATTCGACAGCGCAGGCTCCTGCACCAGCCGATTGAGCAAGGTCGTCTTGCCCGCCCCCAGAAAGCCTGTGAGCAAGGTGACCGGAATCATGTCCGCATTCGCGCTCATCTTACTGGCGCTCTATCAATTGCGAGACGGTGAGTTTGAACGGGCATGGGCTAGACTTGACGCATATGTTATAAAGTCACAATATCGCGTAGTAAGGGATGGGTCCGGACGCAAGATGAGTCGAGGAAAAGCACACCAATGAAGAAGTCACTGATCTGGATCGCTGCTCTTTCAGCCACAATGGCGCTGCCGAGCGCCGCGTCGGCGTGCGACCTGCATGGCCCCGGCGCCTTTGGCGGGATGCATCGCTTCAATCCTTTTGCAAAAGCGATCCCGCTTGACCGTCCACCGTCGGCCCCGATCCGCGCCGCTTCACCAAGGCAAAGCGAGCGCGCTGATCGTGAGCGGAGCGAGGAACGCAGTCAGGCCCTGCGCAGCGAGAATTCGCAGACCGAACCAACTCGGCGTCCTATCGATTGGCAGAGCGATTCCGCTTCTGAACGCCTGGCCGGACGGAACAGGACAACGCCCAAGTAATTCCCCCCAAGTAGCCCCCGAGCAACCATGCAACTCTCAGTCAGCGGCGTGGGACTGTCCTATGACGGACGGCCTGTTTTGAATGATGTCAGCTTCACGCTGGAAGAACGCGAGCGCACCCTTCTGCTTGGACCGTCTGGCTCTGGCAAATCGAGCCTTTTGAACATCATCTGCGGTTTGCAAAGCCCCGATGCGGGCGAGGTTACACTTGGTGGCCAGACGATTGTTTCCGGCGGGTCACAACTCAACGCTGATAGTGTGCGCAAACAGCACATGGGCATCATCTTTCAGACGCTTCGGCTCGTTTCGGCATTGACTGTCAGAAAGAACCTGCTCCTCGCCCAGCGCTTGCAGACGGGAACCACCGATGCAGCGAAGGTCGACGCGACGCTTAACCAATTGGGCATCGCTCACAGGGCCAAGGCCCGCCCGTTTGAGCTTAGCCAGGGCGAGGCCCAACGCGCCGCAATCGCAAGGGCACTGGTAATATCGCCAAAGATCCTGATCGCTGACGAGCCGACATCTGCGCTTGATCGTGACAATACAGAAACCGTCGCAAGGCTGCTTGTTGAAGCCGCCGAAAATGCTGGCGCAAGCCTTCTGATCGCCACGCATGATGATCGCCTGCGCCCCTATTTCGAGCGCACCATCGTGCTTGAGGAAGGGCGGTTGGCCGCATGATCTCGCTTGCGCTCGCCTATTTGCGCGACCGGCCACTGACGACGGCGCTCAACGTCTTGCTGCTTGCGATTTCGGTCGCGATGCTGGTTTTGCTGCTGCAATTCGGCAATCAGGCAAGCGAGCGCTTCCAGCGCGATGCCGAAGAGGTCGATCTGGTTGTGGGCTCCAAGGGGTCTCCGCTTCAGCTTATCCTGTCGAGCATTTTTCACATCGACCAGCCGACCGGGAACATACCGCTTAGCAGCCTCGATCTTCTGCGCCGTGATCGCGCTGTCGCCCGCGCCGTACCGCTCGCATTGGGAGACAATTTTTCAGGCTATCGCATTGTCGGGAGCGATCAGAGTTTTGCTGATCTGTACAATCTCGAGATTGCACAGGGCGAGACATTTGGTGCCCCCATGCATGCCGTTATGGGCGCAACCGTTGCAGAACAAACGGGCGCGCAGATTGGCCAGAAATTCATCGGCAGCCATGGCCTCAGCTCCGACGAGGACGGCGATCAGGGCCACGATCACGCTCCGTTTGAAACGGTTGGCATCTTTGCTCCGACAGGCACGGTCGTGGATCGGCTGATTTTGACGTCATACGAAAGCGTGTGGGACGTGCACGGTATCGACCATGATCACGACCACGATGAAGATGGTCACGACCATGGTGATGAGCATTCACACGAGGGTGAAGATGCGCATGATCATGGCGAAGATGGTCATGATCACGGCGACGAGCATTCCCATGATGATGCGCATGACCATTCCGAAGCCCCAGCGGTGGCGATCCCGGCGACAACGCCTCGACCTGCTCTTCAAGCGCGCGGCACCGGCTTGGAACCCGAATTGACGGCGCTGCTTGTGACCTATCGCAATGCTTCGGGCGCAATTCGTATTCCCGCCTTGATTAATCGCCAGACCGAGATGCAGGCGGCGGTTCCTGCGACGGAGACTGCTCGGCTGCTGCAGCTGTTGGGAGCCAGCATAGATGGCATTCGCATATTCGCCTGGCTTCTTGCTGTCACCGGAGGTCTCGCGATCTTTGTTGCTCTACTTAACATGGCGCGCAACCGCGAAGGCGACCTGGCGCTCTTGCGTGTCATGGGCGCGAGCCGCGTTCAGGTCTTCGCAACAGTGATTATGGAAGGACTGATCACCGCAGCGTTTGGCGCAATCGCCGGCTGGATTGGCGCGCATGCCTTGATCGCCGCGGCGCGGGCCAATTTCGCGACCTTGGCTGATCTGGGCCTTCGGGCTTGGACTCCAGTCGCGGGAGAAGCGGTGCTTATTGGCGGTGTGCTTGCTATTGGCGTATTGGCTGCCTTGGTGCCTGCATTGCAAGTGTACCGTATCGATCCAGCGCGTGTGCTCGCGAGGAGCTGACGATGGACAAAAGGGAATGGATTGAGATGATTACCTGGAGAGTGGCCTTGATGGCCGTTGTCACCCTGTTCGGCATTCACATCTATGCCGAGACGGTTCCTCAGCGCGCCCAGCCTATCCCGCTTACACTCGCTTCCAAAGCTCAAGCGCAGTCACCCGATCCCAAGCAGGGTGCCGCGGTTGAGGATATCTGGAAACCGGCGGCAACACCTCGCGGGGGCGTGTCCTGGGAGGTTCTGGAATCCACAAGAGAAACCACACGGACCGATGATCAGGGCTACATCGTTTCAAAACCGGTTTTTCCGCAGCAGGTGCGCGCGCTCGAAGGCAAACGGATCAAAGTCGCAGGCTGGATGATGCCGCTGGAAGCTGGCGCCAGCCAGCGCCGATTTGTCCTGTTGGCTTACCCGCCGGGCTGCCCTTTCCATTTCCACGCCGCCCCGATGCAGTTCATCGAAGTCCTCGCCTCAACCCCGTTCGAAACAGACGAGGTCAACGCGCATATTGTCAGCGGTGTGTTGGAACTGACCGGCGAAGATGAAAGCGGGATCTTCTATCGGCTGCGCAACGCAAGACCCAGTTGATCGGTTTTGCGCTTACACTAACCCAATCCAAGCGGGTGGCAAACCACTTTGAAGCTGAGGGAAATTGTCCGCAGCCACCCCTGCTAACGGCCCCAAAAAGCGTGGGCTGACGGCCCAATTGCGGGCGCCTTGCTAGGCGCGCCGGACGTGTTCGACCAAGCTTCCTAGTCAGGTAACCTCCAAGGTGGAAAACGCCGATTCTCGCCAGCATAATAGATGCAGATCCGGTTGCCGGTCGGATCGCGAAGCTTTGCCTCTCTCCATAGATAAGGTTTGTCGGAGGGATCCTCCTCAATCTCGAGTCCGCGCTCTTTCAGATCGGCAATTGTCCTATCGACATCGTCGACTTCGAAATAGATAAGTCCACTGGCTGGCGCAGGATCCTTTGATAGCGAAAGGGATAACGTGCTTAGATCACCCGGGACCTCGAAGCGGGCATACTCCTGTCTTGCTGAGACGATAAGTTTGAGACCGAGCGCTTCATAAAAGGCCACCGATTGCGCGAAGTTCGCGACGGGTATGGTGTATTGATTCATCCTCATAGCTTGATCACCTGTCCGCTGAGTTCCCCGAGTGCATAACGCTGGGGGATATGTTGGGGGCAGTTCCAGTCGAACCCCGCCCGCGTAGTAACAAGCGCGCGCTCAGGTACTGCGCGATGGTCAGGATCATAAAGGTGGGCGACGAGCTTCGGATCAGCCGATTTGTTGATTGAGGCGTAGCGCTCTTCCATCGGGCCATCAGCGCGATGGTCTTCGAAGAGGTTTTGCACTCCCACGGCCAATGCGAAGATGATGAAAAGCGTCACAAAGAAGTGGCGAATTTCGCGTGTCTCGGCGTGAGGTTCCTCAGGACCGGATGTGGCTTCTATCCGTGAAACAGGTGTGAAGCCCCAGGCCAGTTCCTCGGGCGAGGGTGTGTCGATCAATGTCCAGGTCATAGTTCGATCTCCAAGCGGTCGGCTTCGCGGTGGGGCACTGCCGAACAGGTTAGAACTTCGCCTTCGGGCACATCGACGCTGGGTTTGTTGGGGTAGGCAACCTTGCCCTTGAGCAGCTTGACCGCGCACATCCCGCAAGAGCCGCGGCGACAGCTGAAAGGTGCCTCGATCCCACGCGCTTCGGCGAGTTCGAGCAGAGTGCCGCTGGCGGGCTCCCAGCGCGCTTCCTTGTTAGAGCCTGCAAAGATCACCGGCACGCTCTCGGTCGCAACCGGCGCAGGCTCTGCCTCGCTTGCTCCGACATCTGCGCGGCGGGTAAGCGAAGACGGGCCAAAGGCTTCGGCGTGGATGCGCGCGTCAGACACGTTCATGTCGCGCAGGCCATCATAGACATCCTGCATGAAGCCACCGGGCCCGCACATATAGAAATCATAATCGCCAAATGGCAGGAACCGGCCAAGATCGGTCGCGGCAAAGCGTCCCGCCCAGCTGTAATCCTCGCCTTGCTTCTCAGCCCGGCCTGGCGCGGAGTGGACCGCGACCAGCTTGACCGCGCCGCCCGCCTTGCGGATCAGTTCGGCGATCTCGTCGTGAAACGGTCGCAGCTCGCGAGACTTGGCGCCATGGATCAGCCAGGTCGGGCGTGTGCCCCTTGTGCGCTGCCCTTCGAACACGATCTGCCGCAGCATGGAAAGCATCGGCGTGATGCCGATCCCGGCTGCGATCAGCACGGCGGGACGTTTCTCATCGCCGTTAATGAAAAAGCCGCCGCGCGGGCCCTGCGCCTCGATCACGTCGCCTTCGGACAGCGAGTGCAGATAGTTCGAGAACGCTCCGTCGCGCTTGACGCTCAACCGGTAGCGGCCATCGGAGGGTGCCGATGACAGCGTGTAGGTTCGGATCGCTGGTGTCTTTTCACCTGGCAGGATTGCGCGCACTGGCAGGTGCTGGCCGGCCTTGTAGCTGGCAATCGAACCGCCATCGGTGGGCTCAAGCAGAAAGGAGGTGATCTCTTCGGTTTCGCGCTCGACGTCCACGATCCGCATTGCGCGCCAGCGGCGAGCGAGCTCTTCAGCCTCGATCTTGGCCGCGGTGTCTTCCCACGATCCGGTCATCAGCGAATTGGGGGAGAAGGCATCTGCCTCGCGCAGCTTCCAGCGGATCGGCAGCGCGCCGCGACGACGGATGATGCGGCGCGGGGTAAAGTGCCAAAGGCGCTCGGCACCCTGGAAATGAGCGATCTCGGGGCCTTCGAAGACGATCTCGGTGTCCCCGGTGATCTGCAGGACGTCTCCGCTCGCAAAATCGAGGAAGATCAGCCCTGCGCGCGGGTTCACGGTGAAATTGCCGAGCGTATTGTAATGCAGATTGCCTGCGAAATCGGGGATGGTGAAACGGCCGTTCTCATCGATCCGCACGAAGCCCGGCTTGCCGCCCCGGTGCGAAACATCGACCTGCCGCTCATCGTCAAGATCGACATATGACGCGACAAAGAACGTGTCGGACGCTGCAACCATGGTGCGCGCTTCATCGTCCAGCGTCTCCAGTTCCTCCGCCTCGATTGCGACCCGTGCCTTGGGATCGCGCGCAAATTCGAAATCGCGCAGCTGGATGTATTGCGGGCAATTGCCGAAGGAATGGCCGACGCTAACCGCAAAGCCGCTGTCCGTGGCATTGTGCACGATCCCATTCATCCGGTTGCGGCGGCGGGTCGATAGCTCGATGCCGAGCATTCCGATCGCATCACCATCCTTGACGCCAGCCGCAGCCGGGTCGCTCGCATCGGGGAGGAAATCGACGGTCAATTCGCGTGGGTCGGGCGAAGTCATGAAGCCCGGCCTGCCCGCCGCCATAGAGGCCCAGACATCGCCGTCTGAGTCGACCGATCCGATCATCATGAAGGGGATCGATCCGTAGAACTCGCGGTGCTGCTCGGGCATGTAATCCCACACGACGCGTGATCCGTTCTTGGCCATGCGCTCGGCCACACCCAAACGTTCCTGCACGGCAACTTCGCCTGAGTGCCAGGGAAAGGTCTGGGGAGAGACTGTTTGGGCGGTCGTATGGGCCATTGTTCGACTCCGTGGGATTGCAGGAGAAAGAGCAGCCGGGGCGGTTGGGGAGAGAGGCGGGGAGGGCCCGCCCCGGCTGCTGGGCATCAGGCGGCTTGGCGCAGCCCGATCTGGGTCGTCTGGAAGGGCACAAAGCCTGCAAGGTTCTCGATCCGGTCGAGCCAAGCATTGACGCGGGCATAGCGGGACAGATCAACGTTACCCTCAGGCGCATTGGCGATGTAGCTGTAGAGCGCGATGTCCGCGATCGTGGGTTGAGCCGAGCCGGTGATGAAGTTGCGGCCTTCGAGTTCGGCTTCGATGACCGAGAGCACGCCGTGAGCCCGTTCGATCACTTCGTCAGCGTTAAACCCTGCTCCGAATACGGTGATCAGGCGAGCAGCGGCCGGGCCGAAGGCGATCTGACCAGCAGCAACAGAAAGCCAGCGCTGGACTGCAGCCGCAGCCGCGGGCGCTTCGGGCAGCCAGTCGGTGCGGCCGAACTTCTTTGCGGCGTAAACGAGGATCGCGTTGCTGTCTGCGATAACGGTGTCGCCATCGACGAGAACCGGAAGTTGGCCGAAGCGGTTGAGCGCGAGGAATTCGGGGCTCTTGTGCTCGCCAGCGGCAAGATCAACGTCGACGACTTCGACATCGGCGCCGATCAGAGCGAGGAAAAGACGAGCGCGGTGCGAGTGACCGGAGAGCGGGTGGTGGTAGAGTTTCATGTCTAATGCCTTTCGAATGTTCATCTTCGGGGAGGAGAGTTTTGTGCGTCGGTGCGTCCGACGAATTTCGATCTAGGCGATTGCGCTCAGCGGTAGAATGCGGCAAATTCTCAAATCAGTATTTCGAAAAATGAAATAATAGGGCTGTATGGACAAGCTGCACGCGATGAAGGTGTTCCTCGAAGTTGCGAAGGGTCAGAGCTTCGCTGCGGCCGGACGCGCGCTGAATGCCAGCCCTGCCACGATCACCCGGTCTGTGGCCGCACTCGAGGAAGCGATCGGCGCTGACTTGTTCGTGCGCACGACCCGGACCGTTCGACTGACCGAGGCAGGCGAGCGCTATGCCCCTGAATGCGAGCGTATTCTTGCAGAAGTCGCCGCCGCAGAGGCGCTGGCAGGCGGGGAGCAGGCCGACCCGGTCGGCACGCTTTCGATCACCGCGCCGGTTCTGTTCGGTCGGCTTTACATCGCGCCAATCATTACCGCATTTTGTGACCAGTACAGCGAGGTCGATGTACAGCTCACCCTGCTCGACCGTGTCACCAATATGGTGGATGAAGGCTTTGACGTCGCGCTCCGGATCGGAAAGCTGCCCGACAGCACTCTTCGAGCAGTGCGGATCGGGACCGTGCGCCGGGTTGTCTGTGCAGCCCCTGCCTATCTCAACACTCACGGCGTGCCGCAGACGCCCGAAAGCCTAAAGGAGCACAAGATCGTTGCCGCGACCAGCGCCTTCTCAAGCGAGGATTGGCGCTTTGGCCGCGACCGGAAGACCACCATTCGTGTGCAACCCCGCATACGCTGCAACAACAACGCGGCTGCGATAAGCATGGCGGCAAGCGGCTGGGGTCTGACGCGTGTTCTATCCTATCAGCTTGGCAGAGACCTCGCGGCTGGACGGCTCCGGCTGGTGCTTGAGGACTTCGAAGAGGAGCCGCTGCCGGTCCATCTCGTTCATGGCGGAACGCGAGCCGTCTCGGCAAAGACCCGCGCCTTCATCGACTTCGCGGCAGATCGCCTGCGTGCCGACCCGATCTTCTCAGCAGGGCCTTGAGCACACTAGACACCCTCTTGATGCCTCAGCGTGGATCGCTTTCACGGGTGCATTTCCCTTGTGCATTAGGCATTCGACTTTGGTGGGATTGAAGCCGCAGCATGCCCTCAAGCGCACCCAAGTTTGAGCGATGAGAGCAAGCTCAGGTCAGCCAAGCTAGCGCTCTACGAACAAGCTCGGGTCGCCCCTAAACCCGCTCGCTCCTTCGAAGCTGTGCAACCGCTGCGCAATCATCCCCGGCGCTTCCCCGAAGCTGATCGTGCGGGAAGGTGCGCTGGTCGATATTGGCTCTGGCCTTGCGGCTGGTGCGGGTAGATAAAGTTTCCTCCGGCGGGCAGCGATTGTGCGGCTGGTTGGTCAAGGGGAGACTTGCTCATGTTCCTTCACGATATCGGAATTATCCCGACAAAGACCGCGGGTTCGCAAGACGGATCTGGCCGCGCAAATCTCACCAATCTCAGCCGCAGGGGCTTTGTCGCCGGATCAGGATTGTTCGTCCTGGGGATCAGCCTTGCCGGGTGCACAGGCTATGTTGAGCCTGACGTGGATGCCGACGCATTCGATCTGCCCGAGGCCGGTCCGAGCCCGCTGACAGAGGTCAGGGGAGGCGATGCAACCCCTTCGCTGTGGATCGGGATCGAGGAAGACGGCACCGTCAAGATCACCTGCCACCGCTCCGAAATGGGTCAGCAGGTCTGGACCTCAATGGCTCAGATTGTCGCTGATGAACTCGATGCCAACTGGGATGATGTCGCCATCGTTCAGGCCGAAGGGCATGAGCGTTATGGCGATCAGAACACCGATGGGTCGCGCTCGGTGCGGTACAATTTCCACCGTCTGCGCGTGGCGGGCGCGGCGATGAAGCAGATGCTGATCGCGGCCGCTGCATTGTACTGGGAGCTTGATCCCGCACAATGTTCAGCCGCTGAAGGCAAAGTCAGCAACACCCAGAACAGCGACACGCTTTCCTATGGCAATCTTGCTGAACTGGCCGGGCGGCTTGCGATCCCGGCTGAAGCGGAAATCACGCTCAAACAGCCCGACGAATGGCGCTATATCAACAAGGAAATCCCCTCGCTCACCATTCCCAAGCTGGTGAAGGGCGAAGGCACTTTCGGGATCGACGTGGATCGCCCCGGCATGGTCTATGCCGTCATCGCAAGGCCGCCGCAGGTGTTTGGCCGGGTCGGCAGTTTTGATGACAGCGCCGCCTTGGACGTGCCCGGCGTGATCCAGACCGTGCAGCTTCCCGATGCCGCGCCGCCTGCGGTTTTCCAGCCGATGGGCGGCGTTGCGGTTATTGCGAGCGACACCTGGGCTGCGATCCAGGGGCGCAACGCGCTTGAAATTACATGGCGCGACGGGCCCAATGCCGGTTACAATTCGGATAGCTTCGCTGAAGCGATGAAAGCGACCGCGCGAAGGCCCGGAACCGTCCGGCGTTCGCGCGGGAATGTGAATTCGGCGCTGTCATCGGCTGCCACGCGGGTAGAGGCGGAATATTATGCCGCGCACTTGTCGCAATCGCCGATGGAGCCGCCCGCAGCGACTGCGGAGTGGACCGGTGACACGCTGGAATGCTGGGCCTGTGTGCAGGACCCGCAATCGACCCGCGCCACTTTGGCAAACATTCTGGGCATTGAGCGCGAGAACATCACGGTCAACGCGACATGGCTTGGCGGCGCATTCGGGCGCAAGTCCAAGCCTGATTTCGTGGTCGAGGCGGCTTTGCTGGCGCGCGAGGTGGGCAAGCCTGTAAAAGTAACCTGGACCAGAGAGGATGAGGTGCGCCACGGCTTCTATCACTCGGTCAGCGCGCAATATTGCGAGGCCGGGCTTGATGAGGATGGCAATTGCACCGCTTATCTGCACCGTACGGTCTTCCCGCCGATTGCATCGACATTCGTGGATGGGCTTGGGACACCGACCGATGGCGAGATGGGGCTTGGGGCGAGCGATGTTCCCTTTGCTGCCCCCAACCTTCGCGTGGAATCGGGCGATGCCAAGGGGCATTTGCGGATCGGCTGGCTGCGAGCGGTTTCCAATATCTATCACGCCTTTGCCGTGCAGAGCTTTGCAGCCGAAATGGCGCATGCCGCAGGGCGCGATCAGAAGGATTACCTGCTTGATCTGATTGGCTCTGATCGCACGATCGATCCCAATGCCGAAGGCGCGACCTATCCCAATTACGATGCTTCCTTGGATGAATATCCGATTGAGACAGCCAAGCTGCGCAATGTGGTGAACATCGCAGCCGACATGGCCAATTGGGGACGAACGATGCCCGAAGGCAGCGGCCTTGGCATCGCGGTGCACCGGTCATTCCTGTCCTATATCGCGACCGTCATCGAAGTCTCCGTCGCAGACGATGGCGCGCTCACCATTCCGGGCATCTGGCTTGCGGTGGATGCAGGCACGGTCATCAATCCGCGCCATGTGCGGGCGCAAATGGAAGGCGGCACGATCTACGGCCTTTCCAACGCGCTCTACGGAGAGATCACTGCGCGCGGCGGCGCAGTGGTGCAGGACAATTTCCCAAGCTGGAGGTTGATGCGCATGGAAGAGGCGCCGCGCGCTTTCGAGGTGGAGATTGTCGCTTCGAACGCGCCGCCTGCCGGTGTGGGTGAGCCGGGCACTCCGCCTGCAGCCCCCGCGCTTGCCAATGCCATCTTTAACGCAACAGGCCATCGCTTCCGCGCATTGCCTATCATCGGTTCGCAAGGCTCGCGCCTGACGTTCCCGCAAGACGACAACGCATAAGGCAGGAGGATCGCATGGCAGTTACCCTTACGATCAACGGCAAGTCTGAAACCGTAGACGCAGCGCCGGGAACCCCGCTCTTGTGGGTCCTGCGCGATCATCTGAAAATGACCGGAACAAAGTTCGGCTGCGGGGTTGCGCAATGCGGCGCCTGTACGGTCCATGTTGACGGACAACCGACGCGCTCGTGCATCACGCCGCATGATTCACTGGGTGGGGCCGAGATCACCACGATTGAAGGTGTCGATGGCCGCGCGGCTGACGCGATCAGAGAAGCGTGGGTTGAAAATCAGGTCCCGCAATGCGGGTATTGCCAGTCTGGCCAGATCATGTCGGCAAGCGCTTTGCTGGCTGAAAATTCGAACCCGAGCGATGCCGATATCGACAATGCGATGAGCGGCAATCTGTGCCGGTGCGCGACCTATATGAGCATCCGCCGAGCAATCAGGGATGCCGCTGGCAATCTGTGACCGGGTTAGATCAGGCGCCAGATCTTGCCAGGCATATTGCGATAGTGGCTTGAGCGGCTGGCCCAGTTGACCTAGCCCCCTCGCATGACAGATTTTCTCGTCCTTGCGACCATTCTGCTTGGTGTCGGCGTTATTGCTGTGCCGATTGCCTCTCGTCTGGGGCTGGGTTCGGTTCTGGGGTATCTGATTGCCGGCATGGCGATCAGCCCGGTGCTCGATCTGTTGGGCGTGGATGTGATCTCGCTTCAGCATTTCGCCGAGTTTGGCGTGGTGATGATGCTGTTCCTCATCGGGCTTGAGCTTGAGCCGCGCAAATTGTGGGACATGCGCACGCGGCTTTTGGGTCTTGGCGGTGGTCAGGTGCTGGTGACGACCCTGGTGATCGCTGCGGTGTCGATCTTCTTTGCTGGCAATCCGTGGCAGACGGGGCTTGCAGTGGGGATGATCCTCGCGCTGTCATCGACCGCGATCATTCTTCAGACGCTCGATGAAAAGGGGCTGATGAAGTCAGAAGGCGGGCAATCGAGCTTTTCGGTCCTGCTGTTTCAGGACATCGCGGTCATCCCGATGCTCGCCATCCTGCCGCTGTTGGCGATGCCTGATCTGGCGGGCGATTTCGTCGCGGGAGCGGCGGAGCAAGGGGCTGACCTTGGTGGTGATCACGCAGGAGGAGATCACGCGGGCGATGATCATGGCGGCGGTCTCAACCTCATCGAAGGCTTGCCCGCATGGCAGGGGGGGCTCATCACACTGGCTGCGATTGCCTCTGTCGCCTTTGCCGGAAACTATCTGACACGGCCGGTTTTCCGCTTTGTCGCCTCAGCCGGCTTGCGCGAATTGTTCACCGCGACGGCTCTGCTGTTCGTCGTCGGCATTGCGCTGTTGATGACAGTCGTCGGCCTGTCTCCGGCGCTTGGGACTTTCCTTGCCGGGGTTGTGCTTGCCAACAGCGAATACCGGCACGAGCTTGAATCCGATATCGACCCGTTCAAGGGGCTGCTGCTCGGCCTGTTCTTCATCACGGTTGGCGCGGGCATCAATTTCGAACTGCTTGCGAGCAGCGCAGGCAGCGTGCTGATGTGGACCGCAGTGCTGGTGCTGACCAAGCTTGCGGTGCTGTATGTCCTTGGCGGCATTTTCCAGATCAAGGGCGCGGATCGCTGGCTGTTCGCACTATCGCTCGCGCAGGCGGGCGAGTTTGGCTTCGTGCTGTTGAGCTTCGCGGTCGGCAATGCCGTGCTGCCTCAGGCTCTGGCTGATCTTCTCTTGCTGGTCGTTGCCATGTCGATGCTGATCACGCCGCTTTTGTTCATCCTGTTCGACAAGGTGATCCAGCCGCGTTTCGACCGCGAGCGTGACCGCGAGTTCGACACTATCGAGGATGAGCGCGAGATCATCATCGCCGGGCGTGGCCGGGTTGGCGGGATTGTCGATCGCATGCTGGAAACCGCCGGTTATCGCACCACGGTGATCGATTACAGTTCAACCCAGATTGAACGCATGGGACGGTTTGGCACGCGCATCTATTACGGCGATGCCTCGCGGCCTGACCTTCTGGCATCGGCCGGGATAGAACGGGCCAAGCTGCTGGTCATCGCGATTGACGATCGGGAGGCGACCAACCGGCTCGTCACGCACGTGGTCAAGATGTATCCCGACGTGCACATCACCGCGCGCGCGTTTGATCGCAATCATGTGTTCGAATTGTGGTCGCTTGGCTGCCGCGACATCATCCGCGAAACCTATGACAGCTCGCTGCGCATGGGCCGTTCGGCGTTTCAGGCCTTGGGCATCCCGCGCGAAAAGGCGGACAAGATGACCGATACCTTCGAAGACATGGACCGCCAGACGATGATCGAATTTGCTGATGTCTGGGAGCCGGACATTCCCCCTTGGGAGAACGAGGCGCTACTTGATCTGGTCAAGAAACTGCGCGCCGAATGGGACCCGCTCCTGCGTGAACAGATGCTCAAGATTGTCGGTCAGGACCGGGTTGAGGACGGGCTCCTTGACGATGAAACCGACGAGGCAGGCGAGGCTGAAGAAGAACGCGCCAATTGACCGGGTTTGACCCGCTGCTAGGCTTGGCCGGGTGAGCGAGGGGATATCTGACAAAGCGGGCCTGAAACTCGTGGTCGCAGGCGCGAGCGGGACGATTGGCCGCGCGCTTGTGAGCGAATGCGTCTCGCGCAGCTTTGCGGTCACCGCGCTTGTGCGAGACGAGGGATCAGCCCCGCTTGAAGAGCTTCAGGGCGCGCTGATACGCGGTGTTGATTTGTCTGATCGGGCGGCTGTGACGACGGCATTGGAAGAGATCGCGCCTGACATTGTCATATCGTGCATCGCCTCGCGCAGCGGTTCACCAAAAGATGCCAAGGCGGTTGATCTTGATGCAAACCTGAACCTGCTTGCGGCCTGTGAAGTCTCGCGCGCGCACCAGTTTATCCTGCTTTCGGCCATCTGTGTGCAGCGACCAAAACTCGCGTTCCAGCGCGCCAAGCTCGCTTTCGAAGCTGCGCTTGCCGAGGCGCCGATCAACCACACGATTATCCGGCCCACAGCCTTCTTCAAATCGCTGTCGGGACAGGTCGAACGGGTGCGCGGCGGCAAGCCGTTCATGATCTTCGGCAATGGCGAGCTTACCCGGTGCAAGCCAATCAGCGATGCTGACCTTGCCCGCTTCATCGCCGATCGCATTGGCGATAAGGCGAGCTTTGGCGCGATCCTTCCGATTGGCGGGCCGGGGCCTGCAATCACTCTCAAACAGCAGGGCGAACTCGTGTTTGAAGCCGCAGGCATCCCGCCGCGCTTCCAATCTGTCCCAACCTTCCTGTTCAGCGCTGCCTCTGCGATCCTCTCGCTTGGGGCGCCGTTCTCTTCATGGTTTGCCGAACAGGCCGAATACGCCCGGATCGCGCGCTATTACGCGACCGAAAGCATGTTGGTGCTTGACCCTGCAAGTGGGCAGTACAGCGCTGAGGCAACGCCGGAATTCGGCAGCGACACGCTTGCCGATCACTATCGCGCTATGCTGGACGCAGCTTCATGAGCGTGCAGGATTTCCTACCCCCGTGCTTGAGTGTAGGAAGGGCGCTGATGATCCATGCCCAGTCCTGCCAAACTGAAAGGTCACACTTGGTACGCCGAATTTCGCTTCAAGCCTCTGAAAAGACAATAAAGACCGGCGATCTGAAGTTTTTATTTTCGCGGCTTAGGCGTAACATGTCTGCGGCAATGACGGGGGCATCTTTATGACCGGCGCCTCTATCGCTTTCACGCTTGCAAGCTGTGTCTTCTTCATGGCGCTGGTTGGCTGGGTCAGCTGGCTCAAGACGCGCGGGACCGCAGATACCAAGGAAGGCTATTTCCTTGCAGGGCGCGGTCTGGGCGCGACTTTCATCGCCGGTTCGTTGCTGCTGACCAACCTATCGGCTGAACAGCTGATCGGGCTCAACGGATCGGCATACGGTTACAATCTGTCGAGCATGGGCTGGGAAGTCACAGCCGCGGTGGCAACGATTGCCATGGCGCTTGTCTTCCTGCCCAAATACCTCGCCGGTGCCTTCACAACGCTGCCGCAATTTCTGGGCGACCGGTTCGATCCGATGGTCCGGCGCATGTCGGTCGTGCTGTTCATGCTTGGCTATGGGCTCGTGACGATACCGAGCGTTTTGTATTCCGGCAGCCTTGCGGTGATCGCCTTCTTCGATGTGCCTGCGCTGACCGGGTTGGCCGATTTCGAAGCTTTGGTTGCAACGGTGATCGCGATTGGCGGGATCGGGGCGATCTATGCGATCTTTGGCGGGCTGCGCGCGGTTGCGGTGTCGGATACGCTCAATGGCATTGGCCTGCTCATCATCGGCATATCGGTGCCGCTGTTCGGCCTGTTGGCTTTGGGCGGAGGCGATATCGGCGCGGGGCTTTCAGTGCTTGGCAGCGAGCATACCGAGAAGCTGAACGCGATCGGCGATGCCAACGCGCCGACCCCGTTCGGGACCTTGTTCACCGGCATGATCTTTGCGAACCTGTTTTACTGGTGCACCAATCAATATGTGATCCAGCGCACGCTTGGCGCCAGCAGCCTTGCCGAAGGGCAAAAGGGCGTCTTGTTCTCGGGCTTCTTCAAGATCATGGTGCCGTTTCTGATGATGATCCCCGGGGTCATCGCCTTCCATATGTATGGCCCCGGCCTTGGTACGATTGACGAGGCCTATCCGCGTCTGATCCGTGATGTGCTGCCGTTCTGGATGTCGGGCTTCTTCCTCGCGGTCCTGTTGGGAGCGGTGTTCTCTTCGTTCAACTCGCTGCTCAATTCGGCTGCGACCTTGTTCAGCCTCGATGTCTATGGCCCTGCGAAAGAGGCGATGCGCGGAACCAAGACAAGCGATGAAGAACTGGTCCGCATCGCCAAGATCGCAAGCGTCGTGATCGCGCTGTTTTCCTTCGTGGTTGCGCCGCTGCTCTATTTCTCGCCAGAAGGGCTGTGGCAGATCATCCGCATCTTCACAGGCTTTTACAATATCCCGACAGTGGTGATCGTGATTGTGGGGCTGTTTACGGCAAGGGTGCCCGCGCTGGGGGCAAAGCTGGTGATCGTCTTCCACGTCATCGCTTATGGCCTCTTGCGGTTCGTGTTTGATGATGTGGTGACGATCCACTTCCTGCACCAATATGCGATCCTGTTCGTGATCGAAGTTGCGATCATGCTCGGGTGTGGTTGGATCGCGCCGCGCAAGACCGCCTGGCAGTTCACCCGCAATGAGCAGGTTGACCTCACCCCGTGGCGCTTTGCCAAGCCGCTGGCGGTGACGTTGTTCTCCTGCGTGGTGGCAACCTACCTGCTGTTCTCGCCCATCGGTGCGGCCTCGCCTGATGGGCCGGGCACGCTGTTTGCGGGCCTGATGGGAGCGCTGTTTGCGGGCAATGTGGGGTTATGGGCGTTAAGCTTACGACGAGCCGGTTCACTTTCCCGCTGAGTGACCATCCAGCGCAATCCGGGCAATTGTGCGATGCAAAAAGAGGCGTAAAACCAGGGGCGGGGGCGACACTTGAACCAAAGGTCGCACATGACAAAAGAACCAAAACGCCCGTACTGCACGCCAAGGCTGACGCGCTATGGATCGATCAGAAACCTCACCGGAGGCAGCGGAGTCAATGGCCGCGATGGCGATGGAACGATGACCCGCAACACGCCGGGCGGCGGCTGAATGATCTAAGCGATGAGGCTGGCAAGCACGCGCCGCTTGCCTTCAAACGGGCGGCGGCCATGCATGACGATATAATTGTCGACCAGCGCCACGTCGCCCGGCTGCCAGGCCAGATCATAGGTCAGCTCATCGGCAAGCGCGATCGCCGGGGCCATGTCCTGCGCGGTGATCGGGGTGGTATCGCCAAAGGTGATTGAGCGGTTCGGATCGTTGCGGCTGTCAGCCCAGCCCCGGAATGCGGCGATCAGCTGGTTGAAGAAGCTCTTGCGGCCATCAGGCAGCGTGCGAATGGCGGGGAGGGCCGGGGTGGTTGCGCGCAGGCTGCCATCGCCTTGCCATTGCCAGTCATAGCCAAGCTCTGCCAGGCGGGCTTCGGCCTCGGCGCGCGTTCCCACACTCAACGTGCTGCGCCAGCTGCGGCCCTGACCAGAGCCCGCATCGTCATCGCCGGGCATGACATTGGTGTAGCGCACGCCTTCAGCCTTGAGCCTTGCGACAAATTGCGGGGCCTCGCTCGTCAACCGGTCGAGCACCCAGTCCGACCGGCACAGCGGGGTCGCCCCGCCTTTGTCAGCGGCTATCTCGCAATAGAAGAACAGTTTGGCCGGATAGATCGGCGTCTGCGCCATCTCGTGATGGAGGAAGATCTCGGTTGTCGGCGGGGCTTCATTAGCGGTGAACACGCGCGGCGTCACATTGGTGCGCACGGCGTTGGAGAGCGATTCCTCATACGTGAAACCCGGCTCGCCAAACCCTTCGATCGCAGCGTCAAAAGCCTGCGGATCAGCCACATCAAAGCCGCGGAACAACAGCGCGCCCGCATCCGCCAGCGCCGCATCGACAGCAGCCTTGTTGGTGCCGAGAAACGCAGCGAGATCGCCGCCGCCCGGGATGATGCCTGGAAACTCGGAATGCAACTCGCTCATCGAAGCCTCGCCTCAGTCATAGATAGGATGAAACGTGCCGAACGCGGCTTCGGCAAAGACGCCGGGATCGTTGAAACGGCGGTTCTGGTTGAGCGCGCTGATCGCGGCCATCTCGACAGCGCTAAGTTCGAAATCATCGATGGCAAGATTCTCGCGCATCCGCTCCGGTTTGGAGGTCTTGGGGATCACCGCCGTCCCGCGCTGCACGCCCCAACGCAGCAACACCTGCGCGGGCGTCTTGCCGTGAGCTTCGGCTGCAACCATCACCGGCGCGGTGCCCAGCAGGCTCTCTCCGGCCTCTGCCATGCCGAGCTCGAAATAGCTTTGCGCACCCAGCGGAGAGAAAGCGGTGACATCGATGCCGTATCCGTTCGCACAGCGGATCAGCTTCTCCTGAGTGAGATAAGGATGCGCCTCGATCTGGAGCATCGCCGGCTTGATCCGGGCATAAGTCATCAGGTCGTGGATCAGCGCAGAGTTGTAATTGCAAACGCCGATACGCTTGACGAGGCCCTTGTCAACGAGCGCTTCCATCGCCGCCCAGGTTTCATGAAGCGGCACCGGTGCACGCTTCATCTCGGGCTCAGCCGCTTCGGGATCGAACAGCCATTCGGGCGGGTATCGGGTTTCGATTGCGACATATTCGAGCGCGATCGGGAAGTGGATCAGGTAAAGGTCAAGACACTCAAGCCCAAGGTCATCAAGCGTCTTGCGGCAGGCCTCTTCGACATGCTCGGCTGCGTGAAACGTGTTCCAAAGCTTGGAGGTGATCCACAACTCATCGCGCGACACCAGACCATCGGCAAGGGCGCGTGCAATGCCTTCGCCGGTCTGCGTCTCATTGCCATAATCGGCGGCGCTGTCGAAATGGCGATAACCTGCGCGAACCGCTTCGATGACGCTTGCAGCGGTGTCTTCGCGGGGGATCTTCCACAGGCCAAAGCCGACCGGCGGCATCGTATCAAGCATGTCTATTCCTCGTCCTCGAAACGGATATCGACCGGAAGGCCGGTTGCAATGCTCTGCTGGGCTGCGGCGCCCATCACCACCGAACGGTATCCGTCGCGTGCGCTGATCAGCGGCTTGGTCCCGTGCACCAGCGCGGAATGAAAATCGCTTTGCTGATAGAAGGTCGCACCGTGATGATCGCCCGCCGCGAGCGCTTCGGCAGGGGTGCTGACATGCCCAACGAAGGGACCCGACTTGTCGCGCGGGGACCAAGTGACATAGCCGCCGGGAAGCTTGACCTCCATCTTGCCAACCGGGCCAACCGCGCTGATCTCTTCCTGCTCCTGAGAGCCTTCGGCGAACATGCACAGGTCAAGCACCGCGCGCGCACCGCCAGCGAAATCGACGATCACGAAGGCGTTATCGATAATGTCCGGCACCGCGCCATCATAGCTCTCGTCAAGATGGTTCACGTCCTGCGCGCCGCTTGCAAAAATACGCACGGGCTCATCGCGCAAGATGTGGCGCATCAGGTCAAAGAAGTGGCAGCACTTTTCAACCAGAGTGCCGCCTGTATTGGCGTTGAACCGGTTCCAGTCGCCGACCTTGACGAGAAACGGGAATCGATGTTCGCGGATGGCCAGCATCTTGATGTCGCCTGCCTCGCCCGCATGAACGCGTTCGATGAACTTTGTGACAGGCGGCATATAGCGATATTCAAGACCGACCCAGAACAGATTGTCATAGCTGCCCGCAGCACTGGCGAGCGCCTTGGCATCATCAAGGGTCGTGCACATCGGCTTCTCGAGCAGCACGGCGGCCCCTGTTTCCATGACCTTTTGAACGATCTCGAAATGGGTGAAATTGGGAGATGCGATAATCACCGCATCGGACTTTGCCTCGGCCAGCATTGCGGCGCTGTCCTTGTAGAGCCGGACATTCTGGCCGAGCTTTTCGGCATGGGCCTTGGCCGCGGTGAGCGAGCCTGCATCGGGATCGGCAATCGCGACCAGATTGGCGCCCGGCACCAGCGCCAGATTGGCCATGTGTTCACGGCCCATCATGCCGCAGCCAATTATCGCATATGTCTTGCTCTCGCTCATCAGCGGCTGCTCTTGTGCGCACTCATGGCGATTGGCAAGCGTTGAAATGCGCCTCTTTTTCGCCAGCAGGGCCAGTGCTCGTCACAATCGGTGCATTTACACATATAAAAATATCTTTATATGATCCCACGACCATGGCGATCGACACAATCTTCAAGGCTCTTGCCGATCCAACGCGGCTGCGCATTGCGCGGCTGTTGTCTGCGATGGAGCTCGCCGTGGGAGAGCTTGCACAAGTGCTGGGCCAAAGCCAACCTCGTGTTTCGCGGCACGTTGGCATTTTGTGCGATGCAGGCCTTGCTGAGCGCCGCCGCGAAGGCAGCTGGGTCTTCCTGCGAGCGACAAGCGGTGGCGAGGAAGCCGGTCCCATCATCGACGCGCTCGATCATCTTCTTGGGGTTGCCGAACAAGAGAACCCGGAATTCGCCGCACAATGCGCAGATGACCGCCGCAAGCTCGCCGCGATCCGCAAAGCGCGCGAGGTCGGTGCGACAGAATACTTCGCGCGCCACGCCGGTGAATGGGACGAATTGCGCGCATTGCACACGCCTGATGCGCAGGTTGAAGAGCAATTGTCAGCCGCGCTTTCCGACAAACCGCTTGGTACGGTGCTTGACATTGGCACCGGCACGGGCCGGATGGCAGAGCTGTTTGCCGATCAGGCTGAGCGCATTGTTGCGCTCGACAGGAACCTTGAAATGTTGAGGGTCGCCCGGGCAAAGCTACAGCACCTGCCTGCATCTCAGATCGAGCTGATACAAGGCGATTTCACTGATCTTGGCTTTGCCGCTGAGAGCTTTGATACGGTGCTGCTTCACCAGGTGCTCCACTTTGCGCAGGAACCAGAATTGCCACTGGCCGAAGCGGCGCGGGTCCTCCGCGTGGGCGGCCGGATCGCAATCGTCGATTTTGCCGCACATGACCGTGAAGAATTGCGCAGCCGCCATCAGCATGCGCGCCTTGGTTTTAGCGATAGGCAGATGCGAGATCTGCTGCGCGGTGCCGGCTTTGTGCCGAGCGATCCGATTACGCTTGAGGGCGGCGAACTGGTGGTGAAGGTCTGGCTAGGTAAGCGCCGAAAGCCCCCACACAATCAAACCCCAAATCTTGCGGCCTAAGGCCACAGTCCCCTCCAGAAGAAGCATCTGATGACACCGACCCTCAACCAACTCCACGAAGCGAGAACGGCGCTCGATGCGCCGCTTTTCTCCGACCTTCCGGGAGATATCGCGATCAGTTTCGAATTCTTCCCGCCCAAATCGGAGAAGATGTCCGAAACCTTGTGGGACAGCGTGGCAACGCTTTCGCCGCTTGGCCCGCGGTTTGTTTCAGTGACCTATGGCGCCGGCGGGTCAACGCGCGAGCGCACGCACGAACAGGTGGTGCGGATCCAGAACGAAGCGGGGATCCCTGCTGCGGCTCACCTCACCTGTGTCAACGCGACCAAGGAAGAGGTGAATGACGTCGCCCGCCATTATTGGGAGAGCGGCATTCGCCATATCGTCGCGCTGCGCGGTGATCCGCCTGATGGTGCAAGTCAGTACACCCCGCATCCGGGTGGCTATGCCAATGCGATTGAACTGATTGCGGGTCTGAAAGAGGTTGCCGACTTTGAAATCTCGGTGGCGGCCTATCCCGAAGTTCACCCGGATTCGCCTGACGCGCAGGCTGACATCGCTAATCTCAAGGCGAAGTTTGACGCAGGTGCCGACCGTGCGATCACCCAGTTCTTTTTCGATCCCGAGTGCTTTTTCCGTTTTCGCGATGAAGCCGCCGCAGCGGGGATTGATGCCGAGATCGTTCCGGGGATCATGCCGGTCATGAGCTTTGCCGCAGTGCAGCGCATGAGCGGCCTGTGCGGCACAGCCATTCCATCATGGATGGAAGGCCTGTTTGAAGGGCTCGACGAACGTCCGGCTGCCCGCCAGTTGGTGAGCGCAACCATCGCGGCGGAATTGTGCCGCAAGCTTTACGCTGGCGGCGTGCGCCAATTCCACTTTTACACCTTGAACCGGGCAGAGCTGAGCTATGCGATTTGCCACATGCTCGGCAAACGTCCTGTAGGAGGCGCGTCGTGAGCGCTCGTGAAAGACTGCAAGAAGCTGCCAAGCAGCGCGTGCTGATTTTTGATGGCGCCTTCGGAACGCAGATTCAGGAGCGCAAGCTTGGCGAGGCGGATTACGCTGGCGAGCTTGGTCTTACGGCGGACCAGAAGGGCAATAACGATATCCTCGCGCTTACCCGGCCGGATGTGATTTCTGACATTACGCGAAGCTATCTGGATGCAGGATCAGACGTGATTTCGACCAACACGTTCTCTGCAAACCGGATCAGCCAGGCTGACTATGCGGCAGAGGATCAGGTCGCCGCGATCAACATCGCCAGCGGCCAGATCGCGCGTGAGCTTGCTGACGAATACGAGGCGAAGGACGGGCGACCACGCTTCATTGCGGGCGCTATCGGGCCGACCAACAAGACGCTTTCGCTCAGCCCTGATGTCGAAGACCCCGGCTTTCGCGAGATCGACTTTGACGAGCTCACTGCGGTCTACAAGGAACAGGCAGCGGCGCTGATCGAAGGCGGGGTGGACTTCATCCTGATTGAGACCGTGTTCGACACGCTCAACGCCAAGGCCGGGATCATGGCCTGCAAGCAGCTTGAGGCTGAACTGGGGCGCGAGGTTCCGGTGATGATCTCGATGACATTGACGGACCTGTCGGGCCGCAATCTGTCTGGCCATACGGTCGAAGCGTTCTGGTACGCCGTTCGCCATGCGAACCCCGTCACGATTGGGCTCAATTGCAGCTTTGGCGCGGATCAGCTTCGCCCGCATATCCAGTCGCTCAGCAATCTCGCCGACACGCTGTTGATGGCTTACCCCAATGCCGGTCTGCCGAATGAGCTGGGCGAGTATGATGAGATGCCGGACACGACCGCTGGGCTTGTTCGGCAGTGGGCGCAGAACGGTCAGGTGAACATCCTTGGCGGTTGCTGCGGGTCCTCGCCCGCTCACATTAAGGCTATCGCTGACACCGTATCCGGCCTTGCCCCGCGCCAGATCCCCACACCTGATCCGGCGATGCGCCTGTCGGGTCTCGAAGCGTTTGTGGTGGCAGCCTGACCATGACCGAACAGAACACATCAGCCCGCTTCATCAATGTCGGTGAGCGCACCAATGTCACTGGCTCGGCCCGCTTCAAAAAGCTTATCATGGCGGATGATTATACAGCCGCTGTCGAAGTCGCGCGCCAGCAGGTCGAAAACGGCGCGCAGGTGATCGATGTCAACATGGATGAAGGTCTGCTCGACGCTGAAAAGGCGATGACGACCTTCCTCAAATTGATCGCAGCCGAACCCGATATCGCGCGCGTGCCGGTCATGATCGACAGTTCCAAATGGGACGTGATCGAAGCGGGCCTCAAATGCGTTTCGGGCAAGCCGATCGTCAATTCGATCAGCATGAAGGAAGGCGAGGAGCCATTCCTTGAGCAAGCGCGACTGTGCATGGCTTACGGCGCGGCTGTTGTCGTGATGGCGTTTGACGAAGTTGGTCAGGCCGACACGAAAGAGCGCAAGGTCGAGATCTGCAAACGCGCCTATGACCTTCTCACCGGTATCGGCTTTCCGCCCGAAGATATCATCTTCGATGCAAACATCTTTGCTGTCGCCACCGGTATCGAAGAGCATGACCGCTACGGTCTCGATTTCATCGAGGCGGTGCGTGAAATCAAACAGGAGTGCCCGCACGCAAAGACCAGCGGCGGCTTGTCCAACCTGTCTTTCTCCTTTCGCGGAAACGAGACTGTGCGCCGCGCGATGCACTCGGTCTTTCTCTATCACGCGATCCCGGCGGGCCTCGATATGGCGATCGTCAATGCGGGCCAGCTTGATGTCTATGACACGATAGACTCCGCGCTGCGCGATGCCTGCGAAGACGTGATCCTGATGCGCGAAGTTGAGGGTGAGGAAACCGCGACCGAGCGGCTGATTGCTCTTGCAGAAAGCTTCAAGGGCAAGTCGAAAGAAGACGACAAGCAGGCCGCGGAATGGCGCGGCTGGGACGTTCAAAGGCGGCTTGAGCACGCTTTGGTCAAAGGCATCGACGCGCATGTCGTCGAGGACACCGAAGAAGCCCGCGCCGCGCTGGCGGCAAAGGGCAGCCGTCCGATCGAGGTCATCGAAGGGCCCCTGATGGACGGGATGAATGTCGTTGGTGACCTGTTCGGGTCAGGCAAGATGTTCCTGCCGCAAGTGGTCAAATCCGCGCGCGTCATGAAAAAAGCGGTCGCTCACCTCATTCCCTTTATCGAGGCGGAAAAGGAAGAGGGCGCCAAGGCCAAGGGCACGATCATCATGGCGACCGTTAAGGGCGACGTGCATGACATTGGCAAAAACATCGTCGGCGTCGTGCTTCAGTGCAATGGCTATGAAGTGGTCGACCTTGGCGTCATGGTGCCATGGCAGGACATCCTGAAATCGGCCAATGATAATAAGGCTGACATGATCGGGCTGTCTGGCCTGATCACCCCTTCGCTCGACGAGATGGTTACTGTCGCTGAAGAGATGCAGCGGGCTGAGATGACCATGCCTCTGTTGATCGGCGGGGCAACGACCAGCAAGGTTCACACTGCGCTCAAGATTGATCCGACTTATGAAGGACCGGTGATTCACGTACTCGACGCAAGCCGTGCGGTGGGTGTGGCATCGAAACTGCTCTCCGACACGCAGCGCGATGATTTTGTTGGTGAGGTATCCGAGGAATACACGCATGTGCGCGATGCGCGCGCTGGCAAGGCTGAAAAGCAGTTGCTCTCGCTCAGCGAAGCAAGAGCCAATTTCTATGATGCCTATTTGTCGGACAAACCGGCTCCGCCGCTGAAGCCCGGCGTGCATGTGTTTGACGATTGGTCGCTTGAAAGCCTGCGCGACTATATCGACTGGACGCCGTTCTTCCGTGCCTGGGAATTGCACGGCACCTATCCCAAGATTCTCGATGATGAAGTCGTGGGCGAGAGCGCACGCAGCCTCAAGGCGGACGCTGATGCAATGCTCGACAAGATCATCGACGAGAGATGGCTGACGGCTCGCGGCGTTTGCGGGTTCTGGCCTTGCGCGCGCGATCACGAATGCCGCGATGATGTGATCATCCACCGGGTCAATCGCGAAGAGCATGTGCGCCTTCCCTTCCTGCGTCAGCAAATCAAGAAGAGCCGCGATCGGGCCAATATGTGCCTTGCCGACTTTATTGATCCGGATGGCGATTGGATCGGCGGCTTTGCAGTCGGGATTCACGGAATTGAGGAACATTCAGCGCGCTTCCAGGCGGACAAGGACGATTATTCCGACATCCTTCTCAAAGCGCTTGCCGACAGGTTCGCAGAAGCCTTTGCCGAGGCTTTGCACGAACATGTTCGCAAGGATCTGTGGGGGTATGCGCCGGGTGAACAGCTTACCAATGAAGCGCTAATCAAGGAAGAGTATCGCGGTATTCGCCCGGCACCTGGCTATCCTGCATGCCCCGATCATTCGCTTAAACCCATCCTGTTCGAATTGCTCGACGCTGAGACACATGCGGGTCTGAGTTTGACGGAAAGCTTCGCGATGTGGCCAACAGCTGCTGTCAGCGGGTTCTATTTTGGCCATCCCGAATCACAATATTTCGGAGTGGCGAAGATCGGGCGCGATCAACTTTCCGATTATGCCAGGCGGCGCGGCGTTGAGATAGAGACGGCGGAGCGCTGGGTCAGGCCCAATCTTTAGCCCGCAATAAGGGTTAACGAAATTGCGATTCGAACCGCGCCTTAGGTCACTTACGAGGGCGCGCGTTAACCAAATCGTGGCTCTTCAAGCGGGCTGCGCATCTCGTGCCAAATAGACACAATCTTTCCGCGGCAGCGCCAAAACCCCCGAATTGCTAGCAAATTCGCCTCGAATCGGTATGAAACGAGTCGACATGGCGGAGTTCACTCCGTAGAAGTCCTAGGTAGATCGTTAATTTTGGTTAGGGCTGTCCATTAGGACAGAGGGGAAAGACGATGTTACGCTTTGCCGCGATCGCCATGGCACTGGGGTGCTCCGCGATTGCAAATCCGGCTCTGGCACAGGACCTTGTGCATCAGCCGATCAGCCCGACCTTTGGCGGGAATCCGTTCAACTCGAGCCATATCCTTGGCACGGCGAACGCGCAGAACAACACGCGCGATCCGAATGCGGTCGACCGCAATGACCAATCGAGCATTTTTGCACGGCAACTGGAATCGCGGCTCCTTTCGGCTCTGTCGTCGCAGATCGTCGATGCCATCTTCGGAGACAATCCGCAGGAACAGGGCACGATCACATTTGGTGGTCAGACAATCGAATTCTTCCGCGGCCTTGATGAGGTCACGCTGGTGATCCGCAACGATGAGACCGGCGAAGAAACCCGCATCGTCATTCCTTTGTTTATCGAGGTGAATTGATGCGGCTTGCAGCGAAATTCGGCATGCTTGCCGCTCTGGCTCTTGGCCTGGGTGGGTGCATGTCTATTGGCGAGGATGGGCGCGATTTCCTGCCCGAGACGACAAGCCTCGCCTATTTTCCTAAAAAGACCCAGACGCAGAACTTGCTGAACCAGCTTCCGGCCCCTCAGCGGCAGGTCGCGATTGCGGTATATGGCTTTACTGATCAAACCGGTCAGTTCCGTCCCACGACAACCGGCCAGACGCTTTCGCGCGCGGTCACACAGGGTGCGGGTTCGATCCTGGTCAAGGCTTTGCAAGACGCTGGCGACCGCCAGTGGTTCACAGTTGTTGAGCGTGAGCGTCTCGATAACCTGCTTAAAGAGCGCCAGATCATCGGCGAAATGCGCCGCCGGTATCTGGGCGAAGAGCAAGTCGATCCAAGCGCGCTTCCCGCGCTGCTGTTTGCCGGTGTTCTGCTGGAAGGCGGAATTATCGGTTATGATACGAACACCGTTACCGGAGGGGCAGGTGCAGCGTTCCTCGGTATCGGTGCTCGCACGGAATATCGTCAGGATACCGTGACGGTGTATCTGCGCGCGGTTTCGGTCCGCACCGGTGAAGTGCTCACCAACGTTCAGGCGTCGAAAACTATTGCGAGCCAGGCGATCGGTGCGAGCGCTTATCGCTTTGTGGCTTTCCGCGAACTGCTTGAAGCCGAAGCGGGCATTACCTCAAACGAGCCTGATCAGGTTGCCTTGCAGCAGGCGATTGAAAAGGCGGTCTACGGGCTGGTGCTCGAAGGCGTTGATCTTGGCCTGTGGCGCTTTGCCGACATGGCCGGGGCTGAGGCAATCATGAGCACTTACCGCGCAGAGCGCGACGGAATTTACGACGCGAGCGACGTGCAGGAAGCCGTCGAGCGCGCCGGTTCGCTCACAGCGTTAACTGTCGTCGACAATGGCGAAAGCGAAGACGAGGGTTCGTAGCGAGGCGAAGTTTCCCAGCGTGCGGGAGAGATAACAAGGCACGCGAACGAGGTCGCAGAAACAGTTTGGGGAAGATGCTTCCTGGCCTGTTTCAACAATGAGATAGGCTCTCATCGCTCGGTGGCAATGGCCGATGGATGAGGGGAAGCGACCAAAAGTCCCATTTGGGGGGGTGTGGAATGAAAAAATATGTGATCCAGGGTTCTTCGGTTCTTGCCGGTGTTGCGGCAGGGGCTTTGCTGATGACGGGCGCTGTGCCTGTTGTCGCACAGATGGCGCCGACGCCCACGCCGACACCGGTGCCTTCACCGTCACCTTCGCCGTCTCCGACACCAACGCCCACTCCGCCGCTTTCTGCGCCAGGCGCTCCGGCAGCAACAACGGCTGCTCCTGCGACGACAGATTGCCCAGCTGGTGCAACCAATTGCTCCTTGATTGAGCAGGACGGTACAAACCTCGAAGCAAACATTTCGCAGACCGGCACCGGCAACGTTTCCGACGTTGATCAGATCAATGGTTCGGTCGGGACTTCTGGCGATGTTGAGGTCGATGTTGTCCAGTCAGGCAATGACAACAGCTCCTACGTGCTCCAGTCCAGTTCTGGTATCGCAGGCTTTGAAACCATTGCGGACGTCGATCAGGTTGGCGACGGAGCTTCGTCGGTCATTCGCCAGGAAAACACTCGGAACCATCGTGCGGTTGTTACACAAGATGGCGCCAGCACGTCTTTCATCAGCCAGAGTGCGGGGCAGAGCGCTACCGCCGAGGTGCGTCAGGAAGGCGATGACAACGATTCCGTGATCTTCCAGCAGGGCGCGATCCTGTTCGGTGTCGGCAACGGCAACCCAGCCAATGCCGATGGTGTCACTCAGATCGGTTCGCTGAACAACTCAGAGATCTATCAAGGCGATTTCTCAGGCGGAGCGTTGACCGAAGGGCAGCGCGCGCGGGTCGATCAGGAAGGCGATCGCAACGACTCTTTCATCAGCCAGACGCTCGTGCGGACGCTTAATGGGTCGCAGAATGTGAATGTCGATCAAGAGGGCGACGATAACATTTCGTCTGTCATTCAGACGGGGTTCCGCGCAGGGCAGGATGTCAATGTCACGCAGTCCGGTAGCGACAACCTCTCGCGGATCGTGCAGAACGATGAGGACAATACCGGCGGCGGTAACCAGGTTACGGTTGATCAGACCAATGACGGCAATGACGCCTTTGTTGATCAATCCTCTGGGCAAGGCCTCGTTGAAATTACGCAGATTTCAACCAACACGAGCGGGGTTGTCACCGGTATCTCTCGTAATCGTGGGCTGCTGTCCGGCTCGGACACGGTGCGGGCGAACTTTGCATTCGTGCAGCAGAGCTTTGGCGGGGTAACCGAGGCGACCATTTTCCAGGATGGTTTCGGTAACCGCGCTCTCGTCGATCAGGCGAACATCGCGCTCGATCCGTCGGATGCCAACATCAACCAATACGGCTTATTCAACAATTCCGAGAGCCTCCATGATGGCGACGGCACGGTCAATGTTGACCAAGGTACGATGGGCGATGACGCCAGTCGCAACTCGTCGCTCGTCGACCAGAGCGGTTTCGGAAACCTGGCAGATGTTGATCAGACAGGGGACGATAACTTGTCTGACATCATTCAGAACGCGGGCAGTGCCGACAACCAGGCGCTTGTCACGCAGGCAGGCATTTTTGATGTCTCGATGATTGAGCAAAGCGGCAGCAACAATATCGCTACCGTCAACCAGGGCACGCCCTGACCAAGTCACTGTGAAAGCTGCGCTTTAACGAGTGCGGCTTTCGCACTTTGATCCAGGGGCGAGCGAGCTCTGACAGATAGATGGGACAAAAACTCCCACACGTCGCGTCCGATGAGAAAATGAAGAAGGACAGGACAGGAACGATGAGAAAGAAAGTAACATTGATAGGGGCGTCAATAGTCGCTCTATCACTTACAAGTGCGGCATTGGCGCAATCCGATCCGACAGATCCAACGCCTCCTGCGTCGCCGACGCCGACGCCTGCTGAAGAAGAATGCGGACCGGGCACTAACAATTGCTCGATCGTCGATCAGGATGGCACGGGCCTTTCCGTATCGGTCGACCAGACCGGCAACGGCAACGTTTCGAACGTGGAGCAGGAAGATATTGGCCGTGTCGCCAATGTCACGCAAAGCGGTGACAATAACGTTTCAGATATCGATCAGGTCGGCACCTTTCCGGGAGGCAACACGGGGTCCATTGCGACGGTCACACAGTCTGGCACGAACGCTCAATCCTACATTTTGCAGGATGGCACCGGGCTTGGTTCGCCGTTTCAAAGCCGGGTTACTGTCACGCAAACTGGCGATAGCGGTGAGTCTGTCGTTCGCCAAACTGGATCACGCAACACCTCGGCCACGATCAACCAGGATGGCGACAGCTTCTCCTATGTTGAACAGTCCGGCTTGACGCTCGATTCCTTCGCGCGCGTGAACCAATCCGGTGGTGATGGTAACAACGCCATCGTGTTCATGCAGCAAAACAATTCCCGCGTGAACACGCTCACGCAAGTTGGTAACATGAACAATTCGGAAGTTTACCAGCTATCGGGGGGGCGTTCGGGGCAGGTCAATGCCCGGCAGACGGGTGATCGCAACGATTCGATCATTATCCAGGCGCAAACCGACAACAACGATTCACTACGCGCGCAGGTAATCCAAACCGGCAACGACAACATTTCTTCGTTAGTCCAAACTGGCAACAACGGTTCACCCAACGCGGCATTTGCCGGCCAGATGGCCAACATTGCTCAAAGCGGCAATGATAACCTGTCGCGTGTCGAACAGGACATTGATCTTATCGGGGGCGATACGAACCGCCTTCAGGTCGCTCAGAACAATGATGGCAATGACAGCTTCATCCAGCAGAACGCTGGCGGTGGTTTCATTGATATCGTTCAGACCTCAACGGATACCTCTGGCTCGGTTTCGGGTACGGGCGTCCTCAATATTTTCGATTCCACTGCGATGACGGATGTCTTTGACAACGTGCGAGCCAACTTCTCACGCGTTGTCACCGATGGTTTCGGGATCACCCAGGCGACCCTGCGTCAAACGGGCTTTGGGAACCGTTCTGACATCCGTCAGTCAACCAATAACATTTCTCCTGTCCAGCAGGTCTTTGTTACTCAGGAAGGCGAGCGCCAAAATTCTGATGTCTTGCAGGACTTTGGAGCCAATCTGGCCACCGTCCGTCAGGGCGTCGGCGTGATGGGCAGCAGCGACAACAACTCTGTTGTTGAGCAGAGCCTTGGCATCAATAACATCGCCTTTGTTGATCAGATCGGCACTTTCAATGAAGCGCAGGTCGCGCAAGATGGCGGCTCGGGTCAGGATGCCAATATCGATCAGGATGGCACCGGTGGTTTCTCTGGTATTTTCCAAACCGGCGCCGGCCCGAACGACGCCAATTCGATCCAAACCGCGACGTCAGACAGCGTGATCTCGCTGATTTTCCAGGACGGTACGTCCAACGTCGCGACCGTGACCCAGAGCGGCACCGGCGACTTCTCGAACGTTGATCAGAGCGGCACTGGCAACAGCGCTGTCGTCAATCAGGGGAGCTGATGACCCAATTTTGAAGCTCGCGCTCTGCCGAGTGCGGGTTTCGCACTTTGATCCAGGGGCTGTGACCTGGACCCGGAATGAACTTTTGAATTTGAATACCAAACTTTGAACACACTGAAGAGGACCAACACTATGAAGAAGCTAGTACTAGCAGGTGCATCAATCGCTGCACTGACCATTGCTTCACCAGCCATGGCCCAGAGCGCAAGCCCTGATCCTGCTGCTGATACACCGGCAGAGTGCCCGATTGGCGCGAACAACTGCTCGATCATCACTCAGTCGGGTGCTGAAAACGACGCGAATGTTCTCCAGGATGGTGACGGCAACGTTTCGGTTGTCGACCAGACCGGCACCCATGCTGATCCCGGCAACAATGTCGATGTCGACCAGACCGGTGATGACAACTTCTCGTTCGTCACACAGGACACGTCAGCCACCAACACCGTTCCGGTGAGCGCAACTGTTCTTCAGGAAGGCATCAACTCGCTGGCCGAAATCGATCAGATCGGTAACGCTGCTGGTGGTTCTGCAACGATCCAGCAAGATTCGCTTACCGACTTCAGCTTCGCACAGATCGAACAGTCCGGTGCAGCTGGCGGCGCAGCGAACACTGCAACGATCGATCAGGATGGTGGTTTCCTCAACGATGCAGCCATCGTTCAAGGTCGCACCACGATCTTCGACGGCAGCCCGTTCACGCCTGCAGGCGTCGAAACAGAATCGACCGGCAGTTCGGCAACGATCACTCAGATTAGTGACTTCAACTCTGGCTCGATCATTCAGGGTGGCAGCACTCAAACCGCAACGATCACTCAGGACAGTGAAGTTGCACCGACATTCGGCAACTTTGCTCTGACGATCCAGGGTTCGAATGGCGGAAGCAGCCTGAACCGTGCGTTCACCGATCAGACCGGTGACGGCAATTCGAGTGAAATCTATCAGAACGACACATCGACCGGCGGAAACAACCTTGCCGATGTCAACCAGTTCGGTTCTGACGGCAACTTCAGCCGTATCACTCAGAACGGAAGCGATCACTCTGCGACTGTTACCCAGTACGACGGCAGCGCCTCGATCATCAGCCAGAGTGGCACGGGTAACACCACCACTGTGACGCAGGGCACGCCCTAACAAAGGAATAGGTATGCCGGGCGAGCGGGGGGCTCGCTCGGCATCCCTTCACACAAGAATGCAAGGCAAACTATGAGCACATTCGCAAACCACTCTTTCGTCCGGTTCATCCCGGCACTTGTGATGAGCGTTATGCTTGTAGGCGCGCCCGCTGCGGCGCAGGTGGCCATGCCGACTTTCACGCCGATCGAAACGCCAACAACAGCGCGAACCAGCGTGTTCGTCGATCAGATTGGCGAACGCAATTCAACGTCCATTGAGCAGACTTCTCCAGCGCAGAAGGCAACGATCTCGCAGGATGGCAGCGACAACATGATCTCGCTTGAGCAAGAAGACGGCGGATCGCATATCGCGGTTGTTGGACAAGACGGTAATGGCAATGAAGCTGAGATCGGACAAACTGGTCTTGGCGAGACAATCGCCAATCTCAGGCAGACTGGTGATGGCAACAGCGTGTTGCTTGCACAGAACAATAACGGGACAATCGCAACGGCGGCCGAGATCGTGCAATCCGGCTCATCAAACTCGATTGAACTGGTCCAGGACGGGGAAGACAATCAGGCCCGTCTCACTCAAAATGGTGACAACAACACTTTGACCGCCTCTCAGCTCGGTGCGGGAAACCGCCTCGAATGGGTTCAGGACGGCTCTGGTCTTTCAGATATGACTGTTGAGCAAACTGGCGGACAGGCTATGTATATCCTTCAAACCAACATGTGAGGATAATTCTGGCGAACGCATCCATCTGGACTGTCTCAAGGGTTGCCCTTGTTGGCATGGCCGTTTGGCTGCCTGCAACGCTGATCGCTCAGGACAATCCGAACAAGGTGCCGCGCGAGGAAAGTGCCTTTATCAATCAGGCACCTGAAGACGCGAGGGAACAGGTCGAAGCACAACCTCAGCCCAGGCAAATCGGGTCTCCTGTCTATTTCCCCGATCAGATCACACCGCAAACCGTCGCTGCCGCTCGCGCGCGCGCCGCAGAACAAGAGCAGCTCGCTCGCGAACGTGCGAATGCAGCCTTGGCTCAGGTGTCGAATGGTGAGGGTGCGCAGGACGTAGACCAGCTTTCAGATGGTCAGTCGGCGCAGGCCTTGGCGCAGCTGTCTCCTGCTGAACGGCAAGTGCTGCTCGAAGCGGTTGAAGGCACAGATATCTGCGAACAGGCGAACAACATTCCGGCCATTCGCGCGCTGTGTGAAGAGCGAATTGAAACACGTTCTGCCGAATTCGCTCAGCGGCGGAATAATGGCTCGGCAGAAGACAATCTTCTTGGCGGGCGTTTTGACAGCGATCGTATCGCAACGCTGGAAGCAGCGATCTCGCGGCTGGCGCAAAATTCAGGCCGGGCTGAGAACATTTCCGATCAGGCTATCGCGTCTGTCGCATTGGGCCAGCAATCCGTGTTGAGCGATGCGCAGGCCACCTCTGCCGAAGGCGAAGGCGGGGTTGAACTTTCGCCTGAAACGCAGGCCGTGGTCAATGCGATCGTAAGCCAATTGGGTGGCAATTAGAGCGCGCCCGCGATGCGAAGGCCCATTCGTCTCTTCAGCATTCTCGCGCCAGCCTTTGCTTTGATTGGCGTAACAACTGCGAATGCAACCGAAACGAAAGCCGCACCGCGCGCTTTGGCGCTTTCGGTGACGGAACGCGCTGACAATGTTGAATTGGAGTTGATCGCGCATTCCCAAACCGATCAGCGGGTTGAGTTTGCGCTCGAGCTGACCGGTTCCTCCACCTCTCGCCATAACAGCACCACTACGATCACCGCCGGAGAGAGGCAGGTCCTGTCCCGGTTAAAGACGTCGTACCGGGACGGCTGGTGCGCGAAAGTCGACGTGACCGAGGCAAATGGTGAGAGCTACACGCTGACCGCAGGCGACTGTGCGCAAGGATAACCGCGTCCGGGCGCGATTTGCGCACAATTATTTGCATTTGAAGTCGCTGCGCGATTGACGCGTCATTTCGCATCCGCAACATAGGCCTTGCCTGCCGGGAGTGATTCCGGCGTCTTTCGCGGGAGAGACTGGCTGGGATGCTCTCCCAGTTCGGCGCCGAAGGAGCAACCGCCCCGGAAACTCTCAGGCAAACGGACCGCGACCAAGGCATAGGCACTCTGGAAAGCGTTTCGGGCATTTGTCCGCGACCACCGAAGGGGAAGGCTGAGCGTATCAAGCGCGCCGGCTAAGCTCTCAGGTTTACCCGACAGAGGGGGCAGGAACTCGCTTCACATCGAAGCGTTGGAATGCCTGTTCGGGGACCTGATTTGAGCGACCAAGAGACACCTGAAGACCTGCCACTGGCAAAGCTGCCTTTGGATCAATGGCACCGCGACCGTGGGGCGCGCATGGTTCCATTTGCTGGCTATGAGATGCCGATCCAGTACGAAGGCATCGTGGCCGAACACGAATGGACCCGAACCAACGCAAGCCTCTTCGATGTCTCGCATATGGGTCAATTGGCTCTCAAATCGCCTGATAGCGATTCTGGCCTTGCCGCGCGCGAGCTCGAAAAACTTCTGCCTGGCGCGATCACCAATCTGAAGCCGGGCAAGATGCGCTACTCGCTGCTGCTCACCGAAGCGGGCGGGATTATCGATGATCTGATGGTCACTAACACCGGTCCGCACCTTGCATTGGTGGTCAACGGAGCGTGCAAGTGGGACGATATCGCTCACCTGCGAGAGCATCTGGACGATGAGGTTACGCTCACCCATTTCGATGACTTTGCTTTGCTTGCATTGCAGGGGCCAAAGGCTGGCGACGTGCTGGACGCATTGATGCCCGGAACCGGTGCGCTGACTTTTATGACCGCAGGCCTCTTTGAATGGGATGGCGGCCATGTCTGGGTAAGCCGAGCAGGCTATACCGGCGAAGATGGATTTGAGATTGCTGTCCATGAAAAGTCGGCCGAAAATCTTGCTGACGCATTGCTTGACGATGACCGGGTCAAACCTGCAGGGCTTGGCGCGCGCGATAGTTTGAGGCTTGAAGCCGGCCTGCCGCTTTATGGGCATGACCTTGATACCAACACCGATCCGGTAAGCGCCGATCTCACTTTCGCTTTGTCCAAGAAGCGACGCCAAACAGGTGGCTACCATGGCCACATGGCCGTTGCGGCAAGGCTTACTGATTTCGATGCGGGCACGCTCAAACAACGCCGCGTCGGGCTGAAACTCGACGGGCGTTTGCCTGCGCGTGAAGGCGCTGATGTCTATGCAGGCGATGAGAAGGTAGGCGTGGTCACCAGCGGCGGCTTTTCGCCCACGCTCGGCCAGCCAATCGCCATGGCTTATATCGACAATGCTTACACAGCCGGAGGGACCGCGCTCGAATGCGAAGTGCGCGGCCGCAGGCTGCCCGCCACCGTATCACTTATGCCATTTGTGCCGCACCGCTACTTCAGGGGGAAATGATCAATGCCGCGTTACTTCACCGATGAACATGAATGGATTGACGTTGAAGGCGAAAGCGCCACGGTCGGGATTACCGATTACGCGCAGGAGCAATTGGGCGATATTGTCTTCGTCGAATTGCCAGAAGTTGGCGCCGCGCTTGACAAGGGTGGCGATGCGGCGGTTGTCGAAAGTGTAAAGGCGGCAAGCGACGTCTATTCGCCAATCTCTGGCGAAGTAACCGAAACCAATGGCGCGCTTGAGGAAGATCCGGCGCTTGTGAACTCATCGCCCGAAGAGGAAGGCTGGTTCTTCCGCCTCTCAATCTCCGACAGTTCAGAGCTCAAGGGACTTATGGACGAGAGCGGTTACAAGGCCTTCGTCGACAGCCTCTAACTTTCGACATCGCTCTTGCCGCTCTGCGGGGCGCGACGGGGCCGATCAAGGACATCAGGAATGCGTTACCTCCCCCTCACTGACACTGATCGTGCAGACATGCTTGCGACAATCGGAGCAGGCTCGGTCGATGATCTGTTCGTCGATGTGCCAGAAATCGCCCGGCTCGACGGGCCGATCCGCGATCTGCCTATGCATGCAAGCGAAATGGCGGTTGAGCGCCATATGAAGGCACGCGCGGCAAAAAACCTCGCGGCAGGTGATGCTCCCTTCTTTCTTGGCGCGGGCGCCTATCGCCATCATGTTCCAGCCTCGGTCGATCACATCATACAGCGCGGTGAATTCCTGACCGCTTATACGCCCTACCAGCCAGAGATCGCTCAGGGCACGTTGCAGATGCTGTTTGAATTCCAGACACAGGTCGCGCGCCTTTATGGCTGTGCTGTTGCCAATGCATCGCTTTACGACGGATCGACCGCCTGCTGGGAAGCTGTAGCGATGGCAACGCGCGTGACACGCAAGAAGCGGGCCGTGCTGTCCGGTGCTCTCCACCCGCATTATTCCGAGGTCGTGAAGACCATGGCACACTTCACTGGCGACGTGATCGCCGACAGTGCGCCCGCGATCCAGAGCGAAGCCGACCTTGATGGCCTGACAAGCCGCATCGACGATGAGACAGCCTGTGTGGTGGTCCAGTATCCTGACATCCTTGGCCGGATTTCTGATCTGAAGCCTGTGGCCGAGGCAGCGCATTCCCATGGCGCTTTGCTGGTAGTGGTGAACACCGAACCGGTCGCGCTGGGTGCTATCACCGCTCCGGGTGAAATGGGCGCAGATATCGTCGTGGGTGAAGGCCAGTCGATTGGCGTCGGCTTGCAGTTCGGCGGACCCTATCTGGGTCTGTTCGCCGTTCGCGATCCCAAACACGTACGCCAGATGCCGGGGCGCCTGTGTGGTGAGACTGTCGATGCTGAAGGAAAGCGCGGCTTTGTTCTTACGCTTTCAACCCGCGAACAGCATATCCGGCGGGAAAAGGCGACGTCCAACATCTGCACCAATAGCGGCCTTTGCGCGCTTGCGTTCAGTGCGCATATGACGCTTCTAGGTGAGAAAGGCTTGCGCGAACTGGCGGCAGAGAACCACAGGCTTGCCTGCCTTGCGGCTAACAGGCTCGATCAGGTTCCCGGTGTCACACTGCTCAACAATGCGTTCTTCAACGAATTCACCCTGATGCTTGACGGGAAACCTGCACGAGAGATCGTGCGTGACCTTGCTGACCGCGGTGTGCTCGGCGGAGTATCGCTTGGTCGACTTTATCCCGGGGTCGAGGCGCTGGAGCATGCTCTGCTTGTCGCGGTGACCGAAACCACGACGCTCGAAGACATCGAGACGCTTGCAACGCAGCTGGAAGAGCTCGTGAAGGAGGCCGCATAATGAACGCGCCTAACAAATCAGGCTGGAAGCCCGAGATGACCGCCGCCGAAGATGGCCTTCACACGGGCCCTGCAACGACCACCGGCAATCGTGCGCTGATGCTCGAAGAGCCATTGCTGTTTGAGATCGGCCATGCCGAGACTACCGGCGTTGACTTGCCAGTGCCTGACCTTGAGGCCAGCACTCGTTTGGGCGGGCTCGAGCGCTCCGAGCCTATCGGCCTTGTCGGTTTGACCGAACCTGAGGCAGTACGCCACTACACCCGGCTGAGCCGTCAGAATTATGGCATTGACCTTGGCTTCTTTCCGCTCGGTTCTTGCACGATGAAGCACAATCCGCGGCTCAACGAGAAAGTCGCGCGGCTGCCAGGCTTTGCTGATATCCATCCACTGGCACCGCAAAGCAGCGTGCAGGGCGCGCTTGAGGTGATCCACGAGCTTGGCAACTGGCTGACAACGCTGACGGGGATGCCAGCTGTAGCGATGAGCCCCAAGGCGGGCGCGCACGGGGAGCTTTGCGGGATCCTTGCCATCAGGGCAGCGCACGAAGCCCGCGGCGACGCGCGCGAAGTGGTGCTGGTCCCGGAAAGCGCGCATGGCACCAATCCTGCCACCGCAGCTTTTGCAAACTACCGGGTCGAGGATATTCCGGCGACGCCTGATGGCCGGGTTGATGTTGCAAAACTGAAAGCGCGCATGGGGCCTGATGTTGCGGCGGTGATGATCACCAATCCCAACACTTGCGGATTGTTTGAAAAGGACTTCCGCGAGATTGCCGATGCAGTCCACGATGCAGGGGGCTATGTCTATTGTGACGGCGCCAACTTTAACGCCATCGTCGGCCGCGTGCGACCAGGCGATCTTGGGGTGGATGCTATGCACATCAACCTGCACAAGACCTTCTCCACCCCGCATGGCGGCGGCGGTCCGGGTTCTGGACCAGTGGTCTTTTCAGAGGCGCTCGCTCCGTTTGCCCCTCTGCCTTTCGTGCGAAAGGATGAGGACGGGACATTCGAGATCGTTGAAGAGGAAGCGCGCGAAGCATCACGCGGGCAGACCTTTGGCCGCATGACAGCCTTCCACGGCCAGATGGGCATGTTCACCCGCGCGCTGACCTATATGCTCAGCCACGGCGCGGACGGCCTGAAGCAAGTGGCCGAAGACGCAGTGCTCAACGCAAACTACATCTTGCGCAGCCTCGAAGATTCCCTCCACGCGCCCTTTGCAGATAGCGGCCCGTGCATGCACGAGGCCCTGTTTGGCGACAAGGACTTTGCTGAGGGGCTTTCGACGCTGGATCTTGCGAAGGGCCTGATCGACGAAGGCTATCACCCTATGACGGTGTATTTCCCGCTGGTGGTCCACGGCGCGATGCTGATCGAGCCGACCGAGACTGAGAGCAAGGCGGCGCTTGACCAGTTCATCTCGGCCATTCGCAGCGTGGCCGAAAGGGCAAAGGCTGGCGATGAGAGCCTCAAGCAGGCGCCATATTATGCCCCGCGTCGCAGGCTTGATGAGACCGCAGCTGCACGCAAACCCAAACTGGCTTGGGAAGATCCCGCAGGCTGATCACATTCCGTTGGCAGAGGGTGGTGGGGGAGGAATCTCTGCCCCCTCATCAGGTTCAACCACGATGCGAATCTGCTGCATATTGAGGATCGCAACGTAGAAGCCGATCACAGCCAGCGCGCTTGACCCGAGCACGGTAAAGGCCGCCCCCAGCGCACCGTTCCAACCAATCGCAAGGTCGAGCAGCCCAAACGCGAGAACGGTCGGGACAGCGCGCACGATAAAGGCGGTGCCAGCGCGGCCAGCCGATACCAACAGCGATTCAAGGCTTGCCCCAACCAGTTCGACCGCGCCTGCGATCGAGAGAATAACCATCGCCCAATAGAAGCCGCGGCCGCGGAACTCGCTGCCGGCAATCAGATCGAGCCCCAATCGTCCAAAGACAATCGCCACAAGGACAGCAATGACTCCGCCAATCAGTGCAATGTTTGCCATGCGCCGCGCCATGGCGAGCGCATCGTCTTTTGCATGGACCAGTTCGGGCAGGATCGCCTTTGAAACTGTCTGGGCCAAGGCAACCAAGGCCTGACCCAACTGGCTCGCGACACGAAACCCGCCAAGCAGCGCTGCGCCGCCGAACACCCCCACCAGAAGGATCGTGATCTGTTTGCCAGCGATCGTGAGGCTACCTGACATATTGGTCGACCACACAAACCGCCAGGCGTCCTTGTGTTTTGCAGGAATGCGCGAGAGGCTGAGCGCGGACAGATCAATCCTCTCAGTGCGCGCGGCGGCAATCCACAGGGCAATTGCAACCGCCAGTTCAGAGACTGCGTAAGCAAGAATGAAACCGGTCACGCTTGGCATGTAGAGCCAGGCAAGGATTGCGCCCGATGCCCGGACGACAGGCTGCACAGCTTCCGCTGCAGTCGCGGTCGCATATTTGAAGCGGAGCCTCAAAAGGCCAACCGGCGTGGTGCGGATCGAAAGCAGCGAGACAACGCAGTAACCAAATGCCAGCCACAACAGGTCAGCAGGGATAGGCAGCCCGATAATGGGAGCGCTCCAGACTAAAACCGCCGCGAGCACGGTTCCCATGGCGACGGAGAGCAAATCGAGCGCGATCGCAAAGCCGGTCGCCTCGCTTGCAGGGTTTGCCGCTCCGTCTCGGCTGTGATCGCCGCCATTTGCGCCCCAGCGCACAATGAATTGCCACGTTTGAAAGTTGGCCAGACCGGTGACGACCAGACCCAGCGCGACAATCGCGCCGAAATGGCCAAACCCTTCAAGGCCGAGTGTTCGGGTGGCGAGGGCAAGATAGACAAGGCTTAGGACCGCGTTGATACCGCGCCCGCCAAGCAGCCAGCCCATATTGGTGAAAAGGCGCTTCATCGCTTAGCCAGGCACCCCTCAGGCTTTGGCAGCGGCCTCACGCCGCTTCAAAAGCCGTTCGGTAACATCGAATGTGCGCTGATTGTCGACATCAATGGCATAGTGCCCATCGGACAGCTCAACCAGCGCCAGCTTGAACCCAAACCGTTTTGATACCTGTTCGAACAGCTTGTCTTTTGAACCGGTCCCCAGGCGAAAACGGATGAGGTTCATAAAACCAAAGGCTTTGATGATGCGGCTCGGGAACTTCACGAATTGGCCGCCCCCTCGCATGATCTCCGCCGAATTGAGAGCCTTGCGGTTTTCCATCCAGTAAAGGTTGCAGTTGGAGAATGCGCCGTCGCGGAACTGATAAAAGCGTTTCTGACCAACCGGATCAACCGCCAGCACTTCTTCTTTGCGCGCGAGTGCTGCTGCTGCCCCCGCTTTGGCGTCGATGCATTTGGCGATGAACTCGCCATACCCCTCGGCCGTGACGAGACAATTATCCGCAGTCGTGATGATCATCGGGAAATTGATACCCTCAGCGCCGGAAAACACGCTGTCGACGATGTTGAACTTGCCCTCTGCAAAGCTCAACCGGCCCTCTTTCAGGAGCGCAGAGACGGTCGGAAGTTCCGCAATTTCATCAGGTTCATGAGCAACAAGCCGGATCGCGCCAATTTGCTCGCATTCCGCCACCTGTTGCACCACCCGTTCAACCATGGGCACGCCTGCGACGGGCACCACTGCTTTTTGGGATACACCGGCCTTTGCAGCTAGCGGGTCTAGAAGCCCCGATCGCTTGCCAGCCATGACCAGCGCGGTAACCTTGGTTGCCTGTTCCATGGCCGCGCCTTTAGCGCCATTCGCCCAGCCACGCAAAGCACGCAGAACGTTCGTTTGTGAAACTTTCTGTCGCGAGGCATATAGGATCGAATGCGCATCATCTTTTCACGCAAGGGCTTTGACAGCAGCGCGGGCGGCGGACCTTCCCCGATTGTCGAGGGCGTTCCGATAAGCTTGCCCATTCCCGCTGGGGCGGCCAGCCAGACAAGCTACGGCGATCTCGGGCTGGGTGACCATGCAGCGAAGGCAAGCAGGAGCCAACTCGCCGCGAGCGACCTGTGCCATCACGATCCGATGTTTCTTGCTGATGACACCTGCGTCTTTGGGCAATGCGGTGCGGCCCAGACTCACCTGGAACGACAAGGTGTCGGATTGGGTGATGTCTTTGTGTTCTTCGGTTTGTTTGCGGAGGAGGCAACCGGTGAGCCGCACCACCGCATCTTTGGCTATCTGCGGGTCGAACGGATCATTGACCTGAGCAGCCATGTGCCTGACGAACTTGTCGCACTGAGGCACCCGCATGCGCTTGCCCTTCATCATCGCAATGATTGCATTTGGGCAGGTGAGGGGCGCCAGGCCAAGTCAGCAAGCGAGGCTCTGCGATTGACGGTCGCGGACGGCCCGCCGAGCGTCTGGCGGCGACCAGGCTGGCTAAAGCGCGGCGGGCTTTCCTATCATGATCGCGCCGACCGTTGGTTAAGGGGTGGCCGGCTCAAAAGCGTGGCGCGCGGACAAGAATTCGTCGCCGACATTGGGCGGCGCAAGGCACCGCGTGATTGGCTCACGCGGATCATTGCAGAGATCAACCGACCGCTGTGAGGGGCGTTCAAGAGTACGTTTTGATAATCGCCGAGAAGTCCAAGGCTTCATTGCCAGCGCCAAGGAAGTCTTCGTAAAGCGCAGCAGCACGCGACCCCAAAGGAACAGGCGCATCTGCTGTCTCTGCCGCTTCCATTGCGAGGCGCAAGTCCTTGACCATCAGAGGCGTGGCAAAACCACCTTGATAGCCATTGTCGGCTGGGCTCTCGACACCAACACCCGGTAGAGGAGTGTAAGCGTTGAGCGACCAGTTGTAGCCAGAAGATTGCGAACTGATCTCATAAAACTTCTGGGGATCGAGCCCGAGCTTTTCGGCCATCTTCATCGCTTCGGATGTGCCGATCATCGTGATGGCGAGCAGCATGTTGTTGCAGATTTTTGCGGTTTGCCCCGCGCCTGCATCGCCAGCATGGATCACGGCCTTGCCCATGGCATCAAGGATCGGCTCGGCTCGCTCAAATGCGCCGCTGCTGCCGCCGACCATGAAGGTCAGCGTGCCGCCGTTTGCCGCAGCGATTCCGCCTGATACGGGCGCATCGACCATGTCATATCCCGCCGATTCAGCTGATGTGACAACCGCTTTCGCAGTGGCAACGTCGATGGTCGAGCAATCAAGGAACACCGCGCCTTTGGGCGCATGGCCAATGACTTCGTTCTCGTAGACACCTTTGACGATTGCACCATTAGGCAGCATCGAGACCACTGCCTCTGCGCCGGCGCAGGCCTCCTTGGCCTGTTCGAAAGTGGTGCAGCCGGCAGCACGCGCTGCCTCAAGCGCGGGCGCCGCCAGGTCAAAGGCGCGCACATCGTGGCCTGCTTTGACCAGGTTTGCGGCCATTCCGCCGCCCATATTGCCTAGGCCGATAAATGCGATTTTCATCTCTCTCTCCCCGTGGAAGGCTCAGCGGCCTTTCCAATTGCCCTCACGCTTTTCGATGAAAGCTGCCATGCCTTCGGCCTTGTCCTCTGATGCAGTGAGGATCTGGAAGATACGGCGTTCCATGATCAGGCCTTGGTCAAGCGTTGTCTCAAACGCAGAGTTGACCATTTCCTTGTTCGCAATTGTTGCCATTGGCGGCTTTGCCGCGATGGTCGCAGCGGTTTTCAGCGCATCGGCGAGCAAGTCTGCCAGCGGTACAACCCGCACGACCAGATTGGCTCGCTCGGCTTCCTCGGCGCTCATCATGCGGCCGGTCAGGCACATTTCCATCGACTTCGACTTGCCGATCGCTCTGGTCAGGCGCTGCGAGCCGCCCATGCCCGGGGCTACACCAAGGTTGATCTCGGGCTGACCGAACTTGGCATTCTCAGAAGCGATGATGAAATCAGCCATCATCGCCAATTCGCATCCGCCACCAAGGGCAAACCCGTTCACCGCCGCGATCCACGGCTTGCGTGTGGTCTTCACAAGATCATTGGTCCAGCCGGAGAAGAAATCATCAAGATAGAAATCAGCTGCGGGTTTCTCAGCCATCTCCTTGATGTCTGCGCCTGCCGCAAAGGCCTTTTCTCCGGCACCGGTGAGAACGGCGCACAGCTGACTGGAGTCAGCCTGATAGTCGGCAAAGGCGTCTATCAGTTCTGCAAGCACGCCAGAGCTTAGCGCATTGAGCGACTTGGGCCGGTTGAGCGTGATCAGAGTAACGCCAGCATTGTCCTGTGCGTTCTTCTCAACAGTGATGGTCTCGTAGCTTTTGCTATCGGTCATTTCAGTGGCTTCCATTCTTCATTGGCAGGCAACGGCGCAAAGATGCTGTCGATCAGTTCATCACTCACTTCCGCTGGTGTTGCAGGGTCCCATTTAGGATCGTTGGTCTTGTCCGTGATGACGGCGCGAACGCCTTCGGCAAAGTCGGGCCGGGTCAGAACACGGCTGGCTATGCGGTACTCCATCACCATGTTGTCGGCGAAGTTATCCAACTGTTCGCTGGTCGCAAGCTGGCGCAGCGCTACCTTGCAGGTCTGCGGGCTCTTGGTTCCCAGCGTATCGCGTTCTTTCACTGCCCATTCGTCGCCATCCTCGATTGCAGCCTCAAGGCTGGCGAGGATCTCCTCGTATGTATCAGAGGCAAAGTGACGGGCGATCTTGACTGCGTTCTCTTCAAGTCGTGCAGGCGGAGGAGTGCCCACTGGCTCGGACAGGATGCCTGCGATCCGGCTCGGCTTTTCAATGATGCGAGCTTTCAGTTCCTCAAGCATCTCGCTTGGCACGTAATGTGTGGCGAGGCCTGCCCAAAGGCATTCCTCTCCTTTCAGTCTTGCCCCGGTCAGCGCTAGGAACTGTCCAAGCCTTCCGCCAAGGCGCGAAAGATACCAGCCTCCGCCAACGTCCGGGAACAGGCCTATGCCGGTCTCAGGCATGGCAAAGCGCGTGTTTTCAGTCGCGACGCGGAACTTGGCAGGCTGAGAGATGCCAACGCCGCCGCCCATGGTCACGCCGTCCATGAACGCGACGATAGGCTTGGGGTAGGTGAACATCTGATGGTTCAGCTGGTATTCGTCATGAAAGAACTTGCGCCCGCTTATCCCGCCATCATTCAGCGCCGAATTGCGCAGGAAGGCTATGTCACCCCCAGCGCAGAAGCCGCGACCTTCATCGTGATCAAGGATCACCGCTTCAATCGCATTATCACTTTCCCATTCGGAAAGCGCTGCGCTCATGGCATGGCACATTTCAAGCGTCAGCGCGTGCAATGCCTTGGGCCGATTAAGCGAGATATGGCCGACCGGGCCGTTTGTGCGGATGAGAACGTCGTTGGTCATTGGACTGCTTTCGGTTCGATGAGGTCCCAGCGATTGCCAAACGGGTCGCTAAAGACTGCCACGGTGCCATAGGGTTCTTGGCGCGGGGCTTCGAGGAAATCCACTCCCGCTGCAACAAAGCGGGCATGGGTGTCGGTGAAATTACATGTGTGAAGGAAGAAGCTGACGCGTCCTCCCGTCTGATTGCCGATGGCGGCCCTTTGCTTGCCGTCTGCGGCCTTGGCCAGCAACAGGCGCGCGCCGCCTGAGGGGCTGACAACGACCCAGCGTTTGCCGTCCCCAAGGTCGCTGTCCTCGATAAGTTCGAATCCAAGCGCATTAGCGTAAAAGGCAATGCCCTCGTCGTAGTCTGGCACGACCAGAGTAACAGTCGCGAGCGAAAGTTGCTCTGCGTCTGATGGAGATGAGGCGCTGATCATTCGGGTGCGGTGCCGTCTATCGTTTGCGTTGGCTTGGGCGGAAACATGCGCCACACGACCAGCCAGTATGTTACCGATGCTGTGATCGTAACTGCCGAAATGACTATGATGTCGCGCACGGCGTAAGGCTGGAGCGCGATGGCCTCAGCCAGTGAAAAGGTGCCAAGAAAGCCGATCATGACAACGCCTGTCGCAAGGCCTGCCGCGATGAAAATCCACACCGAATGGAGGCGGGTCCACTCGGTGAAAATGATCGTTGGCACTGCGATCGGAAGCGCGAACAGCGCACCATTGGCTGCGCCTCCCACGAAAAGAGGGGCGATAAAGCCGATCCGGTCAAGGCTGAGACTGCCTGAATCGATCCAGCCAAAGATTACCAGCACCACCATCGCCGCAACGGAGGAGGTCGCGTAGCCAGCAAGGATCGTGAGCAATCTCATGCCAGTGTTATTGCCGCAGCAGATCTCTGCCTACGACCATGCGCATAATCTGATTGGTGCCTTCAAGGATCGAGTGGACGCGCAAATCGCGCCAGAACCGTTCAATCGGATAGTCCTGAAGGTAGCCATAGCCGCCATGCAATTGCAGCGCGCGATCAACCACACTCGATCCGTTGTCGGTCGCAAGCCGTTTTGCCATGGCGGAGAAGCGCGTCTTGTCGGGTGCGTTCTCGGTCACCTTGACCGCTGCCATGTAAAGCAAGGCACGCGCCGCTTCGAGGTCGGTTGCCATATCGGCGAGCGTGAACTGGGTGTTTTGAAACTCGGCGACAGCTTTGCCGAATTGCGTGCGCTCCTTGGTGTATTTGATCGCTTCATCGAGGCAGCGCTGTGCTCCGCCGAGCGAACATGCGCCGATGTTCAAACGCCCGCCATCAAGGCCCATCATCGCGATGCGGAAGCCTTCGCCTTCGCCGCCCACGACGTTCTCCACCGGCACGCGCACATCTTCGAGGATGAGCTGCGCTGTTGGCTGCGAATGCCAGCCTAGCTTCTTTTCATTCGCGCCGAAGGAAACGCCCGGCATGTCCTTTTCGATCACCATGCAGGTGATACCCTTTGGCCCGTCTTCCCCCGTCCGAACCATCGCAACATATATCTCATTCGAGCCCGCACCCGAGATAAACTGCTTTGAGCCGTTAAGGATGTAGTGATCGCCATCCAATCGGGCGGTCGTCTTGAGCGCGGCAGCATCTGATCCGGATGACGGTTCAGTCAGACAGTAGCTCGCGATGTTTTCCATCGTCACCAGTTTGGGAAGGTACTTGTCCTTGACCGTTTGCGAGCCGAACCGATCGATCATCCATGCGGCCATGTTGTGGATCGAGATGAACGCGCTGGTCGATGGACATCCATACGCCATCGCTTCCATGATCAGCGCTGCTTCCAGCCGGCCGAGCCCGATCCCGCCTGATTCTTCCGACACATAGATCGCGCCAAAGCCCAGTTCGGCTGTCTGCTTGATCGTGTCGATAGGGTAAATGTGCTTTTCATCCCATTCCGCGGCATGCGGAGTGATGTTGTCTGCGGTGAAACGCTGCGCCATCTCCTGGATCGCGAGCTGATCGTCGGTGAGTGAGAATTGTCCAGTCATGCGGTGCCGTCTAGCCCGTGTGGGCCTGCTAGAAAAGAGCGATAGAAGCAGATTGCCTATCCGGGTTTTTGTGTCTGCCAGGGCACAAATTTTTGTAACCTTGTAACCCGAGAAGTGACTTGCGCGTATTTACTGCATGGTCCGGGGGCAAGTGCATCTATTGTTAGTCTACAATGCCGAGAGCGGTATCTTGAATGCGATCAGGGATACCGTCTGGAAACTCGTTTCGCCCGCGACCTATCCATGCTCCTTATGCGCGATCACCTATGGCGCGATATCGATGCGATATGACTGGCGCCGCTTTCTCGACAGCCTTCCGTTCAAGGTTCTGGCATATCACAAGGACGAGTTCGTCGATCGCTACCCCGATGCTCCCATCGCGCTTCCAGCGATCGCGATAGTAAGTCCGCAAGAGCAACCTCGTGTCTTGCTCTCTGAACGCGATCTGGCCGAGATTGGGAGCATCGATGAATTGATTGAGCGTGTGAAGGAGGCTCTGGTGGCTGCGCATTTCAGCGCTCCTGAACTGCGGATCTTTGCCTGATCATTCGCTGATGACGGCTTCGGCCTCGATTTCGACCTTCCATTCGGGGCGGCATAGCCAGGCAACACCGGCCATGGTTGCAGCGGGCGGCGCTGCAGCAAAATAGCGCGCGTGCACTTCGCCGACCGCATCCTGGTCCGTCGGATCGGTCAACAGCATACAGGTTCGAACCACGTCCTTGGCTGAACCGCCCAATTCTTCGATTGCAGCGACAATAATGGCGAGGCACCGATCGGCCTGCTCTGCGACGCCGCCGGGCGTGGTCGTGCCGTCAGGCTCAACCGGGCCGGTGCCTGCAACGATGATGCGGCTTGCCCCAGAACCATCGACGCGCACCGCTCGGCAGAAACCGAACTGGGCCTCGAAAGGTGAGCCAGAAGTCGTGCGCGTGCGATCGCTCATAAGGTCAGCCTATCCGCAGGAAATGGTGGTGATCATCATTTGGCGATCATAGCGAACATTCACGCGATCTTCCCTGTAATCCATGGTCCACGCACTGTCTGGCGGGCCCCATCGCAAAATGCGCGCGCCCGATGCTTCGCGAATTGCAGCGCCGGTTTCCTGCGTCGCGGTCTGTCCCACAAACGACTGCGCTAGCAGTGCATTGCAATTGCCGTTTGCGGGACGAGCCGGCTCGGACGCGCCGCCTGCACCTGCGCCGGTTGCACCTATACATGCGCTCAATGATAGACTTGCCGCCGCAAGCGCAATCGATGTTCGCAGCATTCTCAACCCTTTCCTCGCTATGGCGCTCACGGACAGCGCTTGCTTGGGTAATCGTCAGGCCGTTTGGGCTGGGAACCGTCTGTAGTCTCCAGCTGTTGCGAGGGGCCTTCACCTTTGAGGGACAAGCGCGTTTGTTGTTCCCAGACCTCGCCTTCGCCTTCCATGGCCAAGGTCACAACGACGTCTTCGCCCTCGGTGGTGACAGCCGTCACGGCCCCGATGGATTCGTAAAACAGGATTTCGCCGCCGCTGATTTCCATCCGCATATCGCTTTCGCGTGCGCAGGTGCCTTCGACATAGTCCCACACGCCCTGAAAGCGCGTCGGGATCCGATTGGCCAGGGCTTCTTGCACTTCGCCAGGTGGACCGGCGCCATCACCGATGCGGCCATCCGGTTCAACTGGAATGGGCATTTCTACTATCGCGGTCAGTGCCTCATCAGCACCGGCAGACTCGTCGTTCGTATCGGCGCATCCGGCAAGCGCGAGCGCCAAGAACAAAGGCAGGGCGTTTTTCATCACCCTGCCTTCATATCATCTTTCACTCTGAAATCATCACCCCATGGTGGGGATGACAAAGGCATTTGATCCGTCGCCGCCACCATCGGGCCAGCGCTGGGTGATCTTCTTTTTCTTGGTCCAGAACTGCATGCCTTCCGTGCCGTACTGATCGATGTCGCCAAAGCCCGAACGCTTCCATCCGCCGAACGTGTGATAACTTACCGGGACCGGGATCGGCACGTTGACGCCAACCATGCCGACATTGACACGGCTGGTGAATTCGCGTGCGGCATGTCCATTGCGCGTGAAGATAGCAACGCCATTGCCGTATTGATGCTCGCTTGGAAGTCGCACGGCGTCTTCGAAGTCCTTGGCGCGAACGATCTGAAGCACAGGACCAAAGATTTCTTCCTGATAGGACGACATGTGCGGGGTCACGTGGTCGATCAGGGTAGGGCCGACAAAAAAGCCTTTCTCATGGCCCTGCAGCGAGAAGCCGCGCCCATCAACAACAATTTCGCCGCCCTCGCGTTCGGCGGTCGTGATCCACTGCTCGATCCGAGCCTTGTGCTCTGGCGTCACGACCGGACCATAATGCGCCTCTGGGTCAGTCGACACGCCAACGCGCAGTGCGTTGATTGCCGGAATGAGCTTTTCGCGCAGCCGATTGGCCGTATCCTCACCCACCGGAACAACCACAGGAAGCGCCATGCAGCGTTCGCCCGCAGATCCAAAAGCCGCACCAGCAAGATCATTGACCACCTGATCAAGGTCTGCATCCGGCATAACCACGCCGTGGTTCTTGGCCCCGCCGAATGCCTGAACGCGCTTATGGAATTCAGCGCCGCGGCGATAGATATAATGCGCGATGTCGGATGATCCGACAAAGCTGATGGCTGGAATGTCCGGATGCTCAATCAGCGCATCGACCATTTCCTTGTCGCCGTGCACAACCTGAAGAAGACCCTCAGGTGCGCCCGCTTCAACGAAAAGCTCTGCAAGCCTCACGGGGACCGATGGATCACGCTCGGATGGTTTGAGGATAAAGGCATTACCCGCCGCAATCGCCATGCCAAACATCCACATCGGGATCATGGCTGGGAAGTTGAAGGGGGTGATGCCCGCGCCAATGCCCAGCGGCTGACGCATGGAATAGACGTCAATACCAGGACCGGCACCTTGCGTGTACTCACCCTTCAACACATGCGGGATGCCGCAGGCAAACTCGATAACCTCAAGTCCGCGCTGAACATCGCCCTTGGCATCATCGACCACTTTGCCGTGCTCGCTCGCCAGCAGCTCAGCAAGGCTCTGCATGTTCGCCTCGATCAGTTCCTTGAACTTGAACATGACGCGGGCCCGCTTTTGCGGGTTGGTCGCGGCCCAGGCTGGCTGCACTTCCTTGGCGGTGGCGATCACTTTTTCAAGCAAGGCTCGATCGCCAAGTGCTACCTCGGCCTGAATTTCACCGGTCGAGGGGTTCCAGACCTGATGTTTGCGAGTAGGCGCGGGGGTGTCGCCGACGATAAAATGGTCAACTTGACGCATGGTAACCTGAGTCTCCTCTCGTATTGCGCACCCACATGACCTCGCGGCGCACGCGTGGCAAGTGCAGCATTTTGTCAGGGGGCTCCTATTACAGGTGTGATTGGTTGATTTGGCTTCTGGTGCAAATTACTGCACACCGAACCACTGTCCGACTTTGCAATCCTAAACTGGAGAGCGCCTTGAGCACCCAGCTGGCAAGCCAATTATCCTCTGCCCCCGTCGTTCCTTTGATTGCCGAAGACGACCCGCATAGGGCTGTCGCGACAACAAGCGCGCTGGCAGCAGGCGGTTTGCGCGTGATCGAGGTCGTCATGCGCAGCGATAATGCGCAGGCCGGCATGGAAGCGATCCTTGCACAGACGGAGGGGTTGATTGTGGGCGCAGGCACTGTGCTGACGCTTGACCAGGCCAAATCTGTCGTGGCGAGCGGCGCGCAATTTATCGTCTCGCCCGGCCTTGTTGATGAGATTGTAGAATACTGTCTGTCCGAAGACATTCCTATTTTCCCTGGCACCATGACTGCTGGCGAGGTCCAGCGTGCTTATGCGATGGGCCTGCGCGCGGTGAAATTCTTCCCTGCAATCCTTGCTGGAGGGGTGCCGATGTTGAAGGCATTTTCATCGGTATTTCGCGACATGCGCTTTATGCCAACAGGCGGGGTGTCTGCGGCGAACTTGTCCGAATTCCTTGGCGTTCCAAGTGTGATCGCCTGCGGAGGCAGTTGGCTCACACCCAAAGATGCTGTTGCGCAAGGGCACTATGAAGAAGTGAGCGCGCTTGCCGCTCAGGCTCTGGATATTGTCCGGTCAGTGCGCTGAGCAAGTGAGCGTAAGGGGGCTTGGCTAAGGGCGCGCGTAGAGCAGTTAGGAATTCACGCGGCGGGGATGAGCCTCCTTGGTCCAACTATCTTGTTGACAGTTCGCTCCTTGGATCGCTATCGGCGCGCTCCTACCCGCCCTCCTGCATGACGTGACGGAGGGCTCAGTGCCCAGATGGCGGAATTGGTAGACGCACCGTCTTCAGGTGGCGGCGCTCGCAA